>JAEZNB010000023.1 GCA_023441965.1 Bacillota bacterium
CTTCTGTCCATTCTCATCCTGAACATGGCCTAATACGATACAGTTCTTAAAGGAAGACTTACCAAAGATCAGCGTGGAGATCGCTAACAGGGAGTAGAACCAGCCCCTGGTCTGATCCACGGCCTCACTGATAAAGTCTGCCGGGAAATTCTCCTCGAAGATTTCCTTGTTCTCGAAGGGATAGTGCCACTGTGCAAAAGGCATGGAACCGGAGTCATACCAGCAGTCGATGACCGGCTTCACCCGGGTCATGGTCTTGCCGCATTCGGGACAACGGAGGGTTACCTCATCTATGAAGGGACGATGCAGCTCGATATCGTCGGGACAGTTATCGGACATGGACTTCAATTCTTCAATGTTTCCGATACAATGACGGTGACCGTCCTCACATTCCCAGATTGGAAGAGGGGTTCCCCAGTAACGGTCACGGGACAGGCCCCAATCCTGCACGTTCTTCAGCCAATCACCGAAGCGGCCCTGACCGATGCTTTCCGGCATCCAGTTGATGGTATTGTTATTGGCGATCAGTTCCTCTCTCACGGCGGTCATCTTGATGAACCAGGATTCTCTTGCATAATAGATCAGCGGAGTATCGCAACGCCAACAGAATGGATAGCTGTGCTCAAATTTTAAGATCTTAAATAATAAGCCCTTCGCTGCCAGAGCCTTCATAATCGGTTCGTCTGCATCCTTACAGAACATGCCTGCAAACTCAGTTGCTTCCGGCTTAAATTCACCCTTACCGTCAATCAGCTGAACAAAGGGCAGATCATATGCCTTACCGACTCTGTTATCATCCTCACCGAAGGCCGGTGCAATATGAACCACTCCGGTACCGTCTGACAAAGTAACATAATCATCACAGGTTACGAAGAAGGCCTTCTGCTCCGTCTTCGCAAAATCAAATAAAGGCTCGTATTCCATATATTCCAGATCCTTACCCTTATAGGTTTCCATCACCTCATAGGAGCCTTCAAGAACACTTAGTAAGGCTTCCGCCAGAATGTAGTACTCTGTTCCGGCAGCCACTGCTGCCTCCTGCTCCTTGCCTTGCTTATGATCCTGCTCATGCTTGTGGTCATGGCCGCAGGAGCAGTCATCCTGCTTCAGGACATTGCCCTTCGCATCCACCGAAACCTTAACCTTCACATAGGTCTCCTCCGGATTCACACACAGACCCACATTGGAGGGCAGGGTCCAGGGTGTCGTGGTCCAGGCCAGGATGTATTCCTCCTTCATACCCTTCAGGCGGAATTTCGCAATCACGGACTTCTCCTTCACATCCTTGTAGCCCTGGGCTACCTCATGGCTGGAGAGAGGGGTTCCGCATCTGGGGCAATAGGGCACAATCTTAAATCCTTTATATAATAAGCCCTTATCCCAGATCTGCTTTAAGGACCACCAAACAGATTCGATATATTCATTATGATAGGTAACATACGGATCCTCCATGTCAGCCCAGAAGCCAACCGTTCCTGAGAAATCCTCCCACATGCCCTTATACTTCCAAACACTTTCCTTACATTCCTGCAGGAAGGGTTCCAGACCATAGGCTTCGATCTGTTCCTTGCCGTTGATGCCCAGCTTTTTCTCTACCTCCAGCTCCACCGGAAGACCGTGGGTATCCCAGCCGGCCTTACGAAGCACCTTATAGCCCTTCATGGTACGGTATCTGGGTATGAGGTCCTTGATTACCCTGGTCAATACATGACCGATATGGGGCTTACCGTTGGCAGTCGGCGGACCGTCATAAAAGGTGAAGGTCTTTCCGTCCTTTCTCTCCTCGATGCTGGCCTCAAAAATCTTATGGTCTTTCCAAAACTGCTCTGTTTTCTTCTCTCTCTCGACAAAGTTCAAATCCGTAGATACCTTATCGTACATGCCATTCTCCTCCTTATATCAATGTTACTGCTGTCAAATTCATCTGCATCCGATGTCCTTAATATTACCTGTAGCTTACCTATAGCTTGCACCATAACGGGCGGTTTCATTGATAAAAAAAGCTCCCATCCGAAAAAGGATGAGAGCATATGCTATCACTTAACCACCTGTTTCACGTACTCTGCAGCATGCTGCATTCATACATTATCTGAATAACGGTAGATACCGGCTTAACCTACTGGGCAGGAAGACTGCCTTTGGATCTTGCAGCTCGGGAGTGATTTTCGTTCATCTGCTACTCATACCGGGCTTACACTATCCCCGGCTCGCTGGTAATTTCACAGGATGCCTACTCTCTCCGTCAGCGCTTTTATCAATTTTCGTTTATAATAGTATATAAATCTAACATTGTCAATAGTTTTCTTTAAATTCCCATCTCCTTCAGCCAGTCCAGAGCTTGGGCTTCCGTCTTGAAATGCAGTACCTCCATCTTCGCATCTGAGTTGTTCTGATGCTTCTGTGACTGCAGCTTCATCGCTGCCGTATTTCCATCCAGAAATGCAATGGCTTTACATCCTGCTTCCTCCAGTGCGACATGAAGCTGAACAAATGCGGCCGAGGTTTCTTTGCTTAGGATCGGGTCCATCTTGGACGGGTCTGCAATATAAGCCCATCTCTTACCCTGGAAGGGTTTTGCCAGCTTTAAAATACTTTCTTTCAAGTCCTCGACATCTTCGGGAGCCCATTTTCCTGTACCGGCTGACTTTATGATACATCTCCCTTCTTCTACATCGACCCAACCATTTACTGAAGTAATTCTGCTCATACCTTCATCCTCCTAAATCATTTTATATTATTAACTTAATAATTCCCTGAGCTTGTCCACCACCTGATTGGATATACCCTTGATGTCACTTACCTGCCCTGCGATATCCGTGGTTCCATCCGCCCCGTCACTGGTCGCCTGCGTAATCTGGTCCAGATTGGTCAATAATCCGCTGATGGAGGTCAGCAGGTCTTGAGAGGTAACACTGAAATCCGTGAAAAGATGGTTGATCATCAGCGCATCCTCCGAATACTTATCCCCGATCTGCCTCATAAATTCATAGTCCCTGTTCACGTCCTCGGATACAAAGCTTAAGAGGAGGGAGGCGCTGCCGGCCAGATTACCTACGGCGGTCTTCACCTTCTCTGTGATCGCTTGAATCTCTGCTATATTACCCTTCGACTGCTCAGCCAGCCTGCGAATCTCATCGGCGACGACGGAGAAGCCTCTGCCTGCTTCTCCTGCCCTGGCTGCCTCAATGGATGCATTCAGGGCCAGAAGGTTCGTCATGGACATGATCTGTGTTATGGATGAGGATAAGATCGTTATCTGGTCCACAATCTTCGAATCCTCAATCGCCTGGCTTAAGGTGGCCTTGGTTTCCTCAAAAATATGTAAGGCCTTGTTCTGCGCTTCGGCAACACTCTGCATCGTATTCACGGCGCTCTCCTTGATGTGCTCTGAGGTTTCCTTCCCCTGTTGGGCTTTATCCGCAAAATCCTGAATGGATCCTGCGATCTCCAGGGAAGTACCGGCTATTTCCACTGCAATCGCCGAGGTCTCCTCCATGGTTGCCGCCAGCTCCTCCGTTGATGCCGCTATGTCTTCAATATTACTGTCCAGAGCTTCAATCTGTTTGGAAATCTCACCGACCCTTTCCTTCAGCAGCTGATCGGACTCCTGCTCCTCCTGCACGGGCTCTGCCTCTTGCGAGCTGTCCTCTGATTCCGGGGCAGAATCCGTCTCCTTCTTTGATACTGCGGAAATATCACGATAGAATAAATATGCCATAACAATAAACAATAGAAGCGCTGCTGCCATGAGAAGTGTGAATAAGAAGCTGTACTGAGCCATTCGCCATAGGCTCGAAATAGTGATGAAAGAATAAAGAACAATCATGCTGCCTGTAAATATGACTCCCTTTGATTTAATTGTTTGTGTTTTCCCCAAGACAACCCCCGTCTTTCGTATTATAATGATTTTACTTCTTTATTTGTCTAACTATTCACTAATATTTTACCATTTTATATTAATTTTATCAACACATAATTCGATTTATTTAACTATTTTGTTGATATTTAGTCTATTTCGTCAAATTATGTATGATACTGCTTCACCCTCCTATTTAAAGTCTGCTGCAACCACAACGGATACCCGCTTGACTATTTTAACAATCTGGTATATGTTGTGATATGATAATAAAACTATGTCCGTGCCAATTGTAAGGAGAATCCTATGGAGAAGCAAAATCTGACCTTATTAACAGACTTTTATGAGCTGACTATGATGCAAGGTTATTATGATAATAAAAATAATGATGTCGTTGTATTTGATGCCTTCTATCGCGAAAACCCCAGCGGCGGCGGATACGCCATCTGCGCCGGTCTGGAGCAGCTGATCGACTATATCAAGAATCTGCGCTTTTCGCAGGAGGATATCGAATATTTAAGGAGTCTGAAGGTCTTTGAGGAAGGTTTTCTGAATTATCTGAAGGATTTCCGCTTTACCGGAGATATTTATGCCGTTCCCGAGGGAACCGTTGTATTTCCCATGGAGCCTCTGGTAAAGGTCATTGCCCCGATTATGGAGGCTCAGCTGGTGGAAACAGCCCTCCTAAACATTATCAACCATCAGAGCCTGATCGCCACCAAGGCTTCCCGTGTGGTCTATGCAGCAAAGGGAGAGCCTGTCATGGAGTTTGGTCTCCGTCGGGCACAGGGTCCGGATGCAGGAACCCTGGGTGCAAGGGCTGCCGTTATCGGCGGCTGTATCGGTACCAGCAATGTGTTATCCGCCAAGCTTTATGATATGCCGGCCTTAGGTACCCATGCCCATAGCTGGATCATGAGCTTTGAAGACGAGCTGACTGCCTTCCGTAAGTATGCCGAGCTGTATCCGCAGAATACCACCCTGCTGGTGGATACCTTTGATACCCTCCGTTCCGGTGTTCCGAATGCCATTAAGGTCTTTCAGGAGCTAAGAAGCAAGAATAGGATGCCGCAAAAGTACGGAATCCGTCTGGATAGCGGTGACCTGGCCTACCTTTCCAAGAAGGCCAGAAGGATGCTGGATGCCGCCGGTTTCCCGGATGCCTCCATCACTGCCTCCAGCGATCTGGATGAATATATCATAGATTCCCTGAAGACTCAGGGTGCAAGAATCGATTCCTGGGGCGTCGGTACCAAGCTGATTACCTCCAGGGACTGCCCCTCCTTTGGCGGAGTCTATAAGCTGGCTGCCATTAAGAAGGGGGATAAGTTCATACCCAAGATCAAGCTCTCCGAGAATCAGTGGAAAATCACTAATCCAGGCAACAAGAAGATTTACCGTATCTATGAAAAGGAAAGCGGTAAGATTAAGGCGGATCTGATCACCCTCGCAGAGGAGACCTTCACCGAAGATATGCCTCTTCTGCTCTTCGATCCCATCGCTACCTGGAAGAAGACCTATCTGGAGCCGGGCTCCTATACCCTGCGTGAGCTTTTGATTCCCGTATTCCTTCAGGGAAGCTGTGTATACAGCTCTCCTTCCGTTATGGATATCCGGGCATATTGCACCGGGGAGCAGGATTCCCTCTGGGACGAGGCAAGACGGCTTGTCAACCCTCATAATGTCTATGTGGACCTATCCAATAAGCTGTATCAGCTGAAGACCCAGCTGCTTGACAGCTATAATGGGACTATGGTCTGACAGATTTTTCATGGGGAATCATGAGATAATATGCTGGTTTTTTGCCTGACATATGATATACTGTAGTTAGCCTGGAGAGAAGGAGGGATTCTGTTTTGAATAAGAGAAGGCTTATCATAGCCTCAGCTACGGCGGTCACGCTGTCACTGACAGGCTTTTTGGCTTATCATCAGATAACAGACCGCCAGCATAAACCAGCTGTCTCCGGTACCGCTTCCGCCATGACCGTTCCGACGGAAGATGTCATACAGAAAAATCAGAAGGAAGAGATTTCCGGTAAATATACATATATTCCTCCCGTATTTGAATATGATGATACTAAAAGCGAAGAGGATGCACCAATTATGGATGAAGTGATTCTTCCTACCGATATACCCTGGGCTCCGGCCACCGAGATGGATCTGGACCACACCAGTATTACAGTTTTTGTAAACAAGGAATATGCCTTACCTAAGGATTATGTACCTGAAGATTTAGTGATGCCGGATATCTTATTTGACCTGAATGGTTATGATGAGCGGAAGCTCCTCCGACGTGAGGCGGCGACCGCTTTAGAGCAGCTGTTTACTGCTGCCCAGGAGAGTGGCTATACCCTATATGGAGTATCCGGCTACCGTTCCTATTCCAGACAAAAGGATATCTTCCTGAATAATATCGTAAAGAAGGGGAAGAAGCATACCCTGAAGTATTCCGCCGTCCCCGGAACCAGCGAACATCAGACCGGCTTGGCCATCGATGTGTCTACGAAAGCGCTGAAGTTCAGGCTGGTCACTACCTTTGCCAACAGCCCGGAAGGAAAATGGCTCGCTGACAATGCCCATTTCTTCGGTTACATAGTAAGATATCCCAAAAATCAGACGAAGATCACCGGTTATGCTTATGAACCCTGGCATATCCGCTATGTAGGCAGGGACCTGGCAAATTATCTTTATGTCAATCAGCTGACGCTGGAGGAGTATTATCATTATACTCCCGGTGAAGACTTTGATTTCGAGGCAGAATATGCGGAACTGATCAATTATGTTCCTCCCATCACACCTACTCCTGAACCTGAGGAAGGCGCTATCCCTGTTCCCGGAGATCTCGATGGAGACGGTATCGTGGATGATCTGGATGGAGATGGTTTACCGGATTATATGGATGAGTATCTTGATGATGAAACAGGTAGCGATCCCAATACCGAACTGCCTTCGGAGGAGGGAAGCGAGTCAGGTGAGCTGACGGAGAACCCGGAGGAGGGTGATACAGGTAGTACCGCCCCCGATGACAGTGCTCCCGTAGATACAGGTTCGGAAGCTCCTCTGCCGGATACCGATCCGGGAACCCCCCCGGTTACAGCCCCGGAAAAGCCTTCGGGTACTGACCCGGAAAAACCGTCGGGTACAGACACGGGAATGTCGTCAGAGGACTCTAATGAACAACCGCCGGACAACGTGACCGAACTACCCTCGGAAACTTCTCCGGAGATACAGTCAGAAAGTACTTTTTAAACGCATGGAGAAGGTACTCCCGAGCTACCGTAGGAGCTGCTTCTGAAGTACATTCGCAGACATAGGAGGGCGAATCTGCCTCTATGGATATGGATTTCGATCAGGATACATAGAACGAAACAGCAATTTTTATATCGCATTATATAAAAAAAGAGATTTTTATGGATTATTATGCTATACTATAATCCGAAAGTCTCTTTTTCACATGGAGCATTTATTTTGGTTATGTTTTAAGAACAAATGGGAGGTTTCTATGCTGCGTCTGGGTATTGCTCTTATATTTCTGCTTATATTCTTTATCATCAGTATTCCTCTGTTCCTAGTGGAATATATTATCGGAAGGTTCAATCATAAAGCTAAGGTGGCCAGTTCCCAATGGATCGTAGCAAGAGCCTTTCATGTTCTCCTGATCATCTGTGGAGTCAAACGCACCGTACTTGGACTGGAGAATGTACCGAAGGACGAGGCGGTGCTTTATATCGCGAACCACAGGAGCTATTTTGATGTAGCGGTCGCTTATGTTTCTCTTCCCACTCTGACAGGCTTTATGGCAAAGAAGGAAATCGGCAAAGTCCCAATTCTTCGAACCTGGATGCGCTTTCTACAGTGTCTCTTTCTGGATCGGGAGGATATTAAGCAGGGGCTGAAAACCGTTCTGAAAGGTATAGAACAGGTCAAATCCGGTTATTCTGTATTTATATCACCGGAGGGTACCAGAAATCACGACAAGGAGATGCTTCCCTTTAAGGAAGGCAGCTTTAAGATCGCAGAAAAAACCGGCTGTGCCATTGTTCCCATCGCTTTATCCAATACGGATGATATCTTTGAGAACCATTTTCCTAAGATCAAGTCCACCCATGTGGTAATGGAGTTTGGGAAGCCGATCTATCCTAATCGCCTGGATAAGGAACAGCGGAAATTTCTTGGCAGCTATGTCCAAGGCATCCTACGGGATATGCTTGAGAAGAATTCCTCCCTCTGATAGCTTGTCGAATATAGGGTTGAATATTTCCTTCTTATTTTCATTTTCCTATTTATTTTTTAGGCAAAAGATGATACAATAAACGTTGCCCTAATCAGGGCTGGATTTGAATACGTACAAATTAGGAGGTACATAATTCATGACAACCGTTATTACCGTATTAATTATAGTAGCAGTCGTTGTATTGGCTGTGTTTATCGTCCTCTATCTCTTAGGCAGAAAGCTCCAGAAGAAACAGGAAGCCTCCGAGGCGCAGATGAAAGCTGCCGCTCAGACCTTTTCCATTCTGGTAATTGATAAGAAGAAGATGAAGATGAAGGATGCCGGTCTTCCCAAGATGGTCCTGGACCAGACACCCAAGTATATGCGTGCCTCCAAAGTACCGATTGTAAAAGCTAAGATTGGTCCGAAGGTAATGTCCATGGTCTGTGATGCCAAAATATTCGATCTGATTCCCGTGAAGAAGGAAGTGAAGGCTGTCATCAGCGGTATCTACATCATGGATGTCAAAGGCTTAAGAAGCAGCCTGGATGCTAAGCCGGAGAAGAAGGGCTTATTCAAAAAGCTTAGGAACAGACAAGCAAGTAAGTAAACACATATTCCTCTTACCTTCATCGTATCATTCTTGTTGGTAAGAGGATTTTTATAGGGGAAAATCGTATGAATAAGAGAAAATCATGGATCTTGGTTATAGTGGGACTCCTGTCCCTGATTCTGCTGTCCGGAATGCTCTTTTACACCTTCCGTTCCCTGGAACAGAAGGATATGACAAAGCAGGGGGCGGAGGAGCTCACGCTAACAGAAATAGAAACAGCTGGGGATAAGGAGTCTGCATCGGCCGGGCCTTCCACCGGGAATACCTCTGCAGGCGATCAGCCGGCCCCTGCCCTTGGAGAGGATACAGCGGCAGCTTCGGCTTCACCTTCTCCCGCTGCCACAGACCCGACGTCACCTTCTCCTGTTACGGCAGATCAGGCGTCATCTTCTCCTGCCTCAGTTGATACATCCACAGCTACATCTGCTCCGGAACCGATTGTTCTGGCCTTTGCAGGGGACATCAATCTGGATGAGGACTCCAAGCCTGTTGCCCGCTACGACCGCATGGGACAGGGAATCCTCGGCTGTATCTCTCCTGAGCTGATTGAAGAGATGACCGCAGCGGACATCATGATGTTAAATAACGAATTTGCTTACAGTCTCCGCGGTGAAGAGGAACAGAACAAGTCCTATACCTTCCGGGCGGCACCGGAACGGGTAGGCATCCTAAAGGAAATGGGTGTGGACATCGTTTCCCTGGCCAATAATCATGCCTTGGATTTCGGTATGGAGGCCCTGTTGGATACCTTTGATACCCTGGAGGAAGCAAAGATTGATTATGTCGGTGCCGGAGTGAACCTAGATAGGGCAAAGGCTCCGATCTATTATAACGTCGGCGATAAGAAAATTGCTTTTGTGGCTGCCTCCCGTGTGGTCTTTGCGATGGACTGGTATGCTACGGATACAAGATCCGGCATGATCGGTACCTATGATCCTACCCTGCTGTTGGGCGTTATCAAGGAAGCAAAGGAGCAAAGCGATTTTGTGGTTGTCTATGTCCATTGGGGCGTGGAACGGACCCATACCCCCACGGATTATCAGAAATCCCTCGCCAGAAAGTATATCGATGCCGGGGCAGATGCAGTGATCGGCTGCCATCCCCACGTACTACAGGGCTTGGAATTCTATCAGGGAAAGCCGATTGCCTATAGCCTAGGTAATTACTGGTTCAACAACACCACCAGGGAAGCCGGGCTTCTGAAGCTTATTCTGCCTCCCGAAGGAGGTCTGAAGGTCCAGCTGTTACCTACCCTGGGTGAAAACACCTACACCTCCCTGATCACGGATCAGAAGAAGAGGGCTGCTTACTTTGACTTTATGGAGGAGATCTCCTTCGGAGTATCCTTCGATGAGGATGGATATGCTACCGAAGCCAATCCTTCTGAGTAATCAATGATCTTTCCTATATTTGATTATACTCACCGAAGAGGTGACTTTATCGTCTTTATGAAAGGGGCTGTTTCACTATAGGGAGACCACTCTAAGCTTCACCTGATTCTCCGATATCCGGATTCCTTGATCCGATAGGGTGTATCTTAAGATTACCCGGATTTCATCCTCTTCCTCTGTCATAAGAATCACAGTATCCGTAATTTGAAAGCTTAAGCTTCCGTAGGGGGTCTGGTATACAGCCCGGGTCTCCTCCGCAGGGTCAAACGCAAGCTCGGCATTGATTCCCGGTCCCTCCTTCTTTATCACGATCTGTTTCGTTGAGAGCTTCAGGGTATTCTTGATCCGGCTCATTCCATCCTCTGCTTCTTCTTCATAACGGATATAGTGCTTTCCGTTCTGATACTGATAGATCCCCTTGGTCCTTACCTCTACGGAATCCTTTTCTGCCTTATCCTGCATCCCCTCAACCGTTATTCTTACTTCCTTCTTCATCCCGTTCTCCTTTATTCCTTTCCGGCCCGATGCACGCTCTGCTTTAAAATCACAGCAAGAAGACGGAATCGGTGTCTTCGGACTTCCTTCATTGTAATCCCAATTCCCTGTGAGTTCAAGGATAAATCCTTGAACCGGTCTTTCCATGTCATGAAAGCTGCAAGACGCACTCTCTTATGTCTGTATAAAACCACCATCTTCTGTCAAGACTAAGATATCCCTATCCTATTGTACATAGCAAAGTTCGGATCAAATCAAATAAAAGGGCCGGCAACGTGCGGGTATCCGCGTGCTTCTCCTATGCATAAGCTGTCGGCAGAGTCAGGAGGATATTCATGCCAAGAAAACTATATCTACTGTACAGAAAGACCTTAACCAAGGTCGCTGATAAAAAAACGAACTATCGGTTATTACTACTTATTCTGTTCCTATCCTGGGCCGGGACCTGTGTTATTCGTGCTCAGGCAAGGGCGGATCATAGGCTTCAGGAGGGTATAGCTCAGGAAGTTATCCGCTTCCATGTGATTGCCAACAGTGACAGCAGCGCGGACCAAGAACTGAAGCTACGGGTAAAGGAGGCGCTGCTGAAGGAGCTGTCTCCCAAACTAAAGCATATTTCAGATATAACAGAAGGGCGGGCTGTGATTGCTGCTGAGCTTTCCTCGATCCGGACCCTGTCCGAAAGCGTCATTGCCCAGGAAGGCTACCGCTATCCGGTCAGCGTCAGTCTGGCGCCTGTGTATTTTCCTATGAAGCAGTATGGTGACTACACCTTTCCCCCCGGCTATTATGAAGCTCTGCGGGTACAGATCGGCGAGGCGAAGGGAAAGAACTGGTGGTGTCTGATGTTTCCTCCTCTCTGCTTCGTGGATGAGACCTACAGTATCGTGGACCCGGAGGCTGAAAATCAGCTGAAATGCCTGCTGACCGAAGACGAATATGAGGCCTTAAAAGGCAAACCTCTTCAGGTTAAATATAGGTTTAAGCTGTGGGAGTCCTTGAAAAAGCTGTTTGGAGGCTGATTGTAAACAGAAAGCTTCTGTGATAGAATACGGATATCAACTTACGTATGGAGATTCTTATGAATTCAATTAATATGAAGGCTTATGCAAAAATTAATCTGGGTCTGGACGTTCTTCGGAAGAGGGAGGATGGATATCATGAGGTCAGTATGATCATGCAGTCTGTTCACCTCTACGATACCCTGACCATAAAAAAATATTCCGAAGGAGTCATCCGGCTTCGGACAAACCTGCCCTGGCTGCCAACAGACCGCCGAAATATCGTGTATAAGGCTGTGGAGCTGTTCCGAGATGCCTTACATATCAGGGAGGGAGTCCATATCACACTGAGCAAGAGAATTCCGGTAGCCGCGGGGATGGCTGGCGGAAGCAGTGATGCGGCAGCTACCCTAATAGGCCTCAATCGATTATTTGAAACCGGTCTTAAGGAGGAGGAGCTGAAAGAGCTGGGAGTGAAGCTGGGTGCCGATGTTCCCTACTGTATCCAATTGGGAACCGCCCTGTCGGAGGGAATCGGTGAGCTTCTGACCCCCATAAAGCCCATGCCAGGCTGTCATATTCTGCTGGTAAAACCGGACATCAGCGTGTCAACGAAATATGTCTATGAGCACCTGAATTTATCGGGAGCGGTTACCCATCCCAATATTCCCGGTATGCTTGCTGCCATCGAACAGGGGAATCTGCGCCGGCTTACCTCCCTGATGGATAATATCCTACAGACAGTAACCATTCCGGAGTACCCCATCATAGAGGAAATCAAGCAAGGGATGCTGGAACGGGGTGCTCTGACCGCCCTGATGAGCGGCAGCGGACCCACTGTGTTCGGAATCTATGATAGCCTTCCTGCTGCGAAGGCTGCCTACCACTACTTCCTTAAATCAGGCCATGGTAAGACCGTCCACCTGACAAAACCCTATTGGCCATAGCCCCGAACTATACCTCTTTCCCACAGGACTTACAATACTTGGCGTCCTCATCATTTAAGATTCCACAGCTTCTGCAGCGGACCTTTACGATTTCCTTCGTTGCAGAGGTATTCTCCTTCTTATCAAAGGCATCAATATTACTGATGACATCATTGATCATACCTCCGGCCGCTTCTGTGTAAGGCTTCAGGTCCTCCCTGGCCTGTTCAGGATCCAGAATGATCCCTGAGCCAGCGGCTCCTCTGGCACCCACTCTCATGACAAGCTGTCCGACGATCATGAGGATCATGCCAATCAGAGGTCTCGCAAAGGAAGGTCCCCGGGAAGGCTCCAATACTGAAGTATGGACTGAGTACATGTTGTCTATGCCTCTGTTCATGAAGCCAAAGAAGGTGAAAAATATAGATATGAATAAGATAAAGCCCAGGATTGTCATTCCCATCCCGATATAGTAGGTAACTTTCCGTTCTTTAGATATTTTCGCCATACGAATCCCTCCATAATAGTCTATTGTATATTATTCCTAATTATCATACCACATTTTCCTGTCTTTGGGATTATAAAATGATTAAGGTTGCCTAAAAGTTTATACCTTCAGACAACCTCTCATGAATCGTATTTATAAATAAGTGCTCTCTTTTATGTTCTAGGTGGTGCAACTACGCTTACTTACGGTCGGAATCTCTCCATTCCTCCAGCTTGCGGATCGTCTCCTTGATTGTTTCACCGGAGATGCTGGGCAGGTCTCCGCCCCAGGTCTTGGTTGCCTCTTCAAGGCCCTTCTTGACTGCATCGATCATGGAATCAGCCTTTGATTGATCTCCACCGGTCAGGGCCATGGCAAAGGATACGAGCCGGTCTGAGGTCTGCTTGACTCCCCAGTAGCCATCCTCTGCAATATCCCTCTGTGCCTGAGCTCTGGTCTCGGGATCAACCTGAACCTTGCCCTCTCTTAGATAGGCGTAGATGTCAGAGCTGTTCGCAAGAGTCACGCCCTGCTTCAGCAGCATCTTCTCTACCAAGCTTATTAAATTCTGCGATCTTCTTTCGGCTTCCTGCAGCATCCTCTCTACGACAGCATTGTCTCTTTGATAAACCTTATTGTTTCCGGTATCGGAGCCTTTCTCATAAACTGCAGCCACATCCTCAGCCTTATTCTGCTGTGTTGTCCCGGAAGTCTTAGCCGGTTCGGTATTGGCCTTTACCGCTGTACTGCCATAACCATCTTTCACCTTTGAAACGCTATCTACACTCATTTTATCCTCCGTTTCTGAAGGCATTCGCCTTCTGTATCGATACCCATCCTTGGTTTGGAGGAAGTCCCTCCTTGGTAATCGGTGACTGAAAACCCCATGGGAACCGACAATCTTACTGCCGGAGACATGAGGTTTTTTCCTTCAGATATTATATCGGCTCTTTCCTTCATTTACTTAACAGGTATGGGAGATATTTCTATGGGTTTAGAATACGGTATTTACCTTCTTCATGACGATCAGCTTTTCTCCCTCTCTGATCCGATCATCCTCCATATGATTGATACTCATGATAGAATCAACCGTCGTATAATACTTTTTGGCAATCTTCCAGAGACTGTCTCCCGGCTTCACCACATATCCGATCAATCCGGGCATCGCCTGCAGCTTCTCCAGATCCAGGTCTGCCACTTCTATATCGGTGATGATCTCTTCCACTATCTTATCAAATACAATGGTGTTCAGGTTGATGGATGCCTTAACTTCAATCTCGTCGCTGTCCAGCATCATAACACTTAAGCTGTCGATATTGGGCTTAATCTCATAGCTGCTGTCAGGCTTCAGTCCCTTCACTTCGATGGCCTGGCTGAAGGGTACCGCTCCCTTCAGGGAATTCAAGGGCCTTCTGTCATCCTCTGAAATATACAGAATATCCACCTCAATTACACCTTCGGCCTGCAGCTCATTCTGATCGGCATAGACATCATCCAGCTTAATCGTACCGCTGGCATGACAGATCTGAAGGATTCTCGGCTGATTATCCGGGACTCGGATTCGGTCCGCAATCCGGTATTTGCTGTTATTCTTAATCACCAGATTTTCATAGACGGCATTGCGGACAATTGGGATGATTTCCTTCGAGGGGCTGTATACATCACAGATAATCTCAGGTTCCTCTGTCTCATAAACCTTAATCATCATTTCCAGAATGACTTCCAGATCCAGCACCCGCTCCTCCCCGTCAGCGTCAGCCTTGATTTCCATGTTCTTATTCATGATGCGGAAGCTGATATCCTCTATCATGTCCTCGCTGCAGCCGTTGCAATCAATGGTTCCGCTAAAGGGTATCTCAGTTTCATAATATTCGATAGGGTTCTCCTCATCCTCCGTGGTATAGAGGAGGAAGATCGGAAGCTCCCCCTTTATCATGAATCTATCCTCCAGCAGTCTTATCTCAACATTATTCAGCTTGATATCGGAAAAGAGAATGGAGGATACATTTCCTTTGTTTGTAGGAAGCAGCAGCTCATCCTTAATCCGGTAGGTGTCCTTCTTATTGATGCAGACATTGGTGATTTCTACTTTTTTATTGATGTACTGTACATCCTCCGCTCCCTCCACATTAACAGCGGTTTCCTCATCATAAAGCTCCTCCACCGCTACGTTAAGGCGGACAATGGATTTTACACTAAGCTTACGGGAATTAATCAGTCCTGTGGACAGGTCCTCCAGCTCCCACCTAATCACCGGGTCGTCATCGGAGCAGGTCGGCTCCATGTTAATTACTTCATCAAAAGGGATTTCTCCCGAGATATTATGTATCGGTCTCTGATCCTCTTCACACATATAGAGAACATTGAACTGCAAGGCACCCTTTACCAGAAGCTTTCCGTTCATCACCTTAATATCGGTAATTCTGATATCACCCTGCTCAGTAATTATCTCATCAATATCCGGCTTTATGTCCGGGACATTAAAATCATCATCCAATGTAAGCTGCAGGGTGCTCTTACATTTCAATTTATTCATATGAATGTTCTTTTTTATTAACTCCACTTAAAATCCCTCCTTGAATTTGGACATACGATGGAATGCCTCTGACATATCTTATTCGAGGGTAAGGGGAATTATGAATTAATCTTTTATATATAGGAAAAGCATGGATATTACGATACTTTTAAGGCCCAAAATTGGCAAAAAAACTGAAGCCTTTATGGCTTCAGCTCTATTTTATGGATTAGCTGCACAATATCAGCTCTACATCCTTCGTAATTATATCTGTATAGCTATATGACATGATGCGAACCGGCATATCCTTCGTCTCCTGTATCTTGATTAAGAAGATACTGGGGTATGTCTCAGAGATTACGCCTTCCGTCTCATCTACCTTATGTCTTCCCCTGTTGATTCTGATCTTTACCTTTCTTCCTCTATGGCTGATCACCGCATTTCGTACCTTATTAACATCATTTTGCTTTACCATCGTCTACTCCTTACTAATGCTTCCGATCTCCCTGCCATCACACCTCTTTTGCTGATAAGGATGAATCGAACATTTATACAAAATTCTGTTACAAAACCCATGCATCATAGGTATTATAGCACGAAACACTAATAATTGTCAAGGAATTTTCAGACAATTCGCCCATTCATAGGGCTTTGTATAGAAAAATATGCACATGAAATGAGAGAATTTTCCTCTGTTTTTTATGGAATATTTTTGAAGCCATAGTCCCTAATACCTAACTGCCCTATCATTATGCACAAAAAACGCATGTATAATTCATCCAAATCTAACTATTATAACGAATTTTATATACCACAAGATATAGATTAGCAATAAGTTACACCAACTAAATATTGTTTTTTCTCCGTTTTCTCTTACGATTATCCGACAGCACCAGGGAGGCTTCTATGATAAGAGGGGTAGTGCCATCCCCTCCATAAAGGAGCAGGATGCTCTACCCCGATTCCATCATCACTCTTCTTACGTTTATTCAAACACAATACTTTTATCCAAGAACTCCAGCTTTACCACGATATAGGGGAAGGTGACTCCCTGAGTAACGAGGTCATCCTTGGATGGTCCGATCAAATTCGTATCAATATAAATCGCATTCTTTGTCAGATAGAGCTCTTCCACCGAGATACTGTAGCCGCCACTGTTCTGCTTGCCGTAGCCAACCACGATATATAGGCTATCTTTATTCGAATACGACAGCTTGAAGGGATTCTCCTTTTTCTCATCTATGATTTCCTTCAGTTCTCCGGGAAGATCCGCATCCTCCACCACTGTAAAATCAAGATCCCTTATTTTCTTCACATCTGTTTCCTCTGACTTACAGCCTGCAAGTCCAAGCGTAGTTACGACTATCATAAGAAGCAATAATTTCTTTCCGAGCCTCCTCATAGATCCTCCATACGTTCTCCTTTACCTAATTCTATGACTCGTACCGAAAAAAAATTCAAAGAAATCTGCCTTGCCATCCCTCTGACAGGCTTCCTCTCCCATGAAGAAGTCTATAATCATCACCGGCTTACCCTTGCTTCCAGTCCTGTCCTTCCTTCCTCGATCAGAATGGTATCCCCGGGTTCGACCCGATCACCCAGAATCAGTCTCGCACTTAAGGTTTCCACATGCTTTTGCAGGAAGCGTTTCAGAGGTCTGGCTCCATAGACCGGATCATAAGCACCGGCTACGATATAGTCTCTGGCTCCCTCACTCAATCGGATGCTGATTTCTCTGTCCGCCAGCCGCTGATTAAGGTCTGCCACCATCAGGTCCACGATACGGTTAATACTGCTTCGGCTTAAGGGCTTAAATAGAATAATCTCATCCAACCGGTTCAAGAACTCCGGTCGGAAGGCTGCTCTTAACTCCTGCATCACCTGTCTCTCACAAGCCGGGCTTATGGCTCCGTCCTCGGATACCCCTTCCAGCAGATAACGGGAACCCAGATTAGAGGTGAGGATAATGATTGTATTCTTAAAGTCCACGGTTCTTCCCTGGGAGTCTGTGATTCTGCCGTCGTCCAATACCTGCAGGAGGACATTGAATACATCGGGATGGGCCTTCTCCACCTCATCAAAGAGAAGCACTGCATAAGGCTTCCTTCTGACCGCCTCAGTCAGCTGGCCTCCCTCCTCATAGCCCACATATCCCGGAGGTGCACCGATCAGTCTTGCTACCGAGTGCTTCTCCATGTATTCGCTCATATCAATACGGACCATGTTCTGCTCATTATCAAAGAGGCTCGCTGCCAAGGCCTTCGCCAGCTCAGTTTTACCTACACCGGTCGGACCGAGAAAGAGGAAGGAACCGATCGGCTTCTTCGGATCCTTAATGCCTGCCTTTGATCTTAGGATAGCATCAGATATCTTTTCCACTGCCTCCTCCTGTCCTACAACTCTCTTCCGAAGCTCATCACTTAGGTGAAGGGTCTTGTTCCGTTCACTCTCTGTGAGCTTGGTCACAGGAATTCCTGTCCACCTGGAGATTATCTTCGCTATCTCCTCCTCACTGACATTCTCATGAACCAGCAGGGTCTCTTCCTTCTTCAGTCTGTCCTCCTCTTCCTGCAGCTGCTTCTGCAGCTCGGGCAGTCTGCCGTACTTTAGCTCGGCCGCTTTGTTCAGGTCATAATTGCGCTCCGCCAGTTCAATCTTATGATTGAGGGCTTCCAAAGCTTCTCTAAGCTTATGGACCTTCTCAATGTAGGCCTTCTCATGATCCCATCTGGCTTTTGCTCCGGCAAAGGCCTCCCTAAGCTCTGCCAGCTCTCTCTGAAGCTCTGCCAGACGCTCCATGCTAAGCCGGTCCTGCTCCTTCTTCAGAGCAGCCTCTTCAATCTCCATCTGTATGATCCGCCGCTGCCTATCGTCCAGCTCCGTAGGCATGGAGTCCAGTTCCGTCTTAATCAGGGCACAGGCTTCATCCACCAGATCAATCGCCTTATCCGGAAGGAAACGGTCTGAGATATAACGGTTCGCTAAGGTGGCAGCGCTGACCAGGGCACTGTCCGAGATTTTAACCCCATGGAAGACCTCATACCGCTCCTTAAGCCCTCTTAAGATCGAGATGGTATCCTCCACACTGGGCTCCTCCACCAGCACCGGCTGGAATCTCCGCTCCAGAGCCGCATCCTTCTCGATATATTTCCGGTATTCATCCAAGGTAGTGGCTCCGATACAGTGGAGCTCACCCCTGGCCAACATGGGCTTCAGCATATTACCTGCATCCATGGAGCCCTCGGTTTTTCCTGCTCCGACGATGGTATGGAGCTCATCAATGAAGAGAATGATCTCCCCCTCACTTTTCTTTACCTCTTCCAGAACAGCCTTCAGCCGTTCCTCGAATTCTCCCCGGTACTTGGCCCCGGCCACCAAAGCTCCCATATCCAGGGCAAACAGCTTCTTGTCCTTCAGAGATTGGGGAACATCCCCCTTGACGATTCTTTGGGCCAATCCCTCTACCACGGCCGTTTTACCCACACCGGGTTCTCCGATCAGAACCGGATTATTCTTGGTCTTACGGGACAGAATTCGAATCACGTTACGAATCTCTGAGTCCCGTCCGATGACAGGATCCAGCTTCTGATCCTTGGCCCGGGCTACCAGGTCATAGCCATACTTCTCCAGAGTATCATAGGTCATCTCAGGGTTATCACCGGTCACCCTCTGGTTTCCTCTGACAGACTGCAGTGCCTGTAAAAAGAGCTCTCTGTTAATTCCGAAGTCAGTAAACAGGGGCATCACATTCTTGCCGGGATTTTTTAGCATGCTTAAGAAGAGATGCTCCACAGACACATAGGCATCTCCCATCTGCTTAGCCTCATCTTCCGCATTGATCAGCAGCCTGTTCAGGTCATTGCTTATATAGACCTGTCCGCCGCTGACCTTGGGTCTCTTACGAAGTAAGCCCTTGACCTGGGCCAAAAACACCTCCGTATTCTTCTCCATCTTATCAAAGAGCTTCTTAATCAGACTGTTCTCCAGGGTGAGCAGACTATAAAGCAGGTGCTCCACATCAATTTCCTGATGTCCGTATTCAAATGCCAGCTTCTCACAGTTTTGCACAGCCAGCAGGGAGTTCTGTGTAAATTTACTGATATTCATCATCGTTCCTCCTTTGAACGTTACTTTCAGATCATAAGAATTTATGACGCTATTTCTATCTGTTATATTACAAATATAACACCAGTATCAAAAAAATGCAATAGAAAAATAGACTGAAGGGCTGTTTCACTATCAGTTGATAAACAAGAGGCTCCCTCTTGTATCTACATGGTTATAGTAAAACAGCCCTAGGGTATCCATATGACAGATGTAACACTTAACAATTCTATCCTAGTATAATCCGAAAAGTCTCAATAGCCTTTGCCAGAAGTTTAATTTTTTAGGCTTTTCAGCCACAATAACAGGCTCTGCCGCTTGAATGGCTTCCGTTTTCATGACAAATTGAACCGTCGATACCTCTGTGTTCTTTTCCGAAACAAAGGACTTAACCTGGGAAGAATTGCCGGAGATTCGATTCAGTATTCCCTGAATCTGATTCTCTAGCTCTGTATCAAAGCCGGTGCTTCCTTCCTGCAGCTTCGCAGTTCCTTCCTTATAGGCTGCCAGACCGTCCCGCAGCTTAGCCATGGCAGTATTCAGGGTGACAGCAGCATCATAAAGCTCCTTGGCTGAAGAAGCAAGCATCCCTGTAGCAGCTTTCAGCTCTGTGACCCCATCCTCTAAATTCGTGGCACCTGTCTCCAACTGGGAGACTGCCTCCGTATAAGCCTTTAATCCTTCGGTAAACTCTATTACTCCATCCAACTGGGCTTTGACAGCAGCCAGGTCCGGGATAGCGGACAGAAGCTGTCCGTAGTTCTGCGGCGTCAGGGCAGGGAGTCCTAAGCCCATGGTAGCCAGCTGGGCATTCACCCCATCGAAGGCCGCCTGCCTTATGGACATAGCTCCACCCACCAGGGCCGGATTCTGTTTGGTAAGCTCCCTAAGACCGGAGCTTAAGGCCGCAGCCCCTTCCTCCAAGGCTCCCATCCCGGTATCCAGCTCCGAAAGCCCATTCTTAAATTCCTTCAAGCCCTCCACATAGGCGGTCATGCCCTCAGACAGCTCCTTTACGCCGGATAACAGCTCCCCTGCACCGGAGTCAAGCTCCTTCAGGGCATCTGCCAGCCGGGAGATCTGTTCTGTTAACTGAGGCTCATCCACCTCAAGTCCAAGGTTTAAGCGGATCGCATTGATACTGACCGGTTCCAGCTTAAAGTCCCTTACATCGGCAGAAACCTGAAGCTCTGCTCCCTGACCGGGAAGAACCGTAAAGTTCAGCTGCTTGTTCCTGCCGGCCAACCCTAGGGTCGCCCCCTCAGCCCTGATGTTCTCGCAGAGCTTTGTATCCAGGGTAATTGAGACCTGTAAGGCATAATTGTCATAGAAGCTAGGATTACTCCCTTTATTTTCTTTGATTGATAGCTCAAGCTGAAACTCCCCGCTTTTCCCGGCCAACTCCGGCCCGGTAAGCTCTGTTCCGTCTAAGAAATACCTGACGGAGATATCCCAGGGCAGCTCCTTGGTCTCCAGGGTCCCTTGATAGTAGAGCTTATCAGCCGTCGTTGTCCCCTGTATCAGGTCTTCTTCTCTGGACAAGGGCTCCGTAGAGGCCATATTCCGTATCTCGCTATAGCTGCCGTAATCCCTTATTTCCTTTCCCTCCAGGATATTCACCACATAGATGCTTTTAACACTACCGTCATAGCTTAGCAGTCCATAAACCACCTCCTCCTTGGGGGATGGTGCAGCTTTAGCTGTTACGGTTCCTACGGGGAGCAAGAGGGTTATGACAGCGGTTATGGCTGTGATGGTCTTAAGGAAGCGATTTGCTGTTTTTATCAAAGTATATTCCTCCCTTCATGATGCTGATTTTTCAACTATATTATGAGAAACGACAAGCTTATCTCTTATTATGTTTAGAATGCCCGACATGGAAGCCATGGCTTAAGGTCGTCTTCCGGATCACCCTGTCAAAGGTTAAGAGCAAGGCGGGAAGCACGCATACTACCATGAGGAAGGAGAAGCCGGTACCCCTTCCCAGAAGAACTCCCAGCTCGGAGATAATCGGGTTCGTCGAGGTGGCTGCCAGAATAAAGCCTGCCAGGGACAGGGTAGCAGCCGAAATCAGCAGGGCCTCCAGATTGCTCCCAAGGGCTGTTAACATGGCTTCCTTTTTCGGCAGCTCCCTTCTATGCTGTAAGTAACGGTTCGTCAGCAGAATGGCATAGTCTACCGTAGCACCCAGCTGAACCGTACTGATAACCAGATATCCGATAAAATTAAGGGGCCTATCACCAAAATAGGCAAAGGACAAATTAATCCATATCGCAGTCTCAATGGTAAATACCAGGAAAAGGGGAAGCGACAGGGACCGGAAGGATATAAAAAGCACCAGGAAGATGCCGGCGATTGCTACCAGGTTCACGATACTCGTATCCCTGTCAATCACATTTCTCATATCATATAAGGTTGCACTTTGGCCGGCCAGATAGTAGCTGTCATAGTACCGTCCGGCTGTATCCAGGATAGCTTCCACCGTCTGAAAGGCTTCATCTCCTTCTTCCTCCATGGAAGTCGCAATCACAATTCTTGCGTAATGTTCTGAGTAGAACTGACTGACTGCCTCCTCCGGTACATATTCCGGGGGAAGCTCAGCACCTACTGCGGTCACATAAGCTGTAACCCCGCTGATTTGCGGCAGCCCTGTCAAAGCATCACAGAGAGCGGTTTCCTTGCCCGGAGCCCCCTTCGGGATCAGCAACGCCAGGGTATTCTCCTTACCAAAGACCTCTTCTATCCGGGCAGCATCCTCCCCGGCCTGCGAGGCTTTGGTTATGCTGCCTAAGCCATATAGGAAGCCACTTTTGGCCTGGGCCAGGAAACATGGAACAACCAAGATGACAGCAAGAAGAAGAAAGGGTATTCTGACCTTCATCAGAAAACGTCCAGCCCTCTGAAAGCCCGGAAGAAGTCTTCTGTGTTTATATTTCTCTATCAATCTGTAACAAAGTAGAGTAAGGGCCGGTAAAAACACCATAACCGATATAAAGCTAAAGAGAATACCCTTCACCAGGTTAAAGCCCATATCTGATCCAATTCCGAAGCGCATGGCGATTAAGGCCAGAAAACCGATCACTGTTGTTGCAGCACTGGCTGATACGGCTAAGATCGCATTTTTCATTGCAAGCCTCATCGCTTCCACCGGCTTATGGTCCGTACTTAGCTCACGGAAGCTGTGGAGGAGAAAAATCGCATAGTCCAGGGATACTGCCAGCTGAAGCACCGGGCTTACGGTCTGAGTGATAAAGGAGATCTGGGGAACGAAGGCATTGGTACCCATATTCATGATAACCGCTATGCCAATGGTGAGCAGATACAGCAGAGGTTCCATCCAGGAGGCTGTAGCCAGAAGCAGAATCAGGATAATCACCGGAACCAGGATCACCATGGCATTCCTTACCTCAGAGGTTGACATCTCCTGGGACATGGCCGTGTCGACCGCATGCCCCGCAACTGCATTCCTGTCCCCGATCACCTCCCGGATGGAAGCTACCGTACTTTCTTCCCTGCCGTCTTCTATGACCAGTAGAAAGAGCGCATTGCGGTCATGGTAGTAGGCCTTCAGCAGAGTAGGATCAAGGAACTCAAGAGGAGTGGCACTTAAGGTCTCCATACCGACCATTTCGTCCAGCCAGGTCACTGAAGCTACTCCCTCCGTCTCTGCCAGCTTCTCTTTGTACTCCAAGGCCTCCGCTACACTGATATCCGCAATCATGGCCCTGGCGTTCGGCAGCTTGCCGCCAAACTCCTCTTCCATGATCCGAATCGCATTCGTAGACTGTGCAGCCTTGGGCAAATAATCCACCAGATTATAGTTCACGGTTACCAGCAGGGATAAAACAAGGCTAAGGACAGTCAGAACCGAGAAGACTATTACAACGCTTTTTCTGTATTTGGTTACCACATGAGTAAAGCCATTCACTTTTTTGCCTCCTGATTATGCTAAACATAATGTTGAATATATTTCACTTATATTATATAATAACATCAAGCTAGCAAGTCAACAGACAGATATTTAGCATATGTATGTTGTTAAACAGATAAAAATAATCTGTTGTATATTCAACAAAAAAAGCAGGAGGGCCTTCCAATGAAAAGTGAAAAGAATGACCGCCGTGTCCGCTATACGAAGATGGTCCTGAAGGAAAGCTTCATCAAGCTCCTGGAAAGGAAGAATATCTCTCAGATTACGGTCAAGGAAATCTGTGAGGATGCCGACATTAACCGGGCCACCTTTTATGCCCATTATACCGATCCCTATGATCTGCTTCGTAAAATAGAAAATGAGCTGATTGATAATGTAAGTGCTTACCTTGCAGATTATATGCAGAATAAGACCGATATAAACATCGTGGAGATTGTCGGGAAAATTTTGGAGTATATTAAGGAGAATGCCCAGCTTTGTAAGCTGCTGCTTAGCGAGCGGGGAGACTTTAATTTCCAGAAGAGGGTCATGATGCTGATATATGATAAGAATGTCCGGGATCTGACCAATGGGACAGGTATCTCAAAGGAGGATGCCGAGTACCTGAACTCCTTTACCATCTCCGGATGTGTCGGTGTGATACAGAAATGGCTTCATGAGGGCATGCAGAAATCAACCGCAGCCATGGCAGAGCTGATGGTGGCAATCTCCACCGGGATGCCTGCCATCTATCCCAGAAGAAATCGCTAAGGCGAAGCACCCCTCCTGATTCCTTTGTGATTTACCCGCCTCCAGCCTGCATAAAATCACAGGTCCTTGCTTCAATCCGACCCGGTACATAGCTGTATTTTTTCAACGCCATCACCTTTATTATGACAGATCCCAGGAGAAGCTCACGGGATCTGTCTTTTTTGGGTTATCTTGTTTGCCTCATTCGTTCCACACATCTCTCAATATCACTGATTGATCTGAAATCATCCGTATTTTTTAATATATAATCCCTTGTATCAGAATCAAAGGAGGACAGATAATTATCCCTGTCAGCAATCGTAGGAAAGATGCCCGGTATCAGAGAATTCATGACAAGCGGTGTCTGCAGCGGGTTTTGTCCGTAATAATTCAAATCCATTCTATCACCTCCGTATTCTTAGTTTCTGCTCTTATTCCCGATAAAATACGATGAATATCCGCTTTGTGCATTGTAATATGAAAATAAATTCAGTATAATGAAGCTTAAAAGAATCCGGGATAAAATAACCAATTTGGGATAAACTCAACCATGGGCTGATTCTAATTAGTATGACTGAACAAGGAATCATCCTAACGATCAAATAGGAGGATCTGCTTCATGGAAAAAAGAGTTTATATGTGTCCCATATGCAAAGGAAGGAACTTGGTTTTACGGCATGAAGCCAGCTATGTCTACTCATATGTTGTGGATGCTGATATGCCCGGATTACAGAATACGGAGGAGTTTTTGTCTTATCTGTATGATAAGCGGGAACAGACCTCTTCACGAAACTATATTGAATGCAAGACCTGTGGCACCCAATATCCTTATCAGCTCCTGAATGAAGCCTTACTTCAGGATGCGGACGGTTAGGAAGGTTCCCGGACCTGCAAAGAAAGGATGATTCGATTGTCAGAGAAAAAGAAGATGCAACCCCCATCCAAGCCGGCGAAGGAATACCTGGACCTCTTGTATATGACTGCCTCTGTGGTGAATGCGAAGGATATCGCCGGTCTGCTTCAGAAGCAAAGGGATCTGAGAATAGAGCTATGGCCTGAAATGAATGTATTGGAGCTGGAGCTTTCCAACCGGAATATCGTTGACTTTGAGCCTCTTGAGGTTGACTTTAAGGATCCCTCCGACCTTGCCTTCGTTAAGAACCGCGGAATCAAAACGATTTTCTGCCTTAATCCGGCTGCCGAGGATCTGGACCGGGTAAAGGGCATCTTTGAACAGATTATCGAGCAGTTTTCGGGCTTTTTATGTACGGACAGCGCAGATTTTCAGCCCATTCATGTGGGCTCTGCTGACATCCCCTCCAAGTAGCATACAGCAATCTACCAGTACAAAGGAGTACTTATGATGACCACACAAAAAGCAGCCCTCAGGGCTGCTCTTCCTCATACCATACCGGTTTTTACCGGCTTTATTGTCCTCGGTTCCGCCTATGGTATCCTGATGGACAGTAAGGGCTTTTCCTTACTCTGGATACTCTTTACTTCCGGCTTCATCTATGCCGGTTCCATGCAGTTTTTTGCTGTAGCCTTGTTATCAGCGGGCTTCCATCCGCTAAACGCTCTCCTCATGACCCTGATGGTGAATGCCAGGCATCTGTTTTATGGCCTCTCCATGCTGGAGAATTACCGGGGCTTAGGCAGGTTAAAGCCCTACCTGATTTTCTCCCTGACGGATGAAACCTTCTCCCTGGTATGCAGTGCAAAGGCTCCGGAGGGTGTAGACCGCAAGTGGTTCTTTTTCTTCCTGTCCGCCCTAAATCAGCTTTACTGGATTATGGGCTCCATGCTCGGAGGTATCCTGGGAAGCATGATCCAATTTAATACCAAGGGAATTGAGTTCGTTCTGACAGCCCTCTTTGTGGTAATCTTTCTCGATCAATGGAAGACGGCCCAGAACCATCTGCCTGCCCTCCTCGGAGTCACCGGAGCCATTCTATGCAGACTGATTTTCGGTGCAGCCAACTTCATCCTGCCCACCATGCTGTTTATTCTGCTGGGCCTGACTATACTGAAACGGCCTCTGGAAGGGAGGAGAAGCTGATGGGTTATTCTACGGCACAGTTATTCCTCTTCTTCGGCCTGATTATCCTGGGAACTGTGATCACCCGGGCCTTACCCTTCCTCCTGTTTCCGGAGAAGAGAAGGATCCCAAAGTACATAAGGTATCTGGCTGATGTTCTTCCCTATACGGTGATCGGTATGCTGGTGGTCTATTGTCTGAAGGACATCTCCTTCACCGCAGGAGCCCATGGGCTTCCGGAGCTGATCAGCATCGCAGTCATCGTAGTTCTTCATCTCTGGAGGAAGAACACGCTGCTTAGCATTGGCTGCGGTTCCCTGCTCTATATGGCGCTGGTACAATATATCTTCGTATAATCTGCTTCAAGTAACAGGAGGAACCGAAACCGGTTCCTCCTGTGTTATAGTGAGCTTTCTATTCCATTATAAAATACTGTCGATGGACAACCTATGTTCCTTGGACAGATCAATAAAATCTGTACCGATTCGAACCACCGGTTTTGATAGGGTCAGCTTATTAATCATGACCACCTCACCCTCCCGTCCGTCACTTAAGCGTACGGTGTTATGCAGGTAGGATTGGACAATCCGTTCCATGAAAACCAATAGATAACCCGGATCATATTTGAGAAAGCCATCCCGTTCAAAGTTCTCCACCACATCAAAGGGACAGATGGCTTTCCGGTATCGCCGGTTCGAGGTCATAGCGTCATAAACGTCAGCGATTGCAACGATCTTGGAGAATTCTTCAATCTGCTCGGATTTGAAGCCATTTGGATATCCGGTGCCGTCACACCTCTCATGATGCATGAGGGCCACATATTTGATGCGGATGTCTAACGGATAATCCTTCAGGGCCTGATATCCCTTGATCGTATGCATCTTAATCGCACTAAACTCATCGGCAGAAAGCTTATCCGCTTTCGTCAGAATATCCCTGGGAACCAGCATCTTTCCGATATCATGAAGAAGTCCGCTCAGAGTAAGAATGCGGATTTCCTCTCTTGGAAGCTTCAGCCATGCTCCAAAGATACTGCAAATCAGGGATACATTCAGGGAGTGGACATAGGTCATATCATCATAGTCACGGATACCATGAAGCATCTCGAAAATGTGTGCTCCATTTCGTCCTTCATGCAGGATTTTATCCGTATCGGCAAGGAGGGAATCCAGATCCACCTCAACATCACTGGTGCGATTCAGGATGCTTCGGAAGCTCTGTTCGACATTCGTAACAGATTCTACGTAGGCCCGGTTGAATCTCTTGAATTCCGGAGTGCTTCGTATCATGTCTATGTAGGACTCTTCCTTATGGACTTCCTCTCTGTCCTCTTTTTTATATACAAAAAGTCCATATATATTGTAAAACCTAAGTCGGGTAATCATGCGTTCATCCAGCCTTGTTCCCTTTGTGAGAACCAGCTGGTCGCTTGATGTATATATATCCGAAGCAATTATCATTCCGGGCTCTGCCTGATCCGTTCTAATTCTGATCGCTTCCGCTTCCATCTCCTTCTCCCCCTATCCTTATGAGGCTTCTCCTCCATAAGTATACATTTTTCGATTAGTAATTACAAGTATCAGTTTCGTCGAAGGACAGAAGAACAGCCCTGCAGGGAGCACCATCGCTACCCCCAAGCTTAAGCGGTGCAGCAGAAAGAAAATACGCTCCTTCCGGAACCTCTGACAGTACCAGCCCTTCCAGCAATACCACTTCTTCCCGCAGAAGCTCCAGATGAACAGCCATCGGTGCATCCTCCGGTCCGACACTCTGGCCTTCCACACCGATCAACAGAAGCTGATGCCGATTAAAAAGCTGGGCCAGCTCCATGGTGATTACCGTATCCCCCTTGAACAGGATTCTCTTACAGGCCGAGAGGAAAGTCTCCAGTTCATCCATAGACAGATGGGACGGGTCCACTACCCGACAGGGTCCGATGCAACGATGCAGGTCCAGCTGCTCGATTGTCTTGCCCTCATCAATAAAATGATAAGGTGCATCCAGATGCGTAGCATTATGGGCACTAAGGGTCAGCCTGGTCAAATTACAGGGAGCACCTTCCGATATCTTGAACATCTTTCATATGAAGGCGCAGGATCACCGGGATATACTCTCCCCCCAAAAAGCTCCTGAGTAATATCATAAATCTTCATTTCCATCTCCATTTCTGCCAAAAAGACAACAACAAATCAATCTCCTAACTTTGATATAAGGACTCTATCGTTCCAGTACTAATCTGTACAGCTCTTCCACAGTTTCTGCCAGCAGGTCCGTACCGGCTTCCATATGCTCCTCTCTGCTTCCGAAGCCATAAAGGACACCAATGGCTGTGATACCGACCTCCTTTGCCCCCTCAGTATCATATTTTCGGTCTCCCACCATTACAACCCTTTGAAGATCACTGATTCCGTTCTTCTCCAGAGCATAACGGATCACCTCTCCCTTCCGGGATCGCTGCTCGTCAAAGGTAGCTCCGCATATATCGGTAAAGTAACCCTCCAAGCCAAAATACTCCAGGATCCTTCTTGCCAAAGGCTCCGGCTTTGAGGTTGCTACAATAATGCTTTTTCCTGCTGTCTTCCAGCCGGATAGGAGCCGGTCCATTCCTTCATAAAGCTCATTATCAAAAATACCGTGGATCATATAGTATTCACGGTACTTCTCCACTGCTCTGTCCGCTTCCTCCTCACTGAAGCCGTAATACTCCAGGAAGCCCTCCTTCAGCGGTGGTCCGATATGCTTCGTCAGGGTATCCAGATCCTCAACCTCTATACCCAAAGCCTTCAGGGCATATTGAACAGACTTGGTAATACCCTGCTTCGGATTCGTAATTGTACCATCCAGGTCCATTAAAATGTAATCCATTGTCTTTCCTTTCTATCAAAAGCTTCTACCGGCCTTCAGCCGGATAGAATAAGCTTGTCCCGGCATACATAACAGCTTAGGTCCAGCCCATTTTTCATAACGGCTTAGGGCAACTCCGGCTTCCATGAGCAGCCTAGGGCTGCCGGTCCGGCTTTCACAGCAGCCCAGGGCCGGTCCGGCTTACATAACAGCCTAGGGCTGGTCCGGCTTCCTTACCTGCTTAATGCTTTTCTCCACTTGTTTTCTGGGAATCATAATCTGATGCCCACAGCCAAGACATTTCAGGCGGAAGTCCATTCCCACCCTTAATATCTCCCATTCACTGCTTCCGCAGGGATGCGGCTTCTTCAGTTTTACAATCTCACCAATGTTCAGTTCCATACAAAAAGAACCTCCAGTCCCAAGTTCTTCCACCATTTTATCCCAACTTATTTGCTCTAAATTTCCGTATGCCATCAGGCATAGTATACCATAGTTACGATTTTTTTGAAATATAATATTTTGTGATTGCATTTGTATGCGATATGTTGTAGTATATGGCTATACACTATGTAGTATTAAATACTACATCACATGATATCTATATCGCACGATGTATACTAAACAATGACACGGGCAAGGCTATGGATAGAATATGAATAAAGGAGCTGATTACAATGACACTTAAAAACGTAAAAGCAAAAGACCCCGGCAGTGCCGTAACCCATCTGATAGGATGTCTCATGGCTGTATTTGCCTCAACCCCGCTTCTGCTGAAGGCGGCAGCCAATCCGGGATATATCCACACGCTTTCTCTGGGAATCTTTATCCTCAGTATGATTTTATTGTATGTAGCAAGTACTGTCTACCATACCTTTAACATATCCGCAAAGATAAACCGAAGGCTCAAAAAATTCGATCACATGATGATTTACGTACTGATTGCAGGAACCTACACCCCAATCTGCATCATCGCCTTAGGGAATACCACCGGCTTCCTGCTTCTGGCCCTGATCTGGAGCCTGGCTATCATAGGGATCCTCGTAACCGGCTTCTGGGTGAACTGCCCCAAATGGTTTTCCTCGGTTGTTTATATAGCGATGGGCTGGACCTGCGTACTGGCCTTTACACAGATCATCAACTCCCTGCCCCCCGCTGCCTTTTATTGGCTTATGGCAGGAGGCATCATTTATACCATCGGCGGAGTCATTTATGCTCTGAAGCTTCCCCTCTTCAACAGCCGGCATAAATACTTCGGCTCCCATGAGATCTTCCATCTCTTTGTCATGGGAGGCAGCCTCTGCCACTTCATCTTAATGTATAAATACATTGCCGTCATGTAGCATAAATGCACCTAACACATCCTCTATACGGGGCCATGTAAGTGCATACTATTAAGCCCTGATAAGCCCTCATAAAGCAGGCCTATTTAGCCCTCTAAAGCAGGTTTATAAAAGTATGCCTGACAAGTGTTTATAATATCCGGTCGCCCTCATAAAGCAGGTCCGATTAGCGTTTATTAAGTAGGTCTGATAAATCTTCATAAGACAGGGGCATGGTTGGGGTGGTATTAAGCTTGACTATAAGGGTATGCAGTAACACGTACTTAGTGTTACGCATACCCTTATCCGGAAAGCGAAATACCGCCCCAACCATGTCCCGTTTCTAGAACAACCCACCCCAACCATGTCCCGTTTCTAGAACAACCCACCTCAACCATGTCCAGTTTCTAGAACAACCCGCCCCAACCATGACCCGTTTCTAGAACAACCCGCCCCAACCATGCCCCGTTCCCAGAACAACCCACCCCAACGCAAAATTGGGCCCCGCACAAAACCGCCCCTCTATCTTCATAAAGGGGCGGTCTGTCATATCTATGTTAAGCAGCCGAATTATTCTGGTAAGGTATCATGGCAGTAATCTGTTCCTACTCAGTATGAGGTAAGAGGGATTCGGTTGCGAATGATCAAAGATATGTATCCCGTCCCGTTACTGCCAGCTGCCAAAAATATCGTTCCATATATTATACTCTTCTGGGTTTCTAATGTGACAGCAGATATGCTCCCCTTGCAGGAATCAGATCTGCTGTCTTAAGAAATCCTTATAGTCTCTTCAATAATTCTTCTCTCTGGGCTTCGAATCCCGGCTTCCCGAGCAGAGCAAACATGTTCTTCTTATAGCTTTCCACCCCGGGCTGATCGAAGGGATTTACCCCCAGCATATATCCGCTGACACCACAGGCAAACTCGAAGAAATAAAAGAGCTCACCCAGATAAAATTCATTTCTCTCCGGCAGGGTAACCATCAAATTCGGAACATTGCCATCCGTATGAGCGAGCAGCGTTCCCTTCATGGCATTCTTATTGATGAAGTCTACACTCTTACCGGCCAGATAATTCAGCCCATCTAGGTCTACCTCTTCCTCCTCCAGAATGATTTCCGAGGAAGACCGGTCCACATTCACCACGGTCTCAAAGAGGGTTCTCTGACCATCTTGGATGAATTGACCCATAGAATGCAGATCTGTTGTAAAATCAACCGATGCCGGATAGATACCCTTCTGGTCCTTGCCCTCACTCTCACCGAAGAGCTGCTTCCACCACTCCGATACAAAATGCAGGTAGGGCTCATAATTCACCATAATCTCGATGCTCTTGCCCTTCTTCAGAAGGATGTTGCGAACAGCCGCATATTGTAAGGAATCATTTTGCTCATAAGGGTTCTCCAGACAATACTTACGCATGCTGGCCGCTCCCTCCATCAGCTTCGTGATATCTGCTCCGCTTACGGCGATTGGCAACAAGCCTACCGCTGTCAGGACGGAATAGCGTCCACCTACGTCATCAGGTACGACAAAGCTTTCATAGCCCTCTTCTGTTGCCAGCTTCTTAAGGGCTCCCTTAGCCTGATCCGTCGTAGCATAAATTCTTTTCGCAGCTTCCTTCCTGCCGTACTTCTCATTCAGCAGCTTCTTGAATACACGGAAGGCAATGGCCGGCTCGGTCGTCGTTCCGGATTTGCTGATGACATTAATGGAAAAGTCCCTGTCTCCGATTACTTCAATCAGGTGATTCATATAAATGCTGCTGATATTATTGCCAACAAAATAAATCTCAGGCGTCTTACGGAGGTCCTTGGAAACGGAATTATAAAAGCTGTGCCTTAAAAACTCAATCGCAGCCCTTGCTCCCAGGTAGGAGCCACCGATACCGATCACCAGCAACACCTCAGAGTCGCTCTTGATCCTCTCGGCCGCTTTTAGGATTCTGTCAAATTCCTCTTTATCATAGTCTATCGGGAGATCGATCCAACCCAAATAATCACTGCCGGCACCGCTTTTATTCACCAGCATGTCCTTCGCTGCAAGTGCTGCATTCTTACTCATCTCTATCTCTGAAGGCTGGATGAACTTTCCCGCTGCAGAATAATCAAAGCTAACCTTATTTGCCATAATATTTATACTCCTTTATCCTGTTTTTCTTTATATTCTAGCAAAGACCACTTCTTTATTCAATCATGATTGTGCCTAAAATCAGTAATCTCCTACAGAAAATACCATGGAAATTGACTAACGGGAAGGATTTGGGCTGTGTACGTCGTAAGGCAGCAGGGATTTCCTACGGATCTCCCTGCTGCCTTACGACGGGATATAGGTATATAAATATATAATATGATTTATATGTTATAAAGTAGGAGGCCCATATAGGATGCAAGTAGAGCATTGTATTGGGTACTGCTTGTTTTGGTATGGTTTATTGCATTGCTTATTATAATGCTTATATTCTGGTTTTATGTAAAAAATTCTTTTAGGATGTCTTCGATCAGTTTTTCTTCTTTGGTGGTGATGGGTTTGGACTTGCTTTTTTCGGTGGAGGAGGTGGAAGCTTCCTCTGCCGTAGTCCCTATATGAGTAGGCTCCTTCTCTGCAGCAACTTCTTCTTCCGCAGTGAGGATCTCCTCTTTCACGGTCTGCGCCTGGCTAGGCTTCTCTGTCTTTTGCCAAGCTGTAGGCTCTTCTTTGCTCTTCGGAAGGTCATCCGAGGCCATCTCCGGTTCAGGCTGCTTCTTCCTGTTCAGCTGCTTCTCATCTGCCCTCTTCTTTAGCTCGGCTCTTCGGCGCTCTAAGGCCTCTCTTTCCTCCTCCAGCTTTAAGAGCTCCTCTTCCCTTCTCTTGGCCGCCAGCCTCTTTCTCTCCTCCAGCTTCCTTCTTTCCTCTTCCTTTCTGGCTTCCTCTAATCTTTTCTGCTCTTCCTCTCTTTTCTGCTGTAAGGCTCTCTTCTCCTCTTCCTTTCGAGCTCTTGCCTCTCTCCTTCTGTTGATTTCCGTCTTTGTGTCATCCTTGCTTAGTACTGCCGCGGCACTGACCTGTTTGCCTGCCTCAGTATTCATAAAATACTCTTTACGGTATTGTTCCAGCAGTTCCGGATGAAAGACCTCCTGCTCCAGCCTTACCTTACAGAAGTTTTCCAGATAATCCATCAGGTTCAGATGGATTACCCTTTTCTTGGCTGACAGATTAATGAATTTATCCACAAGGATTAATACGGAGCCTGTCAGAATACCCACAGCGCCAGCATAGATAAGCTCATCTTGTCCACAGTCATAAAAAACACCGAAAACCGTGCTCACGGGCACGATCAGAAAGTTCAGCAGTAGAACTTGTCCACTTAGATTTTCCCATGTGGATAATAAAAGTCCACAAAAGCGATACTTTAATATATTCTTATCCACAAAGGTATCCACATTATTCACACCTATTTTAAGCTTATAGCAGGTCTCAAATTTCATCTTCATGTGCTTTAAGGTCTTGTTTTTCGTTGCTCCCAGCTTGTCCGAGCCCAGGATCAGACGGATATGTATCAGCTCCAGAATAAAGCGGACCAGGAGACCCAGACCGCAGAGACCGGCATAAATATAGACTAAAATATCCTGACTGTATAAATCTTGAACCATAAAAACCCCTCTCTTTTCCATAAATTTACATTTATTATAGCCTACCCCGGCTATTTTGAAAAGAGAGAGGTTGTAAAAATTCATAGACACAAATCTTAGTCTTGCTCTATATTATGATAAAATCCTTATCAATTATTGTATATATGACATAATACTCCGGCAGATCACCTGCTGATCTTAATCAGGTCCGGAAGACTTAGATACATGTCCAGGCCATCATCCATGACATCGATCGTATAGCTCTTCGTTTCATAGCCCTCCCGGATAAAGGTCAGTACATGGCTTCCGATTACCTTCGCAAAGCTTCCCGGAGACACACCCATATAGTCCCCGTTCAGATATACCGAGGCCCCTTCCGGGTATTGTACATAGATTTGACGTTTCTTATCTATGATATACTCTTCGTCCGTATCCTCCTCCTCAGGGTCCTCCTCAAAGCCATCGTCTTCTCCCGGATAGTTCCATTCATTATATACCGTTCCGCTGTCACCGTCGTCGGTTTCCTCTTCCACTTCCCCGGTCTCTTCATTCGTCTCGGTTACAAGAGGCGGCTCAGTACTCTTCTCTTCCGGAAGACTGATCTTGATCATCTTACCGGCAACCCCCAACCGAAGGGTACCCTCATAGGTAATATACCCTCCCAGGGATACCTTAATCTCATGATTGCCGTAGTCAAGCTCCACCGGATTACCGTAGCTGGTCAGCTGACCGTCAACAAAGAGGTCAGCACCAAAGGGTTTAATATCAAAGGAAACCTTGCCCCGTTTCACCGGTGCCGGTCCCAGGTCCTTCAAGGAAACCTCCGTCAATTTATTCCGTTGTATCGTTACATTCATCGTCCCGCTGTACTTGCCATTCTCAACGGTCAGATTATAGTTTCCCTCTCTTACGGTCAGTATCAGGTCCTCTGTGATGATCTGCATGGCTTCATAGCCGACCGTTACGCTTCCGCCGAGAAATGCATCCTCTTCCGTCAGTATCAGGGTTCCATGACCCTTCGCCACCGTTATGGACCAGATGGTCTGATCATAGCCCCATACATTCAGAACGTCCTGATCGGCAAGATTGTTGACACTGACAAGCTTCCCCTCATCTAGTACGATAAGCTCCTCCGGATACTTATATTTCGTCTTACCGATTTTCATGATCTTGTCGGTCCTGTTAATCTCCAGGTTGCTCACTCCGAGATATTCCCATGCCTTTGTTGAGACCTGCAGCTTGACAAGCTTATGATTCTCTTCGATATATTGAGCCTCCACCATGGTTCCGACAGGAATCTGACCGGCGATAATTACCTGACCGAATTTATCGGTAATATCCGTTCCGCCTGTATAGAAGAGCTCCAGAGTTTCCTTACTCCCCGTATCAAACAGGGTAACCCTCCTGCCTTCTGCATCCAGCTCCTTCACCACAGCCAGAAGCTCTCTGTCATATTCGGGAGTCTTCCCGATGGCTTTCTTTCCTTCCGTGCCTGCCTTCACCGGGTTCGCTTTCCCCGAGGGCTTTGTCACCTTTGCAGCCTGTGCAAGGGCAAGAAACAGGATGAAGGAGAAGATGGTTAATCCGGCCAGCATACTGATAATTGCTATCCAGTTGATTCTATTGTTCTTCGCTTGCTTCATAAATAGGTATCCTCAATTGCTTGGCAGCTTTGTCCGTGTCTTCCTATCTATTATAGCTTACCTTAAAATATTAAGCAATCCCCCGTAGCCACTCCCCTCCTGCAAAGCTTTGGAAACAGGCTTCTGATATCAGCTCCTTACAGGATGCCCTCCAGTTTTCTTAAGAACATCTCCTTCTTGACATTCTGTTCTCCGATGCTGTTCAGCTTCTGAATATTCCTGCCCGAAACCCAGGCCTTCTTCCCGTTATAGTAGAAATTCGTGATCTTCCAGAACTTTTCCGGATATAAGAGGAGCACATAGAGGATATTCAGCTCCTTCTTGGAAATCGGCCGGATTCTGTCATAGGTCTCTATCATGTTACTGCCATAGAGAATATCCCAATCGTTTTTCTCCATCACCTTGCGGACAAACTGGTAGAGATCTGCAATCTGAAGCCCGATATAGGACTTCTCAAAATTTGTGGTGGCAATCGCCTGACTGCAGGTTCCGGAAAGCTCTGCAACAGATAGGGGCGTCCGATTGATCCAGCCCGGAGGAAGATAGGTTTTGGATATGGTCTCCGCCTTATTCTTCAGCATAATAATATTATGGTAGGTATAATTGCCATGGCAGACCCTCCGCTGCTGTACCGCTTCCGCAAGCAGCTCCTCATAGGCAGAGCCGGCGAGACGTTCGGCAGCCTTCAGCCCCTGCTCATAAAAGTCATCATAATAATTCAGATAGGCAATCTCAAATTCATTTTTCTGTCTTTTATCCCGGATATACGCCTTCACTCTTTTTAATTCCCGATTTCTCTTCTCAAAGGTTTCTGTCAGGTCCGCGCAGATATTATGCTCCAGCTGTTCCTTGGTAAAATCCACATCCGTCAGGATACAATGCAGCCTGGCAAGATTGGCGGAAGCCATCTCGATCTGGGAAAGCTCCTTCATATTGCATTCCTCACCCCAGAACCAGTGCTTCATGATATATTGGCAACCGGCATTGTCCTCGGAGATCAGCTCATCCTCCATGGTTCTGATAAAAAGGTCAGTATTATAATACCCGTTTTGAAACAGATGCTCCTTTACTTTATTCTCAAATATGGCTCTGTTTCTGGATCCCTCAAAGCATTTGAAGAGCTTCAGGCCACAATCGGTCTCCAGCAGAAAAGCGCCTCTGGCTCTATATATATTGTATATCTTAAGACGATATTTTTTTAATGCTTCCTGACTTCTATCTTCCATGGCAATCCCCCCTGACATATGACGAAACCCGTCTTACTAATATTATGATATGTCAGTTGAAATCATGATAAAAAGAGCCTTAGAAATATTCCTGAGGAATTCTCTAAGGCTTAGAAAGCATCTCTATTGTATTATAAAGCCACCCTTACGAACGGTTCTTCCATTCCTTTGCCAGCTGCAGCAGGGTATCCCGATCATTCAGCTTCGGTTCCTCGATGACCTTGTCCAAGAGATGGTTTAGAATCTGTCCCAACTCCCTTCCGGCACGGAAGCCCTCGCGAATCAGATCATTTCCGTTCAGCTTAAGCTCCTTTAAGCTGACACATTCCTCCTCTTCCAGGATCCTCTGATAAAGTTTGCGGGCTGTCTCCAGCCTCCGGTACTTTTCCGCCGTATGGTCGGGATTCTTACCGGAGGTATCTGCCCGGTTCACCTCAAAGAGCAGCTCCATATACTCCTTGCCGATTTTCGCTGCCGCCTTACGCATACCGGCCGGCGTCAGCACAAAACGGTAATCATGCCAGCGAATCAGGTGAACCACCGCATTTCTGGTATCATTATCAAATTTCAGCTCGTTCAGAATTCGGTCAGCCGTCTTAGCTCCCCGCTCCTGATGTCCGTAGAAATGCTCCTGCCCATCCTTGCCCAGGTTCTTGGAAGCGGGCTTTTCCACATCATGCAGCAGCATGGTCCAGCGTAGGATGGACCTTTCCCGCAAGGGGAAACGATTTTCATTTAGGGACCCTGCCACTGTGGTCACCGCCCTGATCGTGTGCTCACCTACGGTATAGGAATGATGGATATTCTTCTGATCGGTTACCATCATGGTATCAAACTCCGGAAGGATGACTGCGGTAATTCCCGCCTCATGAAGAATTCTTAAGCGGTCCGGATGGTCTGAAATCAAAAGCTTATTCAGCTCTGTCCGGATACGTTCCGCACTGATATTACGTAAGAGCTCTGCCTTATCCCTTACTGCCTGCATCGTAGCTTCCTCAATCCGAAAGCCCAGCTGGGCTGAGAAGCGGACTGCCCGGAGTATTCTTAAGGCATCCTCATCAAACCGTTCCACCGCACTGCCGACACAGCGAATCAGACCGTTTTCTAAGTCCTTCATACCGTCAAAGAGGTCAATCAGGCCCTCCCTGTCATTATAGGCCATAGCATTGATGGTAAAATCCCTTCGTCTTAAATCCTCCCTTAAGCTTGAAGTGAACAGCACCTCCTTGGGATGACGGTTGTCCTCATACTCTCCGTCCAGGCGATAGGTGGTTACCTCATAATGCTCCTTATCCATCAAAACCGTAACCGTACCATGCTGGATGCCGGTATCTACCGTCCTTTTAAAGAGCCTCTTTACCTCCTGCGGCTTTGCGGAGGTGGTAATATCCCAGTCCTCCGGTTGCTTTCCCAGTATCGTATCCCGTACACAGCCACCGACTGCATAGGCCTCATAGCCATTCTCCGTCAACACCTGTATCAGCTTATTCACATTGTCGGGTATCTGTATCCTCATGCCATACCTCCAAGCCTTTCGTCACTGTCCTTTATCGCCTCGCAGCTTTTCTCCATCAGATAGAACAATCCCTTGCGGAAGGTGACCGTACCTGTATAGGTATAGCCAAGCTTCTCATACAGCTTACGGGAAATATAGTTGTCTGTGAAAGCGTCCAGCCTTATGGCGGAATATCCGGCAGCCTTGATCTGCCGCTCTGCAAACCCCATGGTTATATTACCCAAGCCGCGGCCCTGAGCTCTATGATCCACACACAGGCGATGAATCACTGCGATCCGGCCCTCCCGGTAGCTCCAGGAACCGGTTCGGTACTCCTCATCCTGGTTTTCATTTATCACAACACAGGATAAGATCCGGCTTCCGTCTGTCAGCACATACATCTCTCTATTCTTAATATCCCCGGCCAGAACCGTCTCATTCGGGTAAATCTCGTCCCATTGCTCTATTCCCAGTTCTGCCAGATGCTTTATCGAACCCAGATAAAGCTCTGTAATCTCCTTCAACTCTGAAGCCTCTGCCGGTCTGAACCGATACTCCATATCCTATCCCCTCATTTCCAACCCATATCTAACACAGACCAGCCCCACCAGTGAAATTTGCTTGGTCCGGGACAGTCCGATCCTTAAGGTATCCTCCCAATCATACAGGCCCATTATAACATACTTTCCCATTTTGAGAAAGCCATCTTTTTGCTTATGAAGGAGAAAGAAAATGTCCATCACAGGACACCCTTGGCTGTTATTCCTGCCGGTATCCTGTAATGGACAGATGAATTTCTTAGTATGCCTTGCCCCAATAAGCCATGGTCTTCGCCGGCTTGCCGCAGCATACGCAGGTATCTGCGATATGGTCCTGCTCGAAGGGCATACAGCGGGAGGTGGCTCCGGTCTTCTCCTTAATGGCTACCTCACAGGCCTCATCCTCACACCACATGGCCTTGATGAAGCCGGGCTTCTCAGCGACAGTCTTCTCAAATTCCTCCATGGTGGTCGCATAATAGGTATGGGAATCTCTGTGAGCTCTTGCCCTCTCCAGCATCTCGGACTGCATCCGTTCCAGAACCTCTGCTGCCTTGCTTTCAATCTCATTCAGAGCAACCACGATTTTCTCTCTGGTATCCCTTCTCACGATCACTGCCTGGCCTGCCTCGATATCCTTAGGCCCGATCTCTATACGGATGGGGATACCGCGCATTTCCTGTTCGGAGAACTTCCAGCCGGGGCTCTTCTCGGAATCATCCACCTTAACCTTGAAGGAGCTTAAGCGGTTCTTCAGCTCATAAGCCTTCTCCAGGACTCCTTCCTTGTTCTGGCTGATCGGAATGATCATGATCTGAACCGGTGCGATTCTGGGAGGAAGCACCAATCCGCTGTCGTCGCCATGTACCATGATAATCGCTCCGATGATTCTCGTAGACATACCCCAGGAGGTCTGATGCACATACTGTAAGGTATTGTTCCTATCTGTATACTGAATGCCGAACGCCTGTGCAAAGCCGTCACCGAAGTTGTGGCTGGTGCCGGACTGTAATGCCTTACCGTCATGCATCAGGGCTTCGATGGTATAGGTTGCATGGGCTCCCGCAAACTTCTCCTTCTCGGACTTGCGTCCCTTAATCATAGGGATTGCCAAGACTCTTTCGCAGAAATCCGCATATACATTCAACATCTGAATCGTTCTTTCCTCAGCCTCTTCCGCCGTAGCATGGGCAGTATGACCTTCCTGCCATAAGAATTCCATGGAACGTAAGAAGGGTCTCGTTGTCTTCTCCCAACGGACTACCGAACACCACTGGTTATAAAGCTTAGGCAGATCCCGGTAGGACTGGATAATGTTCGAGTAGAAATCACAGAAGAGGGTCTCAGAGGTAGGTCTTACACAAAGTCTCTCCTGTAAGGGCTCCAATCCGCCCTGAGTAACCCAAGCCACCTCAGGAGCAAAGCCCTCCACATGATCCTTCTCCTTCTGCAACAGGCTCTCCGGTATGAACATGGGCATATAAACATTCTCCACTCCGGTTGCCTTAAAGTCCGCATCCAGCTGTCTCTGGATATTCTCCCAGATGGCATAACCGTTGGGTCTCAAAATCATACAGCCCTTGACACCGGAATACTCAATCAATTCCGCCTTCTTCACAACATCCGTGTACCATTGTGCAAAATCCACTTCCATGGAGGTAATAGCCTCCACTAATTTCTTTTCCTGCGCCATCATCATCTCTCCTTTCTGAATTCTTGGATAGCTTGGCTCCTGCGAAGCTCTATGAATATGCCGTGCCTGAAGCAGCTGCATATTCCGGTCTTTCGCAATAAAAAAAGCCCTTCTATCCGCAAGGGACCGAAAGACTCGGCGGTACCACCCTAATTAGCTGACCTGTCAGCTCTCTCTCAAACCGTTAACGCCGGTAATACGTTGCATTTGGAGTCTGATGACCTTCATGCAAAGCTCAGAGGCCGGTTCAAAAACAACTGCATAAGAAGCTCCCACCCATGCTTCTCTCTCTGTAATGCGTTCCTTTTCTACTATTCCTCATCTACGCCTGATAATGTACTTTATTCTAATTCAGAATATTGTCTTTGTCAAGCGGATAATCTCCTATGGTATAGCTATGGTATAGCAAAGATTTGGTTATATATATCTATATATCTCTCTACAGATACTATACCAGTCAATTATAAAAGCCAACCTTATTTCATAATTTTACCAATTAGTAGTTGACTTAACCCATCTTATGTAATAAATTTACTTTGTAATTACATATATAGGGAGACCTGTATACTTATCCGGTCCGGGATTATATCAATATATCATTCATAGTTGGATTATTACTGCTATTCTTGCTTTTAATGTTCCGTACTTATACATTACATATGTATGATTTGGTCACTTATCGGTAAAATTTCTTAGGAGATTTGATATGCAAATTTATGGAAGAGTACTCAACTTATTGATATCAGTTATATTTATAACTGTTTTATTAAGTGCCTGTCAAACCTCCAAGAATCCAAAGAATTCCAAGGTTCATCTGGAAGAGAATATCATATCTACCGATACAGATGCAGGAACCAACACCTTAGATGTAACTATATATGAAGATTCGGCTTATATGGTAAGTCAAGGCAGTATTGTCAGATATCATCTGCCTTCCGGCGAAAGGTCTGTGATTGCAGAGGCTGACGGAAATATGGCCATCTGTGCAGATCGGGACTATCTTTATACTTATAACAAGGTAGAGAATGCTGTAATTAAGTACGACCGAAGCGGACAGGTCATAAGCACTTATCCCTTATCCTTTAAGCCTTTTGAGGCAGACAGGATGATCATCAATAAGGATACGCTTATCATTGCCTCCCTCTTTGTAAATGCTGCAGGCTATTCCGAAAGCGAACTATATCAGCTGAATTTATCCACCGGGGAAGGAATTAAGCTTAGCCCGGGATTTAAGGGTAAGGATTCCTATTCCTTAATCCTTGGCCTGAATTTTATAGATGATCAAACCATTATGATTTCATCCTATGCAACTGTCAGTATATTGAACATGATCGTTAAAGGGTATCGTTTTGATCTTAAGGAAGAGAAAGTAATGGAGGAGTATATCCTTCAGAATGTAAGCAACAAGGTCTGCAGTTATGATGCCGAAGGCGCCTGCTTTTACTATATAGATAATGGAAAAATTAAGAAATACGATACAAAATCCTCCCTTGAAATCATACTCAGTACCTTGGATACTTCTTCTCTGGATACAGACGGAAACAGTGGTTATGCCTCCTTTTTTATTAAAAGATTATTCTATACCGGTGATAATGTAATTCTATGGGACAATGTGAACAATTTCTTTATGATCGTGGATTTGTCATCAGATATAGAGCCTGTGAGAATTCTTCTGTCTGATATGGTAGGTGCTCACTTGGATATCAACCCGGTAATAGAGCAGTTTGAAGCTGAATACGGATGTGCGGTACAAATCATTGAATATCCGGAAGAAGTCTACAAGAATAAGCTTCGTACCAAGCTTTTGGCGGCTGACAGCGATTTTGATGTCTTTATTATAAAGGATCCGACTCAGGACAATTTTCTGGATAGCATTATTCGTCATGGCCTTTATGAACCCCTTGACGGTTATGATGGTATTGTCAGCAATTTTTCGAATATGTACAGCGGGGTACAAAGTATGATGAGCCATAAGGGACAGTTTTTTGGTCTTCCTTACTATCTGCAGTTATATTCCACTGCAGCGATTAATGATGATCTAAAACAATACGGTTTTACCCTTCCCGGTAAACACTGGACCATGGAGCAGCTGTGGCATCTGTGCGATCGGATGCTACAAAGCGGTGAGCATGGTAGCTCTGTTTTTGGTCCTTCAAATATTATGATATTCATCAATATGTTCGTACAGGATGCCATCGACCAAAATCATTTTGATAAGGATGCCCTGACAGCTTTACTGGAAAACATAAAGAAATACAGCGATGCGGGAGTTTTATATGATAATGCTAATACAAGAAACCATTTGCTGACTTATCTGTATATGTATTTTGATTCCTTCGTCACCCATAGCTCCATTCCTGATGATACAGTATATGGAACCATACTGCTCCCGGAATATAGAGGCCATAATTACCTTTATCTGCTTGGATGTACTTTCTTAAATAAAGCTTCCGTAAATAAGGAAATGGCCGCTAAATTCCTGGAGGTTCTAACAAGAAAAGAAAATATATATAACATTAATATATACAGATGTACCCTGCTTGGCAGTGACCTTACCCAATATAATATCTATCAGGACTGGTCAGAGACAGAGCTTTCCTATCTGTCTGATTTACCTTATATATATGAAAACGCCAAGGTATTTTCCTTTGATTATTTGGCACTCAATGTTTATCTCAATGAGAACCTGCGAGCCGGATTTGAGGATGGAAGCATTTCCGCGGAAGAAGCGGCTGATATCATATATGAAAGAGTGAATTATACTTATTTTGAGAAGTTAGGGTGAAATGCTATGAGAAGAAAGATTACTTTCCTATTCTTTTGTTTACTTACTTTGTCAGTTACTTTTTTTTCGTTACTTGGTAAAGCCATAAGAGATTATTATTCACCGCATGTTGAGGTAATGGCTCCTATTTCATATCTGTTCCCGGATGGATCTATTACTATGGCTGCTTTGGTAAATTCTTGCTTTATAGTTGAAGAGAATGGGAAAACATACGCATTTCTGATAGAAGAACGATCCGATTCAGGAGAAAGCGCATATTATACCAAGAAAATAGAGCTTATATTAGGACAATCGGATGACAGATATTCGGAAGTAAAAAAGGCCCCTATCTTAAATGCCCTGTTCATCTGTAATACGAATCAAGATCTAGTAGATGGAGAAAGAGTTGTCCTTCATAAAATTGTAAATATGCCTTGACTAGATATTTTGTGTTATACTCAAAAAAGCTTCTATCAGATCCTTCATGGATAAACAGTGAGCAAATATAGAAGCCGGAAAAAATTATCTTGAAGACAAACATCTGACAAGGTGACTTACCTATTTGGTAGGGAGATTCACATACATATATAATACATTCCGTACGAAAGAGGTGCAGCCTTCATGAAAAAGAAAAAGGAAGTTCTGCTTCTGCTGCCAAGTCTTGCAGGGTTTGGCATTTTCTATATTGTCCCCTTTTTTATTCCTTTTCCTATGCCTTTACTGAGAATGTGATTAATAAGAACTGGGTCGGAATAGATAACTTTTCGAAGCTACTTACTTCAGAATATTTTCGGCTGGCGATTAAAAACACCGTCTTCTTCACTGTAACTGCGGTACCTCTTACTATGGTACTCTCTTTGGTAATCTCCTTTATCATAATACAGCTTTTGTACCGCTTCTTCTGGTTAAAAAGTGCCTTTTTTGTCCCTGTTTTACTCCCATCCGCAACGATTGTAATGGTCTGGCAGGCATATTTTTCCCATGTCAATCCCTTTACTTCTTTGCTGCTAATATTTCTATGGAAGTATATTGGCTTGAATATCATGCTGATTTTAACTGCCCTTACAGGGATTGATAAAAACATGCTGGAGGCGGCACAGATGGACGGTGCAGGGAAAATTCGAACTGCCTGGTCTGTAACTTTGCCTAATATATCTCCTGTCCTCTTTTTTGATTTAATTCTCTCTCTTGTAAACTCCCTGAAAATATACCGGGAATCGTATCTACTCTGGGGTTCCTATCCGGATCAGAGTGTTTATATGCTTCAGAATTACCTCAATAACCATTTTGCTAAATTAAATTATCAAAATATCTCAACCGCTGCAATTCTGTTTTTTATTGTACTTTATTTTATCGTTGCCATTATTTTTATAATGGAGAAAAGGGCAAGTGAACAGATATGGTAGAGCGTAAGTATGTGAATTATTTTATTATTGTCATAATGATTGCTTGTGCGGCTGTGATGTTACTTCCGATCATGATAACCCTGTTATGCTCCTTTGGCATTGATTTCAGAATCGGAGGTACCTTCCACATCAATGGATATATAGATTTTTTTGTATGGAAGCCGCTTTATCTGAAAGCCTTTCAGCGTTCTGTACTGATTGCCGGTTCCATTATGCTTGGAACCCTTCTGGTATCCGTACCAGCCGCTTATATTTTTGCCAAGGTTCGTTTTTATGGAAAAAACATGTTATTTTATGTCTACATCATCGTTATGATGATGCCATTTCAAGTGACACTTTTGCCGCAATTTATCATATCACGACAGCTGGGAACCTATGATACCTTTTATGCCATGATTTTACCTGGAATATTTTCTCCCTTTTCTGTTTTTCTTTTAACGCAAATAACAAGGTCTATTCCCCTCGAATTTCTGGAAGCAGCCCGTTTGGATACCTCAAGAGTATCTGTAATTCTCTTAAGAATCATTGTTCCCTTGATAAGACCGGGAATTGTCTGTGCCTCGGTGCTGGTGTTTACTGAACAGTGGAATATGGTTGCAGAGCCACTGGTATTATTGGAATCAGCAGAAAAATTTCCTCTCGCAGTTTTACTAAGTAGCTCTGACGCTCTAAACACTCTCGGCTTTGCAGCCATTGTAATATTCCTGCTGCTTCCCTTGCTCTTATATAGCTTCTTTGAAGACGAAATTATAGAAGGCTTGGGCTCTTACATAATAAAGTAGTATTATTCCTCTTCCAGAGGTATGATGGGGGGAGGATCAGCTTCCTCCCTCTTTTCATTCAAGACCTTAACGATGGCCACGATGATGGTCAAACCGACCGGACCCAGGATAAAGCCTGCGATGGAGAATAGCTTAATCCCGATATACATGGAGATGATGGTAAATAGGGGCTTGATCCCTATACAGTTTCCGATCAGTTTAGGCTCCAATATTTCCCGTATGACCTGGCAGACTAAAAAGGTAGTGATCAGTATGGCTGCCGCGTAGATATTACCGTCGAAGAGCATAAGGATGCTCCAGGGAATATAGATAAGTCCGCTTCCAAGTATCGGCAGGGCATCCATCAGAGCTATAATCACTCCTGCCAAAAGGGCATACTCATTTCTTAAGATGGTAAGACCCAATACACTTAAAAAGGCTATGATGACCATAATGATCAGCTGGGACCTCAAATAGGCGACCCCTGCCTCGGCCAGTCTGTTGGTTACTCTATGCAGATCCTTATAAAAATTGCTGTCCCCGTACTTATGTCTGAACTCGGGAAGATCCTTGGCGATCAGTACAGCAGAGATGATGACGATCAGGCAAATCCCTATAATCGCTATGACCCAAAGGGTAAGGGATATGGTTCGCTGGGTGATCCCCGGCATTATATTCGTTTTAAGCTTCTCTAACATTCGCTCCAGATTGTCATCCATGATGCCCCTTAAGGTCCCCTTGCTAAGACCGAAGGTTTTATCGCAGCAGGCACAAAGATGATCTAACTTATCAGCCACAGCATTGGCATAGATGGGGATATTACGAATCAACTGAATTACCTGCTTTAATAAGGTATGGAACAGATAATAAAGGCCTGTTCCCAGGATCGTCAGGAGAACAGCTATGGACAGAACGCTGCCGATGATCCTGGGCAGCTTTAGCTTCTTGTATAAGAATTCCGTGGAAGGCCTGATGATCCAGGCAAAAAAATAGGCAAATAAAAAGGGCAGAATCAAAGGCAATATAAAGCGGAAGCTCAGATATACCCCAAGTGTGGTGACTGCTATGATAACGATATTTCTTATTCTGGGCTTGTTCTCTACCCACGACCTCATCAAACCACCTCCCTGGACATAAGTTTATAAACCCGCTGATTGGAATCAAAAAGAGAATTCATCGTAATGAATCCTCTTATGGTTATTGTCTGTTATATTAACTTTTATATCCTCGGTGATAATTTGAAATAAAATAGGCAATATTAGCTTATTAAGGCTTTTTCCTTACTAATCTGGATAAAGCTCACAGTCGCCTGCTCTCCGTCTCTTTTAGTAGCAGGAGCCAGCTGTCTGATGGGCTAATCGGTGATGACTTCCACCGGTATGAAGCTAAGCTCTGCAAAGGTCGCTGCCTTGATATCATCAAAGGCTTCCAAGGCCTCAAAATCATCCTCCAGCTTCCTCACTCTGATTACCTTGTCAAGAACATTCGGCAGCTTTCGATAGGTCTCAATCAGATTATGAAGTCTGTTCTTCTCATCCTCTGAATAATCTCCGTCCACGGCAATCCGCTTGGGCGAGATCAGCTGTCTGCTATTCTTTATCTGACCTTGTTCGTAGGCTCTGGCTTCTGCCAGGATTACCTCCGCTATCTTATCCGGCAGGCAATAGGTACTGTCTATAATCAGATCATAGTTAGAAAAATCCATGTAGTTCAAATCATATATTTCCTTATAACGGACCTTCTCGGTTGCGGCACGCTCAGCCAGCATTCTTTTCGCTTCCTCAAAGGAGGAGTACTTCTCCTCTTCTCCCCTGGTATCGTTCATCACCCGCATGGCAGCCACATCCAGACTTACGGATACAAAGACCTTGAAGGAGCGCTCAACAAAATGCCAGGCCAGTCTGGAATCGAAGATGATATCCTTCTCCCTATTGTCTCTGGAGATCCGTGAGGTCTCATCATCGATCATATTATCGTATTTCCTATCGCTTCTCATCAGCTGGTTCAGCTCCAGCGTGGTCATATTCATCTGCCTGGCAAGTTCTCTCTGTACCTTCCCTGTGGAATAGATCTCGAAGCCGTATTTTTCACTTAAGAGCTTAGCTACGGTTGATTTTCCGCTGCCCAGATTGCCCGTTATCGTAATATGCATCCTTCTACCTTCCTTTGTCCGATCCTTAACTTCTGCGCCTTATCGCAATCTCTATGTAATAATGTATTATAGCCGAAAGAAGCAGAAAATACAAGCTTCTTCCGGCTGTAGCAGCAGAAAGCTAATCCGTTTTCGTAAGTTCCTGAATCTCCGCTCCCAATAGTCTGGCATCCTCCTTGTCATGGGTGATCAGGATCAGCGTCTTACCATGGGTCTGTTCTTTCAGATAGGAGATGACCTTAAGCCTTAAGGCCTCATCCAAGCCTTTGAAGGGTTCATCCAGGAGGATAACCTTGCCATCTGCAAGCAGGGCCCGTACCAGGGCTACTCTGCGTCTCATACCACCGCTATAGCTTCTGACCGGCTTCTTTTGCTCTTCATCCAACCCTACCATCTTCAGATGGTCCCGGACTACTGCTTCCGTAACCTGTTTCCCACAGACCAGGAGAATGTTCTTTACGGCATCCCAGTGTTCAATCAGTCGGTCCTCCTGGAATACTGCAGTGATTTTTTCTCCCGCAAGGCCTTGAACCTCCCCCTTGTCCGGCTTTACTAAGCCCATCAGGATATTGGCCAGAGTTGTCTTGCCGCTTCCGGAGGCCCCCATGATACAGTTTATACTGCCTTCCCTTATGGTCAGGTCAAGCTCCTTCAGAACCGTTACTCCATTATATGCTTTGCTTATATTCCTTACCCGGATGTCCATGGCTCCTCCTTTCCTTCCCTAATTAGCCTCCGGACCCTTGTTCTCATGCTCGTCCTCTTTGCTGTCCTTATGCTGCAAGGACCGTATGATCAGCAGTACTGTCTTCTCGAAAATAACGCTGATCAGGATTATCACCACGGTCCAGGCCAGCATTTCCTTGGTCATCAGGTTAAGCTTGGCTTCATAAAGCCTTCGGCCGATGGACCTGGCAGGTATTCCGATCACCTCTGCCGCAATGCCTGATTTAAAGGCAAAGCCCAGGCCAATGGATACTGCTGCAATAAAATACGGCAGCACCGCCGGAAGATAAATGGCAATCAGCCTTTTCCGGAAGCTTAAGTGAAACACCTTGGCCATCTGAAGGAGCTTGTTATCCGCTGCCTTCAGACCCTGAAGGATGTTTAGGTATACAATCGGCAGTACCATCAGGAAGGAGATATAGGTGGATAAATCAGCAGAGTTAAACCAAAACAGGAAGAGAATGATAAAGGAAGCAACCGGCGTTGCGTTCACAACCTTGATCAGGGGGGAGAGCAATTCCCGGATAAGTCCGATCCAGTGGGAGAGGACCGCAAGGAGGGTCCCAATGACGATCGCCAGGAAAAATCCCAGAAAGATATGTAGGGAGGAGAAGGCAATCGTCTCCCAGAAAGCCAGGGTCCTTCCCTGGCTTCCGATGGTCTGAAGTACCTGGAGCGGGGAGGCCAGCAGAATCTCATTGTCTATTTTCCTGCTGCCTATTTCCCATAGGAGTATCCAGAAGCTTATGGCAAGCAGCTGATAAATTAGCTTTTTGATTTTACTTCTCTTACTCTTCGCCATAGCTCCTCCTACTCCTTTCCATGAACCTTTCTTTTATATGTCAGATACTATATATTTACCTATTTCCCAAGATAATAGAAAGCATCATCAGGAAGCTTGCCTCCGACTGCCTGAGGATTCTGATCAAAAAGAGTCTTCAGATAGCCACCGGCCTTTGTCTTCATCTCCTCCCCTGTAATCAGGGTGATATTGCAATAGGGGATCGCTTTCTTCATCGGAGCAGCCTTAAAAATATCATGCTTTTCCAGCAGGGCGGAAGCCTCTTCTATATTGGTATTCGCATATGCGGCACTGGCCCTGTAATCCTCCAGAAAGGCTTCAAAGGCATCTGCATTTCCCTCTGCGAATTCCTTTCTCACCACTACGACACCGGTGACAACAGAGCTTACCCCCTGACTTACCTTATCCCATTCCTTGGCCACATCCAGGGCGATTCTAAGCTTGTCATTGCTCATCATAACCGTTGTGACGTAGGGCTGGGGCAGCATGGCAATCGCATCCTTTGCTTCGCTTAAGATGGCTGCTACTTCCGTAGCTTCTGCCTTATATTCAATGGTTAGATCCTTCTCAGGGTCTATGCCATAGGAAGTCAGAAGATAATTCAATGTATACTGAGGGGTAGTACCCAAGCCGGTGGAGTAGATGGTCTTGCCCTTTAGGTCCTCCACTGTCTGAATGGATTCTCCGGTTTCTACGATATACAGAACGCCAAGGGTATTAATACCTGCCAGCTGAATCTTACCCTCTGTCTTATTATACAGAACGGAAGCCAGGTTACAGGGAACCGCTGCGATATCAAACTCGCCCTTGATTAATCCGGCTGTAATCTCATCCGCTGTCCCTGCAACGGTAAATTGATAGTTATTGGCCGTCTCACCCAGTCCTGCATCCTCCATCATTTTTACCATGCCGATCGCGGTTGCGCCCTTCAGGGCAGCAATCTTCATATCGATCTTCTCAACCGGTGCCGTGGTTTCTGCCGCTGCTTCTTCCTTTGCTTCCTCGGTCTTTCCCTCATCGGTCTTATCTGAAACAGGGGCGGAAGCCTCTCCTTCTTCCTTGACAGCAGCTTCCTTTGTCGGTTCCGGAGCCTTTACCTCCTGCATATCCTTCTTCGCGCAGCCTGCCAGCAGGAGCATAAAAGCCAGCAGGAACAGTGATACCTTCATTCTCTTCATTTTTCATTCCTCCATCCATCGTGGTCAAATTGAATCCCTTAATTCTTAGAATACAGCGTCTTCACTCTGATTCCCTTCAGCATACCGAGTTTTCCGGCTAAGGAACTGATGATATCCGCCTCAGCGTCAATCACAATACTGATGATGTTAAGTCCCTTCTCCCGCAGGGGCAGACCCATTCTTCCGATGATATGCTTTGCATATTCGTGAAGAATTCCATTCAGCCTCTCCACCGCCTCCGTATTCTCAACTATAATTCCGATCAGTGCAATCCTTGTCTCCATATTCACCTCTCACTTTTGTGAATTCGCAGCTTTGAAAGCCTTGCCATCAAAATAAAAAACCCCATGCCAAATAGCATAGGGATAATATCGTTCATGACATGCTGCCTCCTTCACCCTCGGGACGGACCCTCCTGCTTTAGGATTCAGATTTCTCATATTCCTATGCCTTTCTGTCAGGCGAACCTTTCAAATTGGCTAAATTTAGCGTAACACTCTGTTAAATAATTGTCAAGCACAAGTTTTCATATCCGGAAATTTCTCTGAAGGCTGCCGGCCCTTACACCTTAAAACGGTAGCCGACTCCCCAGATGGTCTCTATATACTGCGGTTTTGCCGTATTGATTTCGATCTTTTCCCGGATCTTCTTGATATGAACGGTTACGGTAGCGATATCTCCGATGGATTCCATATCCCAGATTTCACGGAAAAGCTCCTCCTTGGTAAAGACCCTGTTCGGATTTTCTGCCAAAAAGGTCAGGAGATCAAACTCCTTCGTGGTAAAGCTTCTCTCCTCCCCCTCCAGAAACACCCGCCTGGCAGTCTTATCAATCTTAAGTCCCCGTATCTCAATAATATCATTATCCCTGATACCGGAGCCGACCAAGCGGTCATAACGATTTAAGTGGGCCTTCACCCTGGCCACCAGCTCACTGGGACTGAAGGGCTTGGTGATGTAGTCATCCGCCCCCATGCCCAAGCCACGGATTTTATCGATATCATCCTTCTTTGCAGACACCATGATGATCGGTATATTCTTCTCCTGACGGAGTCTCCTGCAGATTTCAAAGCCGTCCATATTTGGCAGCATAAGATCCAGAATAATCAGGTTAAAGTCTTCCGATAAGGCTCTTCTTAAGCCGATATTGCCGTTAGTTTCCGCTTCCACCTCAAAGCCGCTTAACTCCAGATAATCCTTCTCCAGCTCAGCAATGGTAATCTCATCCTCAATAATCAGAATTTTACTCATAATCCTTCCTCCTGTCCTTATGCTCACTTTTCTTCAAAGTAAAGCTGATGGCGGTTCCTTCCCCGGGTTCACTCTCAGCCGTGATCCATCCTGCGTGATCCTCGATTACCTTCTTCGCGATTGCCAGACCCAGACCGCTTCCGCCCTTTCCTGAATTTCTGGAAGCATCCGCCCGGTAAAAGCGGTCAAAGATATGGGGCAGGTCTTCCTTGGGAATGCCACTGCCGTTATCAGCGATGCTGATCCTGACATACGCTCCGATATCATCAATATGAAGGCTTATTCTTCCTTCCTCCTTGTCCAGATACTTCACAGAATTATGAATGATATTGTTTATGACTCTCTTCAGCTGCTCCACATCTGCCACTACCCTGACCTTCTGATCAGCCGTATTCTCATAGCTGATCCCGATGTTCTTCACCTCCAGGTCAAGGCCCAGCTCCTCCAAGCAATCATCAAAGAAGTCCTGTAGATTGATATCCTTAAAATGATAGGGTATGGTGTTGGAGTCGATCTTCGTATAATAGGCCAGTTCATCCACCAGGCTGGTCATGTCGTTGGCCTTGGTATAGATGGTCCTCAAATACTGTTCCTGCTTTCCCCTGTTATCGGCCACTCCGTCCAGCAAGCCCTCGGCATAGCCTTTGATAGCTGTCAGCGGCGTCTTGAGATCGTGTGAAATATTACTGATCAGCTCCTTAATGTCTTCTTCATACTTGATCCTGTCCTCAATCAGCTTCTTCAGCCGAATCCGCATCTCCTCAAAATCTTCGCACAGCTGCCCGATCTCGTCCTCCGTGTCTGATGCAATATTATAAGTCAGGTCTCCCTCCTTCATCTGTCTGGTTGCTGCCCTTAAGATGTTCAGGGGCTTCAATATACTGCGGTAGATCCAGAAGATCAGGGAGGTTGCCGTCAATATGATAATCAGGAGAAAGGCCACACCGGACTGGACTCCGACATTCTTCAGCTGTGGCACCAGAATGTTCAGATCGGTAATCACGAACATAGTGCCTTCGCCTCCGTCAGAGAAGAGAAAATCCTGGAACTTGACCAGAAAGGGATATTTCCCTCCCAGATAGGTTCCTCCGTCCACCTCCGTACTGCCTGCTCCATAGCCCGGCAGAACATGGGAAATCAGGGCCAGCTCCTCTTCCTTGCCGACATAGATAAATTCCTCCTCCCGCCTGACAGCCAGGAAGGAGTATCGCTTCTTCAGCTCTTGATCAATCGACTTATAGTATTCTCTATCCTCAAGCTTCCAGGGAGATTTCAAGGCATTCAGCTTAATTTCATTATAGATGCCCCTGGTCAGTCGGTTAAAGATGATTATCGGGTTCTTGATTACCTGGACCGTTCCGGTACTGACATCATAGGTCTGTTGAATGGAGTCATTCTGGAAATGAATGATCGTGCGGGCAGTCGCTGCAATCAGCCCTATAGGCAAGATTATCATAATCAGAAATGCCGTGATTAATTTATGCTTCAGCTTCATACCGACCACCTCACCTTCCCTTGCTTTATCTATACGGACAAGCTTCTTCCCTTTGTCTTATAATTCGGTCATTTATTAAAATAGTATACCATATCTCCTCCGGTTTTGCATATTAAGGAAGCGGAAGCTTTCTAAATATTTCATAAACCGGCCTTAAAAAGGCTGAATCTGCAGCAGCAAATCCAGCCTTTCTATATTGATATGTCCATTACTCTGCCATACTGACCGGCGTTCCTCTCTTTTTCGGCCTCCTAAACATAATATAGTCCTCTGCCATAAGGAAGCCGACACCGTTGGCTATCCAACTTTATTGCAAATAGCCTCTCAAAAGGTCAGCCTTGTCCACATTCTCCCAAGGAAGATTTAGATCATTCCTTCCAAAGTGACCATAAGCTGCGGTCTGTTTATAGATCGGGCGCCTTAATTCCAGCATCTTAATGATTCCTGCAGGTCTTAGATCGAAATGCTTACGGATGATGGCAACCAGCTCCTGATCTGACAGCTTACCGGTCTGGAAGGTGTCCACCATGACCGAGGTGGGCTCAGCCACACCGATCGCATAGGACAGCTGGATCTCACAACGCTTTGCCAGTCCTGCTGCCACGATATTCTTAGCCACATACCGGGCTGCATAGGATGCGGACCGATCCACCTTTGTGGGATCCTTCCCGGAGAAGGCACCGCCGCCATGTCTTGCATATCCGCCATAGGTGTCCACGATGATTTTCCGTCCGGTTAAGCCGCTGTCTCCGTTCGGCCCTCCGATTACGAAGCGTCCGGTGGGATTGATAAAGAACTTGGTCCTCTCATCCACCAGCTCCTTCGGTAGGACTTCATCCAGAACATACTTTTTAACGTCCTTTCTGAGCTGTTCGATCGTTACCTCCTCATCATGCTGAGTGGACAGAACCACTGCATTCAGGTGTAGGGGCTTTCCGTCTTCATCATATTCTACGGTTACCTGAGATTTTCCGTCAGGCCGAAGGTATTTTAAGATACCCTCTTTTCTTACCCTGGTGAGCTGCTTGGTCAGTCTGTGTGCCAGAGAGATCGGGTAAGGCATCAGCTCCTCAGTCTCGTCCGTAGCATAACCGAACATCATACCCTGGTCCCCCGCACCGATCGCAGCCATAGCCTCATCCTCTGCGATATGCTCCTTCACCTCAAGGGACTGGTCCACTCCCATCGCGATATCCCGGGATTGCTCATTCAGGGATACAATCACTCCGCAGGTATTCGCATCAAAGCCATATTCTGATTTGTCATATCCGATATTACGAATGGTGTCCCTTACAATTTTCTGGATGTCTACATAGCCTTCCGTTGTTATCTCGCCCATAACCAGTACTAAGCCAGTAGTAATCGCCGTCTCACAGGCCACCCGACTCATCGGGTCCTGTTCCAGTAATGCATCCAGAACACCATCGGATATCTGATCGCAAATTTTATCCGGATGTCCTTCTGTTACCGATTCTGAAGTAAATAATCTTTTTTGCATAGCTTTCCTCCATTAAAAAAGTCCGCAATAGGCGGACTTGATACTTAAGTTAATCAAATCCTCTTATTGTTCGATTGCTCGCTCAGGTTGGCACCTTCCATAAGTGGGGTTGCCGTGACTTCATAGAGCCTTTCCTCTCCGTCACTCTGAATAAGAGAAATTTATCCATATGAACTTGTACTAAGATAATATAACGAAATGTTTCATTCGTCAAGGGCAAAACACCGTCTATCAAAAAAAAATCAATTTATTGTGTATCAAATTATCCTACATTTCTACTAAATGATTGACATTTCTACATGATTTTCTTATACTGTAATTACGTCATTCTCCAGTTTAAGGAATTTTGGCAGGATGCAATCGATGAAAGGAGTGTCCCGGAGATAAACGGGCTAACATCATATGAGAGCTACGAAGATATTAACTGCACAGGCTATTCCAGGAATGGTTGCGGCAGATGACATCTATACACGGGACCATCACCTGGTGATTGCAAAGGATACGGTTTTAACCGATAAGATCATTACCCGACTGGAGTTCTATTCCATCGAAGAGCTCCTCATCTTATCCGATTCGGAATTAATGGCACCGGAGACGAGCTATATTGAGACCACCTTCTATGATGAAATCCGCAATAGCGAAGCCTTTCATCGGTTTCACACAGCTTACCGGAATACCCTTACTGAATATAAGGATACTCTGGACCAGATTGTTACCCATCAAGCCGGTATCGATGTGGATTCCTTATTGACAGATGTAAGTAAGCTGATCTATCAGTGTGGTACGAATATTGAACTGTTCAATATGCTCCATTGTATCAGAAATTATGATGATACCACCTATCTGCATAGTCTGAATGTGGCCATCATCTGTAATATCATCGGGAAATGGCTGCATTTTTCACCGGAGGAGATGGAGGTAATCACTCTTTGCGGCCTGCTCCATGACATTGGAAAGCTGTTGATTCCCACCACGATTATCTCCAAACCAACAAGGCTGACGGAGGAAGAATTTACAACAGTCAAAACCCATACCCTTCGGGGCTATAACATCCTAAAAGACAAAAACATTGACAACCGGATTAAGATCGCTGCCCTGCTTCATCACGAACGCTGTGACGGCAGTGGCTATCCCTATGGCTTCCGCGCAGCTCAGATCGAACCCTTTGCCAAGCTGGTAGCCATCGCAGACGTATATGATGCCATGACCTGTTCCCGGGTTTACCGTGGCCCCTTGTGCCCCTTTGAAGTCGTAAGCATCTTTGAATCTGAGGGCTTGAGTAAATACGATCCCCAGTATATCATGACCTTCCTGGAGGGCATCGTCCAGACCTACATCAATAATAATGTCCGTCTGAGCAATCAGCAGGTCGGTGAGATTATTATGATCAATAAATCGGCCCTGTCCCGCCCTGTTGTCCGGGTCGGGGATCAGTTCATAGACCTTTCCCGTTCCAGGGATATCACGATTGAAGCGATATTGTAATCTCTTGATGAGCATAACAAATTGATTGGATCGCATAATAAATCCCCGCGTTCTTTTTAGAACCCGGGGATATCTTTATCCTGTCAAAGAAAACTGCACGTCACTAGCTCACCTTCAGCTTAAACTTACGGATTGCCTTGGTATCCGAGGAATCAACCTTCGCCAGATAGGCACCCAGCTTCTGCATCTTGGCTTCAAAATTCTCATAGCCGCGTTCAATAAATTCCACATTTTCCACGATGGTAAAGCCTTCTGCCATCAAACCGGCCATAACAAGTGCCGCACCGCCGCGCAGATCCGGTGCGCTGACGATAGCACCGGTCAGACGGTCCACTCCGGTAATGATTGCCGTGTTGCTCTCAACCACCTTTATGGTAGCTCCCATCTTGGTCAACTCATCCACGTATTTAAAACGATTCTCAAAGATACTCTCGGTTACAATGCTGGTTCCTGTGGATACGGATAGCAGGGTCGTCATCTGAGGCTGCATATCCGTCAGGAAGCCGGGATAAGCCAAGGTCTTCACATGAGTACTGGATAGTCTGCCGCTGGCCTTAACTCTGACAGCATCATCAAATTCCTCTACCTGAACTCCGATCTCCAGAAGCTTAGCGGTAAAGGCCTCTAAATGCTTGGGTATTACATTTTTGATTAAGATATCCCCCTTGGAAGCAGCTGCCGCAAACATGAAGGTACCGGCTTCGATCTGGTCCGGAATAATGGAATATTCACTGGCATGAAGCTTCTCCACGCCCTTAATACGGATAACATCCGTACCTGCACCCTTAATGTTGGCGCCCATACTATTCAGGAAGTTAGCTACATCAACGACATGAGGCTCCTTCGCTGCATTCTCAAGTGTTGTTTGACCCTCTGCCATACAGGCAGCCATCATAACATTGATTGTAGCTCCCACGCTGGTATCATCAAAGTAAATGTGGGCTCCGACCAGCTTCTCGGACTTGGCACAGATCAGACCATGCTCAATCTTTACCTCCGAACCCAAGGCTTCAAAGCCTTTGATATGCCGGTCGATGGGCCTGCTGCCGATATTACAGCCGCCCGGTAATGCTACCTGAGCCTTTTTATATTTTCCAAGTAATGCTCCTACCAGATAATAGGAACCACGTATTTTTCTTACATAATCAAAATCCACAACAACCGTGTTAATCTTCGCAGCATTTATTTTTACCGTATGCTTATTTACCCGATCAACCTTACCACCAATATCTTCAATCGCCTGCAGCAATACATCAATATCCGTTACATCCGGCACGTTTTCGATCCTTACTGTCTCATCTGTCATAATCGCTGCTGCAATGATTCCAAGCGCCGCATTTTTATAGCCGCTGATCACCACTTCACCAACCAACGGTTTCCCACCTTTGATAATATATTGCTCCATTGCACACCTCATTGTTTTATCGTATATTTAGTTTGTAAAATTTGCATATAAAATGAGTTAAGAATTTGTTAAAATTTTATCCGCCACTTTGATTATACCACAAAGTGGTTTTTTGTAAATTGTTTTTTAACTAAAGTGAATTTCCTAAATTGAGCATATTCTGCAAAAAATACCAGCACTCTCTTCTTTTCTTCCTTCCCTATACTCATATTTTAAGTAATCGTAAATTATATATGCAATTTATCGATGATGAAATCAAGGGAAATCAGCTTCTGTTTGCCATGGAAATTGGCAATGATAAGTTTGTAAAAAATTTGATGCTTTTTATAAAATTATGCTATAATATATGCGTAGCCTGAATATACAGATATGCCTTAAGACAAAGAGAGCCTTAGGCTGGTAATCAGGCACTATGTGAAGGCAGTATAGTAACCATCGTTTCAATGAATGGAGATGAACCTATGGCACCAAAATACATTACCATTGAAAATATTAACGGGGCATCACAGGGACGCGTAAAGCAAAACCTGAAGTTTAAAACAGGCGATTTTGTCTGGCGGATTAAGTTCACAGCTCCCTTAAATCCGTCTACCGTAAATAACAAAAACCTTTATGTAACCTCTATGGCGCAGGTCCCCTTAAAAACTAACATTCGCTATGATACCGTGAACAATTTCATAGAGATTGAACCCTTGGAACCTTATGTAAAAAATGAATCTTATCTGCTGCATGTATCGAATAAAGTGATGTCAAAAAAGGGACAGAAGCTTTCGGAGGATATAGTGATCCAGTTTAAGGTATAAGGTCTGACTCTGACTTATGAAAATCCTCCGGACGCAGCGTCATGGGTCCGAGTTCTCCGATTCTGCCTTGTGCGGCCAAGACGGAAAGTTGCCTTCCCATTCTGATATCTGCCGAATCCATCGCACCCTCCACCAGCTTCCGTATGGTATCCAGCTGTTGCTCGGGTGCGTATTTTTTATTGATCTGTTCTACCGCACTCTTTAAGGCCGTCTGAGCTCCCTTCTGCAGGTGATACTCCTTCCGCTTCAGATAGGAATATGCAAAGCCAAGCAGCTCCTCTCTCGTATACTGGGGGAGATGAATCCTGTTCTTGAACATATCCATCAGCTTTGGACATTCACGGAAGAGCTTATTCATATTCTTCTTATTCTCTTCAAAGATAACTCCGATTTGTCCATGATACAACCGGATCAATTCCAGAAGCTTATCTATCGTCGGTCTTTTGAGCTCACTGGCATTCTCGATCACAAGACAGCAGTCGCTTAAAGAATCCTTCTTCGCCATAAGATCCGTTGCATTCAGCTTCTCGGCCGAGACCTTGGCAATCTTAGAGGTCTTTAGCTTACCTGTCTTGTGCAGAAAGATCGCTATGGCTTTCGCCAGATCCGTCTTACCGGAGCCCTGTGTTCCGGTTATGATCATCTGAACACTCTTCGTATGCCTGTCAAGTATCAGATCCAGACTTTTCACCAGCTGCTTCCTGACTGCTTTGACATGCAGGAAGTTCCCGAAGACTTCATAGAGGTCTATCCCTGTCTCTGACTGAATACCGTTCAGTCTGATACTGTCCTCATCATCTTCCTCTTCTAAGAGGCGATATAGCTCCTCCTCCACCTCCTGCTCAGCGATCTCCCGCTCCGATACGGCAGGGGTAGACAGCTCCTGTTGCCAGTCGTCTTCCTCCTTGTCATCCCCGGTATCTTCTGCTTCACCGGTATAGGGATAATCTATCTCATATTCACCCTCAGATGCTTCCGAGACCTCATCTGTCTCCTCGGAATCCTCTGACAGGATCTCCTCCACGCCCTTTCTCATCTGATCTGTAAAGTCATCTGTCTCATCCTCCGGATATTCCACATGGTATTCTTCCTCCATGTCCGGCTCCGAAGCCACCGCTTCTTCCTTATATCCGCCGGCCGGCTCCTCTTCCGACATACTATACTCCTGCTTGGCCCTTTTCTTCAGCTCCTCTATGATCATGTCCTTATCCGCTTCTCCGGAATAATAAGCCTTCAGGACCCTAGCCTTCTCAACATAGCTTCCTTCTCCGAACCATAGAATGATATCGGAGCATTCTCTGATACATTCCTCTTCCATCCCTGCTTTATAATACAGCTTGGCCAGTTCATAAGCCCACTGCTCGATGTATTCTGTCTCCTTCAGCTTCTCTAAGGTCTGAATCAACACCTCGAAGGATTCACCCTTCAGTTTATCGATCTGATACCGGAAGATATGATTATTATAATCCTTCGGTGCATGCTTCCCGTATTCACTTAAGTAGTATTCCGCATCCACCGTATTGTTTAATTGGATGGATAACCAAATCAGCTGAAGAAGGATTTTTCTGGTTTTCGATTTATGATAAAGCCGCAATAGCACCTGAAACGCTTCCTCATACCGGCCATTCTGGGTATAGACCTCTGCCATCAGGCCAAGTACGGAAGGATTCTTCAGCTTCCTGCTATCTATCGTATCCAGAATTCTAAGAGCGGAGGCATAGTCTTCCTCCCGTACCTTTCTCTTGATCTCTTCTGTCTTTACGATAATTTCATAGCTACCCATGGCATTCCCTCCCCTGTATATTTCTCTTCACACTCTCCCTTAGTTCCTGCCACCTGTCGCCTCAAGGTAGAGCTGCTCCAGACTTTTCTTATCTCCCAGAAGCTCTTTGATATCGCCAAAGAGAATACATCTGCCCCTGTCAATCACGCAGATTTTATCACAGATTCGTTCCATCTCCTCCATGTAATGCCCGGCATAGATGATACTGACACCCTGGCGCTTCAGCTGAAGCACTGAATCCAGAATCTGATTTCTGGATTCCACATCCAGGCCGACAGTGGGCTCATCCATGATGATCAGCTTGGGTTCATGCAGCAGGGCGGCTCCGATGTTCAGCCTTCTCTTCATTCCGCCGGAATAGCTGCTGACCCTTCTCTTCAGAACCTTCCCGGTAATCTGTATGGTGTCGGCCACCTCATTCACCCGTTTTCTAAGTCTCCTGCCCCTGACATGGTTGGCTCTTCCCCAAAACATCAGATTATCCCTACCGCTCAAGGATGGATAGAGAGCGATCTCCTGCGGCACATAGCCCAGGCTGCTCCTCATGAGCCAGGGATACCTGACAATATCCTGACCCTCATAATAGATATTACCGCTATCCGGTTTATTCAGAGTGGCAATCATGGAAATCGTCGTGGATTTACCGGCTCCGTTCGCTCCGATCAGCCCGAGCACTTCTCCTTTCTCTACACGAAAGGAGATCCCATCCACTGCTTTATTGTCTTTATAATACTTCTTCACATTGACTAGTTCCAGCATTGCCATGCCCCCATATCTGCCGTGGTCTTTACTAACACTATACTAACATCTGTCCCCGGTGAATACAAGAGTAAAAACAGTGAAGGCTTAGGAATCAGGAGCATAAAGTGATATACAGGCTAAGAGACATCTCTGGATTCTGCGGGGTACACAAAATCTTTGAGCTGCCTCTTATCACTTATATTACAAAACTCATCCTTCACGGCCCATAACGATCCTTCTGCTATGAGCTTATGGCTTCTATAGGTCTTTGTAGTAGGTCAGGGTATCCAGGAACTCCTGCCTGATTTCGACCTGATCCTTCTGAAGCTGGCGTAATCTTCCCTCCAGCTCCCGAATCTTCTTTAGCTTCTCTCTGGTATATCTGGCATAAGCCTCTTCGAATAGGGGCTGCAGCATCAGATGGTCCCGGATCTCCTTGCCAAAGGGACAATAGGTAGCAAGCATCTCCCTGACCGGCTTATTCAGCTTGATGGCTCCCGTAGATTCATAGCTGATCCACTGTTCATAATCGATGACAAAGATTTCCCGGCTGTTTCGTCCTCTTTGAATCTGAAGCTTCAGCTTCTCCTTCTTCTCCTCGGAAAGCTCCCTGTTCTTACGGTAGAATTGCAGGTAGTCCGAATATTCCGAGGTAAGGGATTTATGCTTAATATCATTCCAGGACAACCCTTCTATGCTCCTGCACATCTCCCAGCGGAATCTGCCAAACATCTTGGTCATGATGGCTGTCAGATTGGTTTCGCAGAATAGGGGCAAGAGGAACCTGCCCGAGCTGTCCCTTCTCTTTCCGGTAATCTCCTGCCACATGATGCCGTTTACACCGACGGTGGGCATCATGATGATATCCGGATATACTTTCTTAATTATATATTCCTTGGTCGTGTTATTGTCCTTGTCCACATAAAGAACCTCGCGGTCGAAGATGGAATAATCGATCCGAAGCAGGTCTTTCATCGTCTCTATGATCTTGGACGGCGATAGATAGGATTTGTCAAAGCTGTTAATCAGACTCTCCTTCTGAAGCACCGGAACAAAGGTGCCGATCTGCCCGTTGGTAAGCCTGTTGTTATAGCGGAACATATTCTGGATCTCATACTCCAGCTTCTTCTCTGAGCTTAGCGCCCATTCCTGAAGCTCCTTGTCGTTTAACTTGCCCTGGCGCTTTAAGGAAGACAGCATCTCCTGATAATCCTGATCAAATTCATTCTTAGAGGGCTGCTTCTTTCCCTCGTAGATCAGGGTAAGCCACTCTCTGATATTATAGACCTGAATTCCGGTCTCTGTCCTCTCCTCTTCCTCCAGGAAGTAGAGGGATAAGAGCTGATCCTTGGTCAATAGTCTCTCATCCGCATACCCGTAGCTGAGGAAGAGATAAATCAGTCTTGGAATCTGCTTCTCCTTATATGCCTTTATAAAAATCTTCAGATATAGCAGATAATGATTGTCCGTCAGTTGTCTTCTGACGGCTCTGGCATTGTCATCACCTGACATTCTGTCCCTTAGGTTAACAAAGCTGTCCATGGCCTCCATCAGCTTTTCTGCCTTGTCCTCATCCATTTCTGCATAGGTCAGAAGCTTATGGAAGGAATCCTTCAGCTCTTCCAAGGCCTTGGCAGAATCCTCAGCCGTATATTTCAAATAGGCCTGGGTACTGATGTCCTTCCCCTTGGTACCGGTCAGCAGAAGATGATAGGCTTCCTCCATCTTCTTCCTGTTAACAGACAGCTTCTTGCCCAGCATCTGCTCATAAAAGGTTTCCATCAGGTTAATCTTATCAACAATCAGATCCATGACATCCATCAGCATACTGCTGCCGGCTCCTGCTTTCTCCATCTCAAGGGCCAGGTCAATCAAGAGACGGAAGAGGCAGGTCTCACTATCATCAATCAGACATTCTGTCATCTCCGTCAAGCTTTTACATAGCTGCTTTAAAACACTGATCTGCTGATTCACAACCTCAGCCTGGTCCTCAATCTGATAGAAGGTGATGGCATTCCCATAGGAGTAGAAGGCTTTGACTACATCAACCGGTAGCGTAGCACACTCCTTATAATAATTAATTCTGTCCCGTTCCGGATCCAGGTCACTGCCCAGCATGTTAAGGTTACTGATTCGTTTGGTAGGATTGACCGTATAGCCAAGCCTCTTCGCAGTGTCCGTATAGCTTTGGAACTGATCCTTGAGGAACTGATACAGCATAAGTCCATGCTTCATCATCCCCTGATAGATCTTGTCAAGCTCCAGAATCATTCGGCTCTGAGATGCTACCATCAGACCATGATAATCCTTATTGGCAGATAAGATCTCCTCCAGCTCCTCCACCCTGCTGATCGAATAGATATAAAGAATGGCATCATCCAGTGCTGTACAGGTGCTCTGACAGACTCCGGAGAACAGATCTCCCAACCCAAGGAAAACACCGGAGTTTACGATAAACTTTGCTCCGTCATTGTGGACCAGGATGCGCCCCTTAATGATGAGGGCTATGCTCTGTACCGAGTCACCCTCTGTATAAATCTCTGTGCCTTTTGAGAATTGATTTACTGCGTTAGGATTGATCTTCCACTTCATAGGTTACAGCTCCAATTCTAGATTATGTCCTTCTTATCTTTTGTCCTTTGCTCGAATGTACCTCTATTATATAATATAATTCGTAAAACAAAAAGAAGATTTTGTATAAAATGTGGGTTTTTTCACTAAAATTCCCTAAACTGTTGGACAATTGTGACCATTTTATCTTTAGTAATCAAAAAAAAGAAATGCCTTGGGCATTTCTTGAATGCTTTATGATAATTCCGTGCGTTCTGCTTTGAATGCTTACCATAAGCGTTACCTTTACAGTTAACTCGGCCCAGGCTTCCTTACGGCACACAGGAGCTTTCGCTTAGTGCTGCTCCATTCCTGACCTGACACGGTTCACGAATTCCTGTTGCGTAAGACCCAGACGTCAACATCACTTATAGGGGGCAGCCCTACAAAAAAGCACCCTAGGCAAGACATCACCCCTGCTGTAGCGGGTTGCAGGTACAGGGCACCGCTATCTCCCCGGCTGCACGGAAACTTTTTGACTGAATTAATACCCGAAATAAATAATATCCGTTATATATATCTTCTGTTATATTGAATCGAATTATTCACAGATTAAAAGACCTGTGACAAACAGTATACTTCATTTCCTGTGAAAAGTCAAGTACTATGATATGACCAGCCGACCGTAAAT
>JAEZNB010000105.1 GCA_023441965.1 Bacillota bacterium
GGGAAAGGCCGTCTTAAGCGAAGGACTGTATTATCATGCCGAGCTGTATGACCGTGCCAGACAGGAGACCATTAAAAGCCGCAGAAGGCAGATCAGGACCCTCCCTTCCGATCGGTATGCCGCCTTACTGGCAAATCGGATGAGGATCGCAGCTCCACCTGCTGACCAGCTGGAGAGAGCCTTAAGGCTGCTCTGTGGTCAGAGCTATCCTGCAGACCTGTGGGAGAGCACCATATTACCTGCCAGGGTCACAAATTACCGTCCGGAACTGCTGGATAGCCTCCTTTCCCAGGGAAATCTCTTCTGGCATATGTCAGCAGAGGCAGGCTTGTGCTTTCATTCCTATGATGATATTGATTGGGAAGCAGATCAGAGCTCGCTATTAGATGCCTTGGAGGGGAATGAGAAAATCATTTATGATGCCCTGCTAAAAAGAGGGGCCAGCTTTATGCAGCGACTGTCTTCTTTGCTAGGCGGTAACTCCCCTTATGATACCTTACTTGACCTGGCTGAGAAGGGATTGGTCTGTGCGGACAGCTATTCACCGATCCGTCAGTGGCTGAACCGTGATAAGCTGAATAAGGGCTCTGTGAAGGAAAGAGCCAGTATCCGGGCCAAGGCTATGACAAACGGAAGGTGGGAGATCAGCAGACCCCTACTTCCCCTTTCAGTAGAACAGCTGCTGGAACGGGCCTTTGACCATGCTCATATCCTAAGTCGTGAGACCATCCTGGGCCTGTCCTGGGCCAGTGCTTTAGAAACCTTGCGGGTATGGGAATACACCGGAAGAGTCCGCCGCGGTTACTTCATCGAGGGCTTATCCGGAATTCAGTTCATCAGGGATAAGGATTTTGCCGGAAGCATGTATGCCCTGGAGCAGCCAGATCCGGAGATCATCTGGTTGTCTGCCATAGATCCAGCCCAGCCCTGGGGAAAGACCCTTCCCCATATGAAGGACCGCAGCTTTATGAATATTCCCGGTAATACTGTAGCTCTGCGTGCCGGTATACCGATTGCTGTATTTGAACGGCAGGGCAAGGTTCTGCGGATATTTGATCCTGAATTTATCACGGAAGCTTTGCAGCGTTTCGCAGAGGACTATTCCAGGAGAAGACTATATACCACATTGAGCAGGATTACGATAAAGCAGTATCCGAAGGAGGCGGCAGATGCCCTGTCCAAGGCCGGGTTTATCAGGGAAATGCAGGATTATACCCTCTATCGGAGCAGCAGATAGCAGAAGCTATCTTAGTTACCTGAAATACATGATCTAGTAAAAGGAGAGCGTTATGATCAGATTGCTAAATGAAAATGATAGAGCAGAGGTATTGGACTTTCTAAGCGCTGAACCCTCCATTAATTTATTTATCATAGGGGATATCGAAGCCTTTGGCTTTCAGGAGGATTTTCAGACCTTATGGGGACAGTATACCGAGGATGGAGCTCTGGAAGGGGTATTGTTAAGATACCATGAAAGCTTTATCACTTATTTTACCGACCCGAAATTTGACATTACAGAATTTGCGAACATACTCTTTAGCCATAAGGGGCATATCATGTTATCCGGAAAAGAAAGCATTCTTAAGAGATTTACTTCGGTATTACCGGCTCATCAGTTTAGAAGTACGTATTTCTGTGAACTTATCAGCCCGGATGATCTTAAGCATACGGAAGATATAAGCAATATCAAGATCGCAACAGAAGAGGATGCCGAAAGAGTTTACCGGCTGATCCTACAGATCGAAGAATTTGAGGCCATGACCTCTGTTGAACGGATCAGGCATAAGATAAAGACTGGGACCGGAAGAATATACTATATCGAAAATGAAGAGGGTCTGATGGTGTCAGTCGCCCAGACCACAGCAGAAAATTCAAAATCAGCAATGATCGTAGGAGTAGCCACCCTGCCGGACTACAGGTGCAAGGGCTTTATGAGTGGCTGCATGTCAAAGCTCTGCAAGGATGTCATGGCAGAGGGCAAGTCCCTATGTTTGTTCTATGATAATCCCAAGGCCGGACGCATCTATCACCGACTGGGCTTTCAGAACATCGATAATTGGGCGATGGTTACTCTGGAGCTGAGAGAGGGCTAATTAGATGTATTAGCGATATTGAGAATTTAGCGGATTGTAAATATTCTATTTACATGAATGGATATTTATAGTATAAAAATAAATAGATCTTGATGTAATATTTTTACATGTATGGGAGCGAACGAATGTCAAAAAATGCAATCAAATATCTTGAAAAAGAAATCTTACCATTAATTCAAGAAAATCATCCCAGTATTATGTCAGATATGGAAATAATGATATTAGGCTCCGTTGGATTAGGAATTGATGATGATATTTCTGATATTGAAGTATCTATCTATTTAGAGGATGAAATATGGAAAACCCAAGGAAAGCAATTACAATTGTTATTAAATGATTGCCTGGCTAAGACGAATTTATGGAAGACAAATTATCCGGAGCAGCTTTGGAAAAAAAGATTAATAACCGATCTAAAAGAGCTGTACTTAGAAGATTTTTTTGAATTAAATAAGAGTATCCAGCGAAATCATATACCTGAAGCTAATCTATTATATGGCATAATGATCGAGAGAATTTACCACATGGCCTTTTTGGTTTCGCATGAATATTATCCATGGCGTACACACCTGGATTGGGCATATAGAAATTTATCCATTTCAAAAACAGAACTTAGTACCAAAATAGATCAGCTATTATCTACAGATAGTTGGAAAGAAAGAGTTGAAATAAGTAAATCTATTATTGATTATTATAGAGACTATATAAAAGAAAATAATCTAATTCCTGAAATCGATGTGTATAGCGATGATCTTGAGAAGGAATTGATTTGGTCGGAGCGGCTTTCAGCTTGGAATACACCTGACTGGCGAAATTTCATAAAAGAAAAGGAAAATAATGCAGTAGAGAGTGGTTATTCACCAGATCAATTTTGGGTTTGGAGTCTGTGGGGATAAGGGGATGAAACCTGGAGGTAGGGGAGATAAGTTGTGTTTGGGATATACTATACTATTCGCAAAACCTATGTTTAACGAATAGTTATAAGATTATTAAATTAATTGCTCAATAATTTTTGTATTTCACTAATTAATTGATCGGCATCATAGTTCTCTATTTTTATATTCATAGAGCTGTTATTTGTTTTTACGCGTGGATTAACTAATTGTAGGGAATTCAATTTTCCGTCTTTATGTTCCAACCTGCCAGCTGGGCCGCCTAGGATGGTATATGTCCCACTATCATTTTTACGTGTAAATACTAAAAACTCTTGGTCAGATACTAATAATGGATCATCAATAACTTCGAGAATTCTGTAATCGGTTTTACCACCTGTCATAAAAATAGATATTTTATCACCGGCTTCACAACCGTAGACAGGTTTTATAACCTCTACTTCAAAAGTACTATATACTAAACCTACTCGCTGCTCTACGTCAATTAACTTTATGACACGTATAAGAGCAATTAGATCACTTGCATTAGATATTTCATTTATATCACCATAATTATATTCCCAGCTAGCTGATAAATAAGAAACTTCATACTCTGACTTATTCTTGCTATAAAACATAGATATTATTATACAGATAACTAATATACTAATAACTGAGATAGACGAATATATAATTTTTTTACACATATTTTCCTCCTAATAAAGATATTTACGCCTTTTCTATCATCAGTTTGTGGCGTTGTTAGGCGATAAGATCCATATCTACTGTTGTAACCCCATGTAAAGTTATTCATAATTGTTACTGAATTTGGGTTTTCATTTAAACCTTATCTACTGATAAAAAACTGTACTTTCTTTTGAGAAGGTGTAACACAGTAAGAATCAGATGTTATGATTAGGTGCCAGATACAATGCTTGTACCTGGCACCTTTCATTATAATCCCTTATATTGAATCCTGTTATATACCCAGTATGATACTAGAATCTTTTATTGAAGAATATACATTCTTTACCGCCGCAACCATACTTCCTCTGTGCCATTTATCTTCCTGTCCTGAACATAGCTTTTGAGTCAGAATAATGGGGGATTGGAAGTTAAATGGCACAGAAGGTCTCAAAGTAAATCTTAGCCGTATCCACTCATGGCATATAACATACCTCTAGTATCTCTAAGGAATACTCCTTTTCACACTAAATGGCGATTAGTCGGTCATATGTCGTAGCAACTGCATTGCGGAACGCGTTATCCAGAACGGATACAAGCTTCTGATCATCGTTTAGTGCTAAAAGAAGCGCATCCATGAACTGCTGGAAGATGTTCCACTTGTTGTATTTCGGTGTAAGATATAGCTGCCAGACTTTGTCCCTGCATTTGCTGTTTATTCTAATTCCGTCTGAATTAATGTCATACAAGAAAAATTCTCGTACACCTTTGTATAGTTCCCTGATGAAATTTGATTGAAACTCTTGGCGTATAAGATCTGCGTCCGAAGATATGGATATGCCTGATGCGAAGCTGGGTGTTAAAGCTTCTTCACATGCATATATTAATTTGGTGAATATCTTTATGTGCAGGTTCTCCCATTTGTATGCATTGGACACATGTTCTCTCTCATTGAAAAAGTTCCATAGAACTGCATCAATTGTCCAATGATGGTAAGTGCTTGACATGTCTCTTAAATACCCACATTCTTGCTGAATAATAGATTCTAACTTCTTTTGTAGGTTACTTATTTCAGTAGTATTTAAAGCAAATGGTGGAACAATAAAGGACTGACGTTGCCCTGGTAATATATTATGATCTTTGAGCCGTCTATGGACACGTTTATAAGCATCGGCCATTACCTTTCTCATCAACGTATACGAATCATTGATGCTGAAGTATTCGACTGTACCCTCTCCTAATCTACTGATGCGTTTATTTGCAAAGCAAACAATATCATCTTTTTCTGGCAATCGAGCTCGACAGTCGCTGTCTATAACTGTACGAATCAAATTATACATCGTTGACCGTGTTTCTGCTACTGCATGTCTAACATCATCAAGTGTTGGATCCTCGTCATTGTTGTATATTGAGGTACTGTCAAAGTGGGTAACTGCAACTACTATTTTACTAGGGCGCACAGATCTTTGTATCGCGTTGAGATACTCAGTGTTATGTGAATTCATAGTATTAGCTTTAGTGACGAACAGAATAACGTCATACAGTACTGGAGTAATCAAGGCATCTGTCACTCGATTCGTAATGGAAAAACCATCATTGTCAAATCCGACAACGTCAAAAATACGATAAGGAGATATTTCTGTACCTGATAAAGGAAGGCCGGGACCAGGGATTCTTATTGAGAGTGCCTTGACGATGCAGGCAGCACTTTGTGCATTAATTGCTTTTGAGTTTGTTACCGCCTCAATACTATGTTGGAAGCTATCTGGTGATAGATCTGTGGCTTCTGCCATACCCCCATCCATATAAGGATCTGTTGCACTGACTGTATATCCAACGTCCTTAAGGCACTGTACTCCCGTTAAATATACGACTTCACAAAACTTATTAAGTTCTTGTATAACAGGGTCATTGTATAAGTTATCACCAGTGATTTCGGGAGAAATCGTCTGGAATATCAAAGTGTCTAGAAGGCAATTGGCCTCATTCTTATCGATCCCAAGGAGTTCAAAGTAATTCTTTCGAAAAACATTATCAGCCTTTTGATCTACTGCCTTCAACATGAAGGTGAGAAACGAGTGAAAAGTATCACGCAAGGTCTCTCCGGAAAACAATTTATCCAGACGGAAAGTCGCATCCGTTGGCTCCATCCTTCTTTCCATTGCAGTTCTGTAGAAATAATCATGCTGTGAAATATCTTTTGGACGGCTGGACATACAGTTCTTCATCTCAGGACCAAGTACCGCCTTAAGATGTCGCAAAACATCTCCTTTGATTTCATGAATCCCTTTAATTTGAGAAATGCTGACACTAGCACTCGAAGCGTTGGGATCAATGTTGATTTCCGCGAGACAGTTGGTGGTGTTGTCTTTGCCATTGCCGGCAAGTGCCATCATTCCCGGTTTGTAATCTGATCTGGCCTGACCTGCAATTAACGTGCTTTTGCCTACCCCGCTACCACCGACTACGCAGACTGTGGGGATGTGAGATGTTGCATTTGTTGTGATGATTGGATTAATCATAAAAAACCTCCTAATATTTTTTGCATAGCCATACATGTGGAATAGGCCAAATGCAAAAATACAGGAGACATAAGTCATAACTGTATAAAACATCTGACAATTGCCGTTCCGACAACTTATGTTCAGACCTTCTCTAAAGACAACATCGCAGATGGCCTTACCACCAACTCTGCTGCCAGATATATCCCAAACATGTCATAGCTTGCTACTTCTATCTAAACACAAAGTTATCCAAATGTCAACTACTTACGGTTTAAAAACACAAAGGAAAGTACATCATCTGTTACCGATGACTACTCTCCTCTGCGTCTAATTATAAGGTAGGATATTCAAATGCCTCCAGCTATGAGGTCAGTTAAATAACTTCATACGATCACTAAGATATCTTTTTCTTTCTTGAGCAAATGATACTCTGAAGGACGATGAAGAAACAGAGCATCGCAGCACGGGTGATCTGCGGCCACCAGGGATCCTGACTACCGATTGCGGTAACAACCAGCAATACACTCCCGCTGGCCAATACCCCGAACAGAGTGCCGAAGATATTGCCCACACCTCCGGTAAGCAGTGTTCCTCCAATTATGGAAGCAGCGATTGCATCCATCTCAAGACCTGTTGCCTGTTGAACCGAGCCGGACCGGGTATGGAACAGATAGATGAAGCCCCCGATCCCGGACAGCAGACCGCATAGCAAGTGGGCATAGAACCGGGTTCTCTTTACATTGATACCAAGCATCAGAGCGCTTTGGGGATTCCCGCCCACAGCATAAAAGCTGCGTCCAAGTCTTGTCTTCTTAAGCAGCCAGTACATCAGGCATACGATAAGGAGAGCTACGACAACACCATATTCCAGCTTTGATTGAATGAATATACCCTTCTTGTTGACATCGCCGATGAAGGGAAGCATGATCCGTGAACCTGATAGCTTTTCAAAGCCGGGATTATTCACCTGGATCTGATTGACCTCTATCAGGGCAACAAGACCCCTGCTTAAGAACATGCCTGCCAAAGTAACAATAAAGGGCTGCATATCAAGATATGCGACCATAAATCCCTGGACCGCACCAAATACTAAGCCGATTGCCAAAGCCAGAATCAGTGCTGTATAAAAGTTAAATCCAAATTTATTCAGGCAGACGATACAGGAGGTACAGATCAGTGCCGAGGTTCCGCCTACTGAGATATCGATACTGCCTGTAATCATTACAATTGACAGTCCGCAGGCGATAATAATCAAGGCAGCATTCTCATTAAAGAGGTTAAAGAACATCTGTATCTTATTGAAGCCTTTATCTCCCAGAAAGAGGATGGCGAGGATATAGATTGCAGCAAATAAGGTAATGGTGATTGTCAGCAGAAAAGCCGTATCGGTCATAGACTTCTTACTTCTGCCTATATCCGGAGCAATAACTGTATTGCCCGCCCTCTGCACTTTGTTGAAGCTAATCATAGGTTACCTCCCCTCCTTTATGTCACCTGTGGTCAAGCTGGCCGGTGTGTTCTTCCTGATAAAGAAGCTTTTCACAACCGGCGTCTGGATCGTTACCAGCACCAGGATGATTGCGGCCTTGAAGACAGGAACGGCATTGGTATTGACGTTAAGCGTGGTCAGCATGGAGGTCAAGGTCTGGATTGTATAGGCACCGATGATTGAGCCTGTCATATTGAATTTGCCGCCACCAAGGGAATTACCGCCAAGGGCAACAGCCAGAATTACATCCATTTCAATGCTCGGCACTATGGTATATGGATTCACGGTCTGCACCCTGCTGGACTGTACGAAGCCGGCAATACCGACGCAAAATCCCAGAATTACAAAGGTCATAAGCTTAATCAGAGCAGGATTGAGCCCGTTCAGGCTGGAAGCCTTATCGTTCATTCCCACAGCCTTGGTGTATAAACCTAGATTGGTTTTCTTTAGAACAAGATATGTAATCGCCACAACGGCTATCGTTATCAGGATTGGCGTTGGCACCGGAAATCCCGGGATAAAGTTGCCGTAATAGCTAAATGAGCTGGCAGCCTTGGGTTTCAGACCTGCCATAGCCATTGAGCCTATCGAACGGCCTGCCGTAAATAGAATAAGTGTTGCCACCATCGGTTGTATATTGAATCTTGCTACAAGGATACCATTGAAGGCTCCGCAGGCCATGCCGGCTAGACAGCCCAGTATGAGAGCCACTATGACCGGAGCATGAAATTCGGTGGGCTGGGTTTCATTTCCGCACAGAACTCGCATGACAACTCCGCCGACGATCGCGATTGTTGCACCGACACTGATGTCCTGACCTCTGGAGGAAGCTGTGACCAAGGTCATTCCTATGGCCAGTATTACAAGCTCCGTTGCATTATTCAGTATGTTGATCAGATTTCCGATCAGAACGGGATTACCGCCGCTGTCTCTGCCCATGCTGATTTTAAGAAAGCTCGGGTTAATGAACACATTGATCAACAAAAGGAAAATCAAAAATACAATCGGAATGAATAATTTCTGCTTTACCAATGCTTTCAAAGATATAATACGGTTGGTATCAGGCTTGTTTTTGCTTTTCGTCATTTTGACCGGCACCTCCCGCTATCGTATACATGATTTTATCCTGTGTCATCTCATCCCCCTGCAATTCACCGACCACATACAGATCACGCATGATAATCAGCCTGGAGCAGGTTCGCAGCATCTCTTCTATCTCGGATGATATAAAGGTGATGCTCATTCCCTCGGAAGCAAGCTTCAGTACAAGTCTCTGAATCTCAACCTTAGTACCGATATCGATGCCTCTTGTCGGTTCATCCAGAATGAGGTAGTCGGGATGGGTGAGCAGCCAGCGGGCAAGAATAACCTTCTGCTGATTTCCCCCGGATAAGGAGCTGATCGGTGTATCCGCCGAAGCAGTCTTGATACCGAGTAGCTTAATATACTCATCAGCAAAGGCTTGGGCCTGGGCCTTTGAAAATGGTTTGAAAAAGCCCTTCATCACCTGCAGCGCCAGTATGATATTATCCCGTACTGACAAATCACCTATGATACCATCCCGCTTTCGGTCCTCGGAAAGATAGCCTACGCCTTTTTTCATTGCTTTAATCGGAGAGGCTTTTTGGACATCCCCTTTAATCTTCAGCTTCCCCTTAATCACCTTATCGGCTCCGAAGATTGCCCGTACACACTCACTTCGACCGGAGCCGAGCAGTCCTGCAAAGCCTGTTACCTCCCCCTTATGTGCCATAAAATGAAAGGGCTTAATCCCGGCTGTGCTTGCAAGCCCTTCTGCCTCAATGATGACCTCTCTTGCTTCTTCCCTTTTGGATAGGGCCTGATTATGTATGTCTGCTAAATCTCCAAGCTCCTTGCCCATCATTTTGGCAACAAGCTCTACCTTGGGTAAGTCCTTTATCTGATATTCCCCTACCAGTTCTCCCCCTCGCAGCACGGTAATTTTATCGCACACCTCATATACCTGTTCAAGAAAATGGGTTACGAATATGATACCTACTCCCCTGGCCTTCAGGTTACGCATCAGGGTAAACAGCTTGGCAACCTCCTGTTCATCCAGTGATGAAGTTGGTTCGTCAAGGATCAGCACCTTACAGTCCATGTCCACAGCACGGGCAATCGCTACCATCTGCTGAACAGCGATGGAGCAATTGGATAACTGCCTTGTCGGTTTTGTCGGTATACCCAAGCCATTCAGAATTGCCTCGGCCTTTTTGTTGTAATCCTTCCAGGTTACAAACAAATCATTCGTCCTGCCGATAAACAGGTTCTCGGCAACCGTCAGATTCGGACACAGGGTAATCTCCTGATATACAGTGCTAATACCATGCTTCTGGGCTTCTTGCGGCGATTTGATAGGAACCGGTTTACTCATTCCTTTCATATAGATTTCACCGGCATCCTTGGAATAGACTCCGGTCAAAACCTTTATCAAGGTAGATTTTCCGGCTCCGTTCTCACCCATCAGCGCATGAATCTCCCCTTCACGTAAAGTGAAATCCACGTTTTGTAGGGCATGTACGCCCGGAAAGCTTTTATAGATGCCTCTCATAGTCAGTACTATGTCCTTCATAATACTTTCAAACCTCCGTTCAGGTACGATATTCGGACAGTAGTCTATCATTTCTATTCTTCTATAAGCCTATTTCGTTTTTTTATCTTATTGAATACATAAGTTTATGTTCAATTCATAGCGATAATGCGCGGTACTGGTATCTGCGAACTATTTCCAAATACTCGGTGCCGCGCATTCGTTATATAACTTCCTACCCCCATACTGAAAATCGCAGGATTTTCAACAGTATTACCTATTTAGTACTGACGTGCATCAATATCAGCCTGTGTAATTGTAGCACAGTCAAAGACTTCTTCATCCACATAGCAGTTCTTGTCAACCTTTTTTCCTGCCTCCAGATCGTTAATCAGCTTAGCGATACGAGGACCATGAAGAGGATTGCACTCTACATCAAGATTGAACTGACCGGCAAGAACCTTCTCAAGCGCCCACTTATTGGCATCGAAAGCGATTACCTTTACATCGCCGTTCTTACCATATGTAATGCCTGCAGCATCCATAGCAGCGCAAGCACCACGGGCCATATTATCGTTCTCGGCGTAAATAACATTGAACTGCGTTCCGCCTGCAATCAGATCAGCAACTGCCTGCATGGCAAGTGTTTCATCCCAACCCTTCATATTCTGGTTGAATACGATTTTCCAGCCGTTCGCTGCAGCACCATCTTCAATTGCTTTGGAGCGGCCGAGCTGTGCGGTAGCACCGGTGTCACCGCCAAGAACAACGATCTTGCAATCCGATATATTCTGTTTTTTCAACCACTCAACTGCCTTATTACCTTCTGCTTCGAAATCGGAGCATACCATCGCTGTGTAGAGACTCTCTGATAAATCAAGGGCACGGTCTGCCATAATGAAAGGGATTCCTGCATCCTTGGCAGCCTTAGCTACATCTTCCCAGCCTGCCGCCTGAAGACCTAAAACAACAAGATAATCAACCTCTTCCTGGATCAGCTGTTGTGCCTGGGAGATCTGCTTTGCATGATCGCCTTCACCAAAAACCATCTTAAGTTCAAAACCGGCATCTGCGAAAGCGGTTTTGAAGGATTCGGTGTTTGCTGTACGCCAGTCTGACTCATTTGCGTTCGTCTGAACAATACCAACGGAGATTTTACCCGATTTATCTGATTTGCTTGCCTCTTTATCTTTCGTTCCGCATGCTGTAAGCGCTAAAACAAGTGTCAAAGCAAGTAATAGGGAAATGAACCTCTTCATAATACTCCTCCTATCATATTTACTCATTATACAGAGTCTGGTTACAGGTAGAAGTATAAAGAAATTTGAATTAAAATGATACGGAAAAGCTTCCTTATTTTGTATTATTTATTATTATATTCCCATCCCAAGTTGTTGTATGGTTAAGATTCTTATTAAAAATGTTTGATATTTTACGATATTTTACTATTAGGTCAATAGCTTCTTCCTATTCGGTCTTTTCCGGCATTATGTGCTTCAAATACCTTCTCTTCCACATAGACGATCTTTTCAACCTTCTCCCCCTTCTCCAGGCACTCTATGATTTTAGCAACATCGGGTCCCTGCAGAGGATTACATTCTATGTCAACGTTGATGAAGCCTGCCTCCATCATATCAAAGGCTTTATTCACCGCATCAAAGGAGATTATCGTAATCTCACCATTGACTCCACAGGTCAGGCCTGCTTCCCGAATCGCCTCTATGGCGCCGAAGGTCATATCATCATTCTGGGAAACAAGTACATCGATCTCCTCATACTCCTGCAGGTATTTTGTCATGATTTCCTTACCCTTTGCCTTTGTAAAGTCACCGTCCTCATGGGCCAGTATATGCCAGTTTGGATGCTGAATCGCTATTTCATTAAATCCATTTGTTCGTCCCAGCTGGGCGGTTGAATTTAAAGTTCCCTCAAGGACAACGATATTGACATTCTCCGAATTCTGTTCAACCTCTGCCTCTTCAGACGGTGCATCGGAAGTAACCCCATCCTCTTGGGAGGCATTCTTATCACTTATTTTCTTCTCCAGAAACTCCTCCAGCCATCTTCCTGCCTTTCGGCCTTCTTCATATTTATCCGTGCCCACACTTGCTGCATAGAGGCTGTCATCCTTCGTATCAATCATACGATCCACAATGATCACCGGGATACCTGCATCCCTTGCCTCCTCCAGTACCGTATCCCATCCGGTTTCCGTTACCGGAGCTATTACAATATAGTCCACCTCCTGAAAGATAAAGCTTCTGATATCCTTGATCTGATTCTCCTGCTTCTGTCTCCCATTCATATAGATCAGTGAAAAGCCATTCTCCCGTGTCAGTGCATTCTGAATAGATTTCGTATTAGCAGTCCGCCATTCCGATTCTGAACCCAGCTGGGAAAAGCCGACAACGATCAGATCGGAATCAATGTCCTGTGCCTGATCGAGTTCCTTAATCTGCAAGCTTTTCATTGGCTTCAGGCTGCAGCTCGCCACGATAATCGTAAACAGAAGAATGAGTGCTATTTTAGTGATATTTCTCATAAACACCTCCAGGACCTAAGGTAATACCTCCAAAAAGTTACAGCTAATACTTGGCGTTCCACATGAAAGCAGGTTCTCTCACTTTGTACGAATCGGAGTCCTCACTGGTTCAGGAGTCAGCTTCAGCAATCCTTGCGGGAATCCTGATGATAATCTGAGTACCGTTTCCCTTCTTACTTTGAATCTCCAATCCGTATTGATTTCCATAGTTCAGCTTGATTCGCTTATTGACATTCGCCAATCCAAAGCCGGCATTCTGTTCACTGCACGGCTGGTCTATCGTTTTTCGTAAAGCCTCCAGCTCTTCATCGTCCATTCCGATTCCGTTATCAACCACAGAAAAGCAGATGTCTTCGCCCGTTTTCTCACCGGTTACCGTAATCTTCCCTTTGGCTCTTAACATTTTTATGCCATGATACAGGGAGTTTTCAACCAAAGGCTGTAAAGTCAGCTTCAGGATCTGATACCGGTACAGCTCCTGGGGAATATTGATTTCATAGTCCAGGATGTCCTTATATCTGGATTGCTGTATCTGAAGATAGCTTTTAATATGTATCTCTTCTTCCTGAATTGTAATGAAATCCTTTCCCTTGCTTACGACGATCCTGAAAAACTCGGAAAGGGACATTACGATGTCGATGGCTTCTTTATTCCTGTTGCCTTCGATCAGCCAGATGATGGTATCAAGTGTATTATATAAGAAATGAGGATTGATCTGAGCCTGCAGAAGCTTTGATTCCATATACCTGAGATTTTCCTGCTCCTGTCTTATTCTGTTCACCTGCTGCTCCAGCTTACTCGCCATATCATTAAAGCTTTCGGATAATACCGCCAGCTCATCATGATTATTACAGGAGGTTCTCGTAGTAAAATCACCCTTCGCTACCAAAGCCGTCTTATCACACAGCATCCTGATCGGTTTGGTAATGCTGTCTGTCAGGATGACATTGACCAGTACTGTAGCGATAATGATGGAACCCAGCGCAATGAACATGGTCAGAATAACACTCGCAACCTGTTCGTTCAGGTTCTGTCTGATGGTTTCAAAATTCTGTGTCTCATAATAAATGTAATACTTGATCTCATCCTGAAACAGATCCGTCAGAATATAGATGTCTGATTCCAGCATCTCGATATTCTCTTCATATTGACCGGGAGTCTGCAGATTACTGCGAATCTCATTGATCCTGTCCTCAAGGGTATTGAGATTATACAGTATACGCTTAATCCAGTCCTGACTCTCTCTGCTGGCAGTAATATCCTTCAGTCTCATAAAGGTGCTTCTTGCATCACGGATCAGCTCATATGGATTCTTAAAATCGTCGTCATCTCCGATGGTTTCGAAGGTTTCCGCTTCAACTACGATCTTATACATGCTTTCATCCATTTCCGCCTTAAAATTCAGGTTATAGTCATTTGCTACCGTAATGGTTCTGATGACTTCATCGTAGGCTGTACTGTAGCTATGCAACGCCGCAATCTGATAGATTGAGAGGAGGATCATCGGTATGATAATAACGGCTGCAACCAGGAAGAGCTTCAACCGCAAGGGATATGTTATCGGTTTTTCATTGATATACTTCGTCATTCTTCACCTTTCCCCATACTCCGGTATTCGGATGGCGTGCAGTTCTGTGTCTTCTTAAAAATATAGCTGAAGTAATGGGAATCCAGATAACCTACCAGGTATCCGATCTCTGTGATCTTCCTGCCGGAGCATCTTAAGTACTCCTTGGCTTTTTCCATGCGGATATCGGTCAGGTACTCGATAAAGGTCGTACCTGTTTCCTGATTGAATAGAGAGCTGAAATAATTCGGGCTGATATTTACCCTTGAAGCCACCTTATCCAGAGTAAGATCACTCATGGCATAATTCCGATTGATATATTCCTTCGCCTTCTCAATCAGGCCCGCATATCTTTTCTGACTGCTTTTATACCGAAGTTCAATGGCTTCCTTCAGTATGGATTGATAAAATCTGCAACAATCGTCCTGGCTGGAAAGCTCTTTGATGATATCATTCGTAAGCTTTAAGCTGTCTATCATTTCCTTTGAATACTTCAGTTCTTTTAAGAATTTAAGAATCACAGAGTATCCATCCATCACTATGTACTGTCTGAAAAGGCTTGAACTCATAGCACCGGAGCCTAACCCATCAAAATAGCTGTTTACGAATTCATCCACATCCTGTAACGTACCCCTCTTCAGAAATTCTTCCAGAAGCGTTCGGTCGAGCTTCTCCAGATTAAGATCACTGACTGTAATACGGCTACTGATCTGTTCCTTCATGTCCCATACATCATTGTAGGACAGGAACTGATTACCGCTCTTAAAATAACGGAGGGAAAATGCCTTTTTTGCTCCAAGGTAAGACTGTTGCAGATCACGGACGCGGTATATGATTTGTCCGATTCCGCCGAAGTAATGTACCTTACTGCCGCTAATCTGTATGAGCAGATCACGAAGCTTATGGATGAAGGCATTGACCTGTTCTTCATTGTCCCCCAGCAGGAGGAAGGCCCAGCCATCCATACCGCGGTCAAACACCTTGATGTTGGGATAATTCTTTAATTCCTGCGTCATCCTTACTTCGCACTGTACGATTTCATTAGAATATACATGCATATCCTCCTGAGCTCTGAATTCGAACAGCATGACGCAGAAAGCACTTGCCACCATTTTGATTCCAAGCTCTTCTCCCTGCTCAAGAATCTGGGGGAGAGACAGTTTCCCGCTTACCAAAGCCTCAAAGAAATCCTTTCTCTTTTCACCCTGTATTTGATAGATCAGGCTATGGTACTGTTCTAAAAGCTGTCTTTCCTTCCGCTCCTTTTCTATGGTGCTGGCAGCATTCTTAACGGAAGTAAGGAGCTTATCCGAGGTGATTGGTTTAAGCAGGTACTCGCTGACTCCGATATCAATTGCCTTCTGGGCATAGCCGAAATCACTATAGCCGCTGATGATGATAATCTTCAGCTGGGGCATTTCCTTTTTCAGCAATTTGCTTAATTCAAGACCATCCATAAAGGGCATCCGAATATCCGTAATCAGAATATCCGGCTGTTCCCTGATAATCATGGGAAAAGCAAGTTCTCCGTCGCTTTCATCACCGACGATTGTAAACCCCTCTTCCTCCCAATGGATATTGTTCTTGATTCCTTCCCGCAATACAATTTCATCCTCAACCAGGAAAACCTTATACATATTATCCCCCCATGTAACCGAAACCATGTGAATGCTTGGGTAGTTAACATATCTCTCCGAAGAACTTCGTATTATTACTATTATCTTTAGTTCAAGTTTTAGTAATGACATTAAATTCATTATACCATATTATGTAATAAATCAACATTATTTTAATAATGCATAAAAAAGGAATAGCGATTACTCACTATTCCTAATAATCAATATCTAATTCACGCCGATAAAACGGTATTTATTACCGTTACATAAAGTATTACTCTACCATAAAATAGAATGATAAACTTTTTTGAATATATATTTGCCTTTTTTAATCGTTCCATCTTTATTTACTGTTAATGCCATCTTGAACTGACTTCAAATAGATTTTATTGCCTGTCTCTGGATAGACCTGTATACTGTCATTAGCATACAGAAAGGAAAAAGTCCCAGAGAACATCCATCCTGCAAGATTATCTG
>JAEZNB010000116.1 GCA_023441965.1 Bacillota bacterium
GCAAGCAAATGGGCGCGGTTCGCGGCGTGTTCCATCCCGGTTCCGCTTTGAAAACAGGCAGGGGAGAGTCTCTTTTCGCCGCATCTACGCTTTTAAAGGAGATTATTGAAACCCTCGACGATGCGGACCTCGATTTAACCTCCTTTGCGCTCTGCCCGGAAACGATGGGAAAACTGAGTCAATTGGGAGACCTTGAGGAAATGCTTGCGCTCTGCAACGTAGATGAGCGCCTGCTCCCGTGTATCGACTTTGGTCATCTGCATTGCCGGGGTATGGGCGCAATCAAAACGCAGGACGACTACGCCGCCATTTTGGACGCTGTGGAAAACAGGTTGGGAATGGATCGGGCAAGGCAGGTGCACATTCATTTCAGCCGCATTGAGTTTACGAAAGCGGGGGAGAAGATGCACCATACCTTTGCGGATACCCAGTTTGGACCGGAGTTTCCGCCGCTTGCAGAGCTTCTGTATAAGCGCCGCTATACGCCTGTTGTCATCTGCGAATCCCGCGGCACAATGGCGGAAGACGCTCTGATGATGCAAAAAATGTACCAAGCTTGGGCGCAATGAGTATAAAAGCCTTGTTGAAACTCCCATTCCTATGGTAAAATCATTTGGGTATGCCGAGTATTGGCTTACGCGCAAACGCAATACAATCTATCATACACAAGATTTGAGTTTGGAGGATATGACACTATGATCAGTGCAGGGGATTTTCGTAAGGGTGTTACAGTGGAAATTGATGGACAAGTTTGGTCCATTGCAGATTTCCAGCACGTAAAGCCCGGTAAAGGCGCGGCTTTCGTCCGCACCCGCCTGAAAAACGTAATGACTGGGGCGGTGCTCGAACGTACGTTCAACCCGACGGATAAATACCCGCCTGCGCATATTGAAACCAAAGAAATGCAGTACCTCTATGCCGATGGTTCTCTGTACTATTTCATGGATACGGAAACGTATGAGCAGATTCCCCTCAACCATGAGCAGGTAGAGGATGCCATTAACTTTATTGTGGAGAACCAGACAGTCAAGGTTCGTTTCTTCAAAGGAAGCCCCTTCTCGGTGGACGCACCCAACTTTGTGGAACTGACCGTTACTGAAACTGAGCCCGGCTTCAAAGGCGATACCGCTACAGGCACCACCAAGCCCGCAGTGGTAGAAACCGGATATAAAATCAGCGTTCCGCTGTTCGTCAATGAAGGCGACCGCATCCGTGTGGATACGCGTACCGGCGAATATATGGAGCGCGTATAAAAAATCTACGTGTGATACAGGAGGTATACCGTACATGAGCTATGTGAAGGAAAAGGTCTCTTATTTGCGCGGCCTTTGTGATGGTTTGGATATCACGGATGAAACCCAGCGCAAACTGTATACCGCCATCATCGAAACGTTGGACGCCGTCGCAGATGCGCTCGACGAAAACGAAGCGACGCTGGCGGAGTTGGACGAATGTGTCTCCGATATCTATGACGCCCTGGACGAAGTGGAAGAAGAACTCTACGGCGAAGAAGATGACGAGGATGAAGACGATGAGGATGATTCCTTTGATGAGGATGCCTTTATCGAGGTTCAGTGTCCGCATTGCGGAGATACCATCTATTTTGATCAGGACATGCTCTCTTCCCGCGAAGAACTCATTTGCCCTTCCTGCAACAAAAAGGTGATCCCCGCCGTGGACGAAGAAGAATAAGCGCAGTTATTACACCAACGCGAACGCAGGGAAATCTGCGTTCGCGTTTTTTATAGGAAAGGGGAGGGGGATAGTATGGAACACAAGAGTATTGCGTCCGAACGCGGCACCACACATTACTGGATCCATAAAAATGCGGATGACAAAGCAAAATGCATCGTATTTACACATGGACTGACCGCTGATCACTCCATGTTTGAAAAGCAAGTAGCGCATTTTGAGGCGCGCTATACCATTATCACGTGGGATGTGCCCTTACATGGCTTATCCCGTCCTTACGTCGATTTTTCATATTCAAATACCGCTGTTGAGTTAAAAACCATATTGGATGCCGAACATATTTCGAAGGCGGTACTGGTAGGTATGTCAATGGGCGGGTATCCCTGCCAGGAATTTGCGGCCCAATATCCGGATCGGACGCTTGCGCTGATTGCCATAGATACCACCCCTTTTGGAACGGAATACTATTCAAAGTCCGATCAGTGGTGGATAAAACGGGCAGGAACCATGGCTGGCTGGTTCCCCGATTCATTGCTTCGCAAAAGCATGGCAAAGGCTGTGAGCAGGACGCAGTATGCGTATGATTTGATGCTTTCGATGCTCAAGCCCCTGAGCAAAGCCGATATCATGCGGCAGATGGATATTGCATATGGAAAGTTTCTGGAAGAAAACCACGATATTCGCCTGAATTGCCCGGTACTGATACTTGTTGGGGAATATGACACCACAGGTAAAGTGAAGAAATATTCCGGTGAATGGGCGAAAAGGGAAGGGTATCCTCTTATCGTCATAAAAAATGCCACCCATTTTTCAAACGCGGATAATTTTTTGGATGTAAACGCGGCAATTGACGCCTTTTTATCGCAAATTCTGCCCGAATAAGCGATTTGGGAGCCTGTTTCTGGGATGTTGAGCGCACTTCTATACAACATTGACATGGGTATTGCATAATGCTATAATACGCATGTTGGTTTTTTGAGCATAGGGGCATGATGTAATGGTAACATAGCGGTCTCCAAAACCGTTCTTGAGGGTTCGAGTCCTTCTGCCCCTGCCAAAGCGTAAGTTG
>JAEZNB010000091.1 GCA_023441965.1 Bacillota bacterium
GCCCTTAAGTGTCTGACCATATATGGGGTAAGGAAGACCACGGTGGATGAACTGGTGAAGAGGGTGAATATCCCCAAGGGGACCTTCTATCTCTTTTATGAATCGAAGGAGCTTGCCCTGTATGATGCGATCAATGATCTGCATGAGGAGCTTCATCATAAGCTTATGAAGCAGCTTGAGGGCTTTACGGAGGGTATCACGGTGGATGGTTTGACGGATTTCCTATACCGCTTGTATCAGGATATCGATCAGACCGGACTCATGCCCTTGCTTGTGCATGGGGAGCTGGATGATCTGATTCGGAGACTCCCGGAGGATAAGGTGAAGGAGCATCTGATCTATGATGATTCCAGTATAAAGCAATTGTTTGATCTTTTATGTCCGGGGAAGCAGGATGTCCGGATCTTCAGCGGAGCCTTCCGGGCTGTGTTCTTAAGTATGCTTTATCGGCGGGAGATTGGGGAAGAAATCTTTGATGAGGTACTGAAAATGATGATCAGAGGTCTTATTCTTCAGGTCCTGGAGAGTCCGACAGCAACTTAAAAATAATGAAAGAGAACGGTTAGGCAAATCGTTGCCAAAATGCAGGATAGATCTAAGCGAAGCAGATAATGAGGAGAAGTATAATAGGAGAGCAAGTGCCCTTCACAGCGGAGGTATATCACTATGATTAAGGTTAAGAATCTGGCATTCAGCTATACAGATCGACCCTTCCTTGAGAATATTAACTTTGAGGTGGGGAAGGGGGAGATCTTTGGTTTTCTCGGACCCTCCGGGGCCGGGAAAAGTACCTTACAGAAGATACTAACGGGATTGATCACCAATTATTCCGGTCATGCCCTTGTAAATCAGATAGAAAGCAGGAATCATGATAGCAGCTTCTATGAGACAATCGGGGTGGACTTTGAATTTCCAAGCCTGTATGAGAAGCTGACTGCCAGGCAGAACCTCAGCTTTTTCGGCTCATTATACTCACGGAAGCTAAGAGATGCGGAAGAGCTGATGAAAGAGGTTGGACTATTTTATGATATGGATAAAAAGGTCAGTGAATATTCTAAGGGGATGAAGTCCAGGCTGAATTTTATTAAAGCCTTACTGCATAATCCCGAGATTCTATTCCTGGATGAACCCACCAGCGGCTTAGATCCCTCCAATGCCAGGGTGATGAAGGACCTGATTCTCCAAGAGAAGCATCGGGGAAAGACAATCATTCTGACCACCCACAATATGAATGATGCGGCAGAGCTTTGTGACCGGGTTGCTTTCATCGTCGATGGGAAGGTGAAAGCGCTGGATACGCCTCATCATCTGGTGATGTCCAAGGGCGCTACGAAGCTGGTTTATCGCTATCTGGATCAGAAGGAGGTCACAAGGGAATGCCTCCTTAGCAAAACCTCTGAGGACAGCAAGCTTAAGGAGCTGCTTCAGAGGAACCAGCTTTTATCCATTCACAGCTGTGAGCCAACACTGAATGATATCTTTATCGAGGTGACGGGGAGAGGATTACAATGAGCAGATTAAGAAAATTAATCCGGGGAGATATCCGCTTTCAGATGAAGTATGGCTTCTATCTCCTGTATCTTATTTTTACAGTTTTTTATATCTGTATTTTGTTCGCCTTTCCGGAGCAGATCCGCAGCAGGGTCGCCAGTTTATTGATTTATACCGATCCGGCTGCCATGGGCTTATTCTTTATGGGCGCTATTGTATTGTTTGAAAAGAGCCAGCGGGTTCTGAACTCAATCGCCGTATCACCCGTTACTGTAAAGGAATATATACTGTCAAAGCTGCTTTCTCTCGGACTGATCGGAACTCTGGTTGCGACAGGTATTGCAGCAGCCTCGGGAAGCAGAAGCATCCCTTCCGTAATCCTTGGGACCTTACTGGGTTCTTTTATGTATTCCTTATTTGGGTTGATTGCAGCAGCTTTGGTACATACACTGAACCAGTTCATGGTGGCTACGATTCCCTTTGAGCTTCTGTGTATGCTTCCGCCAATCATCTATCTGTTTGGATACCGGGAGCCTTATATGCTGCTACATCCGGGCTGCATCATCCTTCAACTGATTGAAGGCAAGGAGCTGCCCAATCCCTGGCTCCTACTGTATGTATGCCTATGGATTGTATTGCTATACACGATTACCTACCGGATTGTCAGAAGGATGTTCACTCGTGTTGGAGGTGTCAGATTATGAAGGTGATCAGAAGAGCTTACCTTAGTGCATTCCGACTGTTCCTTGTGCAGATCTATAAGGATTCTATGCTGATCCTCATGATCCTGGCGCCCCTTCTCTGCGGGCTGCTCTTTAAGTTTGGCATTCCTGTCGCCCAGGACCTGATATATCAGTACCTGGATATGAAGGATATCTTTCTGCCTTATTATCTGCTCTTTGATTTGTTACTGGCTTCCATCACCCCCTTGCTTTACTGTTTTGTGGCTGCTTATGTCATCCTGGGAGAAATGGATGAGGGAGTATCCGGATATCTGGCTGTGACGCCTCTTGGGAAGGGTGGATATCTGATCTCGCGTCTGGGTATACCCACAGGGCTTTCCTTTCTGCTATCCCTCCTGATGTTAAGCCTATTTCATATGAGTAAGCTGTCCATCCCGCTGATGCTGGGAATCGCATTGATCGCTTCCCTGCTTGGAATGATGGAGGCTCTGCTTGTGGTATCCATCTCCGGTAATCGGGTGGAAGGTATGGCAGTATCGAAGCTGTCCGGCTTGTTCTTCTTAGGTCTGCCCGTCCCTTTCTTTGTCAAGGGTGGGGTGAAATACCTGCTAAGCTTTCTTCCGTCCTTTTGGACAGCAGAGTACGCCAGGACGCAGGAGGTCGGATATCTCCTGCTGGGTATTGCTATCTCCTTCCTTTGGATCGCCTTATTCTATAGAAGCTTTAAGAAGAAACTGAAGCGCTGATCATATCATCTGCTCGGATCATCTAAGCGTTTACCGACCGATTAGGATAAGCCATATAGACGAAAGAAGCGTAAATTAAAAAGAAGTGTAAATAAAAAGTGGACTGAAGTTATATCGAGAACATAATCAGTCCACTTAATATTTAGTATTCCTTATCTGTATTCTTCGAGGAAGCTCTCATAAAAATCTTAATCACTTCATTCACCAGCAAGGGGATCAAAGCAAAGAGGAATACCAGACCCCAATCGAAGAGGCTTAGGTTGTGTACCTGGAAGGCATCGGCCAGAACAGGTAGGGAGATGACCCCCAGCTGAAGCAGTAAGCCTGCGATGATGGAGCCGATCAGGTACTTGTTCTTGAATAAGCCCACCTGAAAGATGGATTTTGTCGTATGGCGCATGGATAAGGAGTAGAAGAGCTGGGACGCTGCCAATACGACGAAGGCCATGGTTCTGGCATAGGTCAATGCTTCCGTAAATGCGGGATCCTCTGCTGTATTTCCGATACTGCCTAAGGTGTAGCCATGCTCCGACAGACCGAAATAGAAGGCTAAGAGGGTAAGGATACCGATCAGGACTCCGCCCAGAACGGCTCTGGCTCCGGCCCCTCTGGCGAAGAAGCTTTCCTTGGTGTTACGGGGCTTATGCTTCATAACATCACGATCGCCGGGATCAACACCCAATGAGATCGCAGGCAGTGAATCGGTAATCAGGTTGATCCAGAGCAGCTGGGTCGCCAACAGAGGAACGGGCCAGTTAAAGAGGATGGAGAGGAAGATGGCAATTACCTCACCCAGGTTACAGGAGAGCAGGAAGATGACTGCCTTCTTAATATTATTATAGATATTCCTGCCTTCCTCAATTGCATTTACGATGGTGGTAAAATTATCATCGGTCAGGATCATATCACTGGCGCCTTTCGCTACATCCGTTCCGGTGATGCCCATCGCTACACCGATGTCTGCAAACTTTAAGGAGGGAGCATCATTTACACCGTCGCCTGTCATGGAGACGATATTGCCCTTGGCCTTAAAGGCCCGGACGATCTTTACCTTATGCTCAGGGGATACTCTGGCAAATACCCGGTAATTATCGATATTGGCTGCGAATTCTTCTTCCGGCAGCTCATCAATCTCTGAACCGGTGATGCTCTGTCCGATGGACTTGGCTATACCCAGCTCCTTGGCGATGGCTACTGCGGTATTCTTATGGTCACCGGTGATCATCACAGGGGTGATACCGGCTGCCTTGGCCTCATTGATTGAAGCCTTTACCTCTAAGCGGGGAGGATCGATCATTCCGACCAGTCCGATCAGGACCAAGTCCTTCTCCATCTCCTCCGGTGGCAGAAGCCGGTCTGTGTCCTTATAGGCAGCGCCCAGAACACGGAGCGCACTGTCGGACATCTCTTCAGTCTTCTTCAGATAATCCTCCTTTTGTTCCTTGGTGAGGGGAACTACCTGACCTCCCACCAGGGCGTGGGTGGATATCTTTAAGAGGTTATCAATGGCTCCCTTCGTATGAACACGGTAAGCATTTCCCTCCACATTTAAGGTGGACATCAGCTTGCGGTCAGAATCAAAGGGAAATTCCGATACACGCTTGTGCTTCAGGTTCAATTCGGTTTTCATAAGAGTATATTTATTACCGAGGATAATCAGGGCAATTTCAGTCGGATCACCGGTAGCCTGATCGTTCTCATAGGTGGCATCGGAGCAGAGCACCAGTGAGCGGATCAATTCGGCAGAATCCGCAGAAGCCCTTAAGTCCTGGCCACTCTGAGGAACCTCCACCATACTGCCTGCAGTATAATACTTCACGACAGTCATCTTATTCTGGGTCAGGGTTCCGGTCTTATCGGAGCAGATGATGTTAACGGAGCCTAGGGTTTCAACAGCGGGCAGCTTCTTGACGATGGCATGGATCTTGGACATGCGGGTGACTCCAAGGGCTAAGACGATCGCCACGATGGCAGCCAGACCCTCAGGAATGGCGGCTACAGCCAGGCTGATGGCTGTCAGGAACATCTCCATCAGGTCCCTCTTCTGAATCAGGGCAATGACAAAAATCAGAGCGCAGATCCCCATGGCAAGATAACCAAGAATACGGCCCAACTCATCCAGTCTCTTTTGCAGGGGAGTCATCTCGTCATTTTCTTCCTCTAAGATCTTGGCGATCTTACCGATTTCGGTTTCCATGGCTGTTGCGACGACAACTCCTTCCCCTCTGCCATAGGTCACCAGGGTAGACATAAAGGCCATATTTGCCTTATCACCGATCGGAGTTTTCGGGTCTGTGAGAAGGATGGAGGCTTCCTTGGTACTGGGAACGGATTCGCCGGTCAGGGCAGACTCTTCAATCTGGAGATTGGCACTTTCGATCAAACGAATATCTGCCGGCACATAGCGGCCTGCATCCAGAAGGATGATATCTCCGGGTACCAGCTCCTCCGAATTAATCTCAAATACTTCCTTGTCCCGGCGGACTAAGGACCTTGGGGTGGTCATTTTCTGCAGGGCTTCGACGGCTTTTTCCGCTTTGAACTCCTGTGCAACCCCAATGACAGCATTTAAAACAATAACAAGCAGAATGATGATGGCATCCACGTATTCACCTATGATAAAGGTTATCAGTGTTGCCGCGAGCAAGACATAGATCAGCATATCCTTCAGCTGGGACAGAAACAAGGCTAGGATGCCCTTTTTCGGTTTTCCCTTTAATTTATTGAATCCATACTGATCCAGCCTTTTCGACGCTTCTGCTTTAGACAGACCGTCGGCTGAGTTCACATGTAATTCTTTGCAGATCTCCTCCGGTGATTTAGTAAACCACATAGGTTACACCTCTTTCTACAATTTTGCTTTTCCTTTGTAAGGGAATAAATGCAGTATAGGAATACTATCCGTATTAACATGGCATAGTAATAATAAAATTATACCATAGCAGCTTGCGGTATTCATTAGAATTCAATAAAATTTAGTACTAAATAACCTGAACGAAGGAATTCCTTGCTTACTGCCAACTTACTGTCTTTTTAAACACGTCGGTTTGACAAGGGATGGCAGGGATAGTACAATATAGAAAAAAGCAAGAGCTGCTTCTATGTCAGTATTTAGTTTATGACATAAATAAGTCAGGGGAAGGATTTGACCAAGGAATGGAATATGTGAAACGGATGCTGATCGTCGATCAGGGGATAGAGGAAGGCCTTGCGGGCTTTTTGGCATATGGGATAGTAATTCTGCTGATCCTGCTTTTTTGCCTGATCCTTCATTTCATACTGAAGAAGATTGTACTTCGTATCATTACCAAGATCATCAGAAGTAATAAGATGGTATGGGATGATATCATGCTGGAGCATCGGGTGATTCAGAGAAGCTTTCAACTAATTCCCGGCTTTATCGTCTATATGACAGCTCCACTTTTTGAACCTGTTCAGGAAATCATCAGGCGGCTATCCATCACCTATATCCTGATTATAGCCGTATTCCTGATCAATGCTTTGCTGGATACGATCAATGATATCTACAGGCTAAAGCCGATCTCCAAAGTAAGACCGATCAAGGGCCTGCTGCAGGTCATTAAAATCATTGTATGCATCATTATCTTTATTATCGGGATCGCAAATCTCATGGGAAAAAGCCCTCTGATCCTCTTAAGCGGTATCAGTGCTCTGGCTGCTGTATACTCCTTCGTATTCAAGGATTCCATTCTGGGCTTCATCGCGGGAATACAGCTGACCTCCAATGATATGCTGCAAATCGGGGACTGGATCGAGATGCCCAAATACGGTGCGGACGGAAATGTAATCGATATTACCTTAAGTACAGTGAAGGTACAGAACTTTGATAAGACCATCGTCACAATTCCGGCCTATGCTCTGATTTCGGATTCCTTCAAGAACTGGCGGGGAATGGTGGAATTCGGAGGAAGAAGAATCAAACGTTCCATCCATATCGATGTCAACAGTATCACGCGCTGTACCCCGGAAATGCTGGAAAAATTTAAGAATATCAGATATATCAGAAACTATGTGATCGACAAGGAGGAAGAGCTTAAGCAATATAACCGGACAGTCGATACGGATCGGAAGCTTAGGATCAATGAGAGGCAGCTGACAAACATCGGAACCTTCCGTATCTATATCAATAACTATCTGGCGAATCATCCGGACTTAAATCAGGAGCTACAGCCCATGGTCAGGCAGCTGCCGCCCGGTGAGAACGGCTTGCCGCTTGAAATCTATGCCTTTACCAAGAGTACGGAATGGGCACTTTTTGAAAGGGTTCAGGCAGATATCTTCGATCATATTCTATCAATCGCAGAAGAGTTCGGACTGAGGATCTTTCAGAACCCAACCGGCTATGATATGCAACAGATCAATATGAAAAATGACAGGAGCAGGAATATTTGATATTCCTGCTCCTGCCATCTGGTGTCTCATTATTCAGTTTTATTGCCTGTAGTTTTCCTAGATCTGAGAATTTCTTAGGAACTTGTACCCGTAAGGGTCAGTATTCCTTTACTGCTTGAAACATAAAGCCTCGAATAGATTATCCAATACAATCACCCTCATCTCTCAAGTGAACCCAGTGCTGTTTGCAATTCTGAGACGAAATTACAAACCTTTCTATTCTTTTTAAGATACGACGGAACTTCAAACGCAAGTTACACATGATGTTAAGTTCCTATGTCGTATCTGAGAATTATTATGGGTGATTTCTAAGTTTTTATTCTGTCTGAGCAAGGGAATTTAATGGTAAAAAAATCTAAAACATATAAGGTTCTATATCTAAATAAATCATTCCCTCCAGCTTTTCAGCACCTTGAGTCTTGTGAAATCCTCCCTTTCTTTCTCTTCCAGAGCATTCTGAATATTCAGAGTGAGAGAGGTGTAGTAAGGGATCGTGATGTTCTTCAAAGCGTTGGCCCGCTTCTGTGTCTTTTTGATGCTTCTTGCCAGTCGGTAAGCAGAGTTTTCAATCATGGATAAGCGGATGGTAAGCTCCTTCACCTTATTAAAATGGCTGGTGGCCTCATCCAGGGAGATTTTTGTCTGATAGAATGCATAGGAAGGCTTAGTCTGGCTAACATCAAATTCCACCAGGGGAATCTCAGTACCCATGATACTTCTTTGCTTGATGCGGATGGAGTTCTCCTCAGGAATGGTACTACTTAAATCTGCCACATTACGGATGCCCATCTCTATATTTGCCTTCTGTAAAGCCAGATAGGCTGCGGAGAAGGTACTGTCGATTTCGGATTGGATATTTCGGGCAGTATCGATC
>JAEZNB010000117.1 GCA_023441965.1 Bacillota bacterium
CACTGGTTGCTGGACAGATTTTGATTATATGCGCCATCTTCGGACGCACACGTCCGCATTTGGCATCATATAATCATCAATCTGTTCAGCAAACAGTGCATTATGGGAAACATAAAGGGGCCTCTTGTAGCTACATGGTTATAATGAAACAGTCCCTTCTATGTTGTACGGATACTTTAGATCTCCTCTTAGGATTTCATCTTGGAGTTAAAGAACCAGGAGGCTATATAGCTGAAAATCAAGGCTGCAGAGATGCCTACCGAAGAGGAAGTAAAGCCTCCCTTAAAGATACCGATGAAGCCTTCTTTATTCACCGCATCCTTAATCCCTTTGAAGAGAACATGTCCGAAGCCGGTGAGCGGAACACTAGCCCCTGCTCCTGCCCATTTGGCGAAGGGTTCATATACTCCGACTGCCCCAAGCAGGGCTCCGAGACATACCAGTATTACCATGACACGGCCCGGCATCAGCTTGGTTTTATCCAGTAAAATCTGTGTGGCAGCACAAATGGCACCGCCAACCAAAAAAGCCTTCAAATATTCCATAATCCATCTCCTCGTTTACTACGCATAGCGCCTAAATTGACTCCACTATTACAGCATGGGCAATCCCCGGCACAGTCTTGGCTTCATTATAGCTGACCTGGGACAGAAGTGCTCCGGTCGGTACAAACAGGACTCTTTTCCATACCTTTTCCTTCAGCTGCTTCAGTATATAGCCTGCAAAGGTGATGGCGGAGCAGCCACAGCCACTTCCTCCTGCATGGGTATCCTGATTCTCCTTATCAAATATCTCAATTCCGCAATCCAAATGATTCTTCGAGATATCATAATTCTTTTCCTTCAGCAGCTCGATCAGGATATTCTTTCCTACATAGCCCAAATCACCGGTGATAATCTTATCATAATGGTCCGGTCCGACTGCCAGATCCTCCAGGTTTTGCTTGATTGTTTCAAAGGCAGCCGGTGCCATGGAGGCTCCCATATTCATCGGATCCTTGATTCCGTAATCTACGATCTTTCCTGTGGTCAGTCCGGCGATGCGGACATCCGCTTCTCCCGGTGCCTTATTTCCGGCAGCCTGATTTGACAGAACAACCGCTCCGCTGCCGGTAACGGTCCAGGTAGCGGAATAAGGTCGCTGATTACCATAATCCAAAGGGAAGCGGAATTGCTTCTCTGCCCCGGCAAAATGGCTGGAGGTAATTGCAATCACCTTATCAGCAAAGCCTCCCTCTACCAAGATCGCCCCCAGGGACATGGCCTCTCCCATCGTGGAGCAGGCTCCATAGATACCGAAGGTAGGGATATTTAACTCTGCAACACCGAAGGAGGTCGCAATCAGCTGTCCCAGCAAATCACCTCCGATCAGATACCGGATATCCGTATTTTTTAGTCCTGCCTTCTGTAGAACCTTCTGGGCAGCCTGCTTCATCAATTCACTTTCTGCTTCCTCCCAGCTGTTCTTTCCGATCATCGGATCCTCCCAGATCATATCAAAATGCTGACCTAAGGGTCCCTCTCCTTCTTTTTTACCCGCAATCGAAGAAGCAGAAATGATATAGGGCGGGTTTTGAAAAACAATACTCTGCTTTCCCACGATTTTGGAGGATAAATTCCCCTGCGACTTCTGTTGATTCTCCATAGCTCAAACAACTCCTTGTCTTTATGTCTCTGCTATATTATTTCAGCTGCTTCAGAATATAATATATTAATCCCAATAACCAGGAAGAGAAGATACCATAGAGTATAACAGGACCTGCAATCGTAAAGATCTTACAGCCAATTCCGAAAACCTGTCCTTCCTTCTTATATTCCACTGCCGGAGCAGCAACCGAATTGGCAAAGCCGGTAATCGGGACCAGAGTGCCTGCCCCTCCCACCTTCGCCAGCTTCTGGTACCAGCCGATTCCGGTCAGCAGGACAGACAAGAAGACAAGGGATAAGGTAGTATAGGCTTTCGACAGCTCCAAATCAGAGGATATAGAAAAATAATAATTCGTAAAGGCCTGTCCAAGGGTACATAGGATGCCGCCGATGATAAAAGCCATGCAACAGTTTTTCGCAGTACTGAACTTCGGTGTTATCTGCTTCACATATTGGTTGTAGTTTTCGTTCCGGATGGTAGTGTTTTGTTCCTTCACTACTCCGGATACGGATGGTTTCTTCTTATTGTTATCCATAATACCTCCATGCTGCCCATACGCAGCTCATCGTATAGATAGAATAGAGCGAAGTCTATGTCTTCCATATAGGTATGACTGTCCTCACAAGCGTGCCCTCGTAATCCTCAGCCTTCCCACCAGTTACCAATGTAACGAACAATACAATCGCTACAGCGGTTACAAGCAGTAAAGCAGCAATCAGGACCACCCTTCTTCTATTGACCATAACTTCACCGTACCTTTCCTCATCCATATCGCTCGTGTCTGATCAGGAATACAGCGTCTGATTTGACAGACTCGAAAGCTTCCCCTGATGTTTTAATGAGCAAGATGTATAAGAGGCTGTTTCACAATAGCATCCTTGGATACACGTGGAGCCATATGTGATCCCATAATACACTGTTTACCGAACAGACAGCCTCCTTTTCCTTTATTATATGATGAATAAACTTTACTATACTGGAAATGTCTGTATATCGCAGCTCGAGCTTGGTCCCAGTCCATAGAAAACCAAAAAGGGCTGTTTCACATAGAACACCTTGGATACACGAGGATACATATGGTTCCTCGTGTACTCGCAATGCAGCTTGTGAAACAGCCTCTGTCCTCTTATGCTCCCAGTCGTTCTCTCATGATCTTAAGTATCCTTTTCTCCATCCTTGATACCTGCACCTGGGAAATCCCCAGCTCCTTTGCGATATCAGTCTGTGTTCTATCTTTAAAATATCTAAGCCTGATGATTTCCTGTTCCTTCTCATCGAGGGATGCAATAACCTCCCTCAAGGCAAGCTTATCTATTAAATTGTCGCTTTCATCCTTTGTTTCTGCCAATTTGTCAATTAAAAAGATTGGACTGCCGTCCCCCTGATATATGGTTTTGTATAAAGATTCTACGTCTGCTCCGGTTTCCAGAGCCATGATAATTTCATCCTTGTCGATATTTAATTCCTCACCGATTTCCTCTAGGGTAGGCTCCCGTCCGTGGAGATTACTGAATTTCTCTCTTACCACTCTGATTCGTGTTGCTGTCTCCTTCAAAGACCGGCTTACCTTCAGCATACCGTCATCCCTTAAGAAGCGCTTTATCTCCCCTGTGATCATGGGGACCGCATAGGTTGAGAATTTGACCTCATAGGAGGAATCAAATTTATCAATCGCCTTGATCAGGCCGATGCTGCCGATCTGGAATAGATCCTCCATCTCATGTCCCCGATTGGCGAATCTTCTGACAATGCTCCATACCAGACCCACATTCTCGGTAACCACCCTGTCTCTGGCCTCCTTGTCCCCTTCCTTTGATCGTTTGATCAGCTCAAGTGTATCCACATTAAACCTCACTCCCTTCCGTTATGTACTAGTAAATCTCCTGCTTGGCTTCCTGTGTATACTCCTTTAAAAGAGACTTTCTACCGATCCTCTTCTTCATCTTCACTAAAGTACCCTCACCCGGCTTTGATTCCACCTCCAGATCATCCATAAAGGCCTCCATGAAGGAGAAGCCCATTCCGGATCGCTCCAGCTCGGGGCGGGTAGTATAGAGGGGCTCCATGGCCTTCGCAATATTCTCAATGCCCACACCCTTATCTTCAACCTCCACAGACAGCTCATTCCCACTGATGCTGCACCTCATGGTAATGATGCCCATCCGGTTTTCATATCCGTGGATGATACAGTTCGTGACCGCCTCGGAAACTGCAGTCTTGATATCTGCCAGCTCCTCAATGGTCGGATCCAGTGAAGCCGCAAAAGCGGCCACTACGGTTCTGGCAAAGCTCTCATTCTGTGACCTGCTTTCAAACTCCAGTAACATTTTGTTCGTGTCCTTTATCATGATTTCTTATCCCCTTTCCCATGATCAATGGTTATCAGCTGTTAAGCCTTCAGCAGTTTATTCAAGGCAGCTTCCACCGTATCATACTTTTCAATAATTTTATATAGGCCGGACAGCTTGAAGATCCGGTCAATCGTAGCCCCCACACTGGCGACGGCTATTTTCCCTCCGATAAAGATTACCTTTTTGTATCTGCCCATAATCACTCCGATTCCGGCGCTGTCCATAAAAACCGCTCCGGAAAAATCAAAAACAATATGCTTGATGTGGTTACGATCTATCAGCTTGTCCGCCTTCTCCCTGACAAAGATGGCGTTATGATGATCCAGCTCCCCATTTAATCTGATGATCAGGCATCTTTGACTGATTTCAAACACTGCCCCCTCCTCTCCCTGCTTATTTGCTTTCTTGGCTTGTTTGTCCGGCATATCGGATTCCCTCCTGTCTTAAAGCTCATTATGATTTTAAGATAAGAAAAAAGACCTTTAATGGAAGGGAGCTTCCCTTCTGCATAAAACGTCTTTTCTCAGAAATTATCTTCAGTTTTTTATCGTCTAATCCTGTGCGGGTATCTCTTCTAGCCGGGCTATGGCTTCCTGATAACGCCTGGAATCAGCAAAATCTGTTGTGATTAAAGTATAATAAAGGGTGGCATTCTCATAATCTCTCAATCTGTGATAGCTTCTTCCGATAAAATAGACTGCGTTTGCATCCGTCGGATCGAGTTCATATGCCTTCAGCAGAAGCTCAAGGGCCTCCTCATACTTATTATCGCCATATAAATCATGTCCCTCTTCATAATACTGCTTGGCTACAATCGGGTAAGTATCCGCCTTCAGCCGATCATATAAGAGTGTAGCAGCTGCTGTCTCAAAGGTGCTTGGGTCCAGGGTTGTTAAGGTATTCGCGATACCCTTCAGATCCCGGTCTGCTTCCACCTTCAGCAGCTCCTCCAGATACTGCATCGCTACCCCGAATAAGGGGTCATAGAGCTTGGGATTCGTCTCCGGAATCACGATACTGTCTATCTGAGTCTGCAGCTGGGCTATCTTCTGCTCCAGCTCCATGTTATCCTGCTGCAGAATCTTTATCGTCTGCTCCTTCTCCTCCAGGGTGGCAAGACCGGCACTGTAATCCACATAGCCTTTATTATCCTCATCTGTCTGATTCTTCTTGAGGGAAGGTATCACCAGAATGGCCATTACTGCCAAACCGATGATGACTCCGATGACCAGATTAACAAAAGCCATCACATTGGGCTTGTCCTCTTTATATGAGGTCACCGGCATAATCGAAGCGGTGATGCCTTTATCCGCATCGCCCCCCGCTTCTCCCTCCTTGACAGCTCCGGCCGGTGGCTCCAGCTCTCGGAGATATCTTAAGGTGGTTGTATTCGATACATCTATCTTACAGGCTTTGATCAGACATTTTCTGGCGCGGTCCAGCTCGCCGTTCTTCATGTGGAGCAGGGCCAGCAGCTGATAGGCCCGAATAAAATGCGGATTCAGGCTGACTACCTTCTTCAGCTGAATGATCGCCAGATCATCACTGCCCTGCTTGGCATAGGTCAGCGCATTATTATATCTCTTAATTGCTTGGTTCAGGCTGTCCAGCTTCGTCGGATTGGACTGAACCGCATTGATATATTCATCGGCATCAGTACCCGTAGGAGCAAAGTGCTTGCTGATGACCCATTCACTAAGGGCTGCTACTGTCTCACCCATCTCATAATATACGAGACCCAAGAGGTTTCTCGCATTCGTATGCTTTTTGTTCAGCTCCAGGCTTTTTCGCAAGGCAAGGACAGCACCGGACAGATCCCGGACCTTTGCCTTGGCAAGCCCAATATTATAGTATAGATTGGAAGCCCTAACTATTTTCTTCGTAAGTGTGAGATCCGTTCCGCAACGGTCACAACGATTTCTTTTATCCGATACATTACTTTGACAATTCGGGCAGATCATATAACCCTCCCTGGGCCTGCCTGGCAGGCCATCAGTTATTCTCTTTGTTTCCCTTCAGCAGTTCCTTCAGTATATCCGTGATATCCGTCAGATCATTATTTTGAATGACGTCCTCGGCCTGTTCAACCTCAAGGCTCGGCTGGAATTTCTCTATCTCTTCATCAAAATTAATCATAGGCTACTGCCCCCCTTTTCACATAACAATCATAACCATAAAACCTCCAAAAATCAAGAGTTTATGTAGAATAAGCATAAGATTATTTCTACAAAAGTCTTCAAAAAGCTAATTCGTCCGGTTCCCGAGCAAAACACACTTGACTAAGGAATGAATTGGGGTACAATGATATTAACTGTAGCTTAAATTGCAGAATTACCTAAGAATGAACCGGAGGTATCCTTTTGTGAAAAACATAAACTTTAAAATCCTTCTCCTCATCATCACCCTGATATCAGCCCTGTTGACTTTCGGAGGCTGTAAGAAGAATAATGGCGAGGTTATCGTTACCATCAATGAGAAGAAGCTGACAATGGAGGATTTCCTCTATGATATATATCTGATTGAAACAGAAGGCAATGCCTTGGAAGAATATTATCAGAAAAGCCTAGGCTCCAGCTACTGGGATCTTGAGAGAGACGGGATTACCGTCAGAGCTGCCGCCAAGGATGCCGTCTTCTCCAGAGTTATCATGTATGAGATATTGGCAGATCAGGCGAAAAAGGCCGGCATCACCCTGACAGAGAGTGAGTTGGCAGCAAATGAGGCTGCAGTGGATACCTATATCTCCACCACCACAGAAACCGGTCTGGCAGACTCGGGATTGACCAGAGAGCTTATGCTGGAAGGCTATAACCGAATCTCCCTGGGAGATAAATATTACCTGTCCTTAGCAGAGGCCTTTACCGTGGATGAGGAAGCAATCAAAAAAAGCATATCCACAGAGGAATACCGGGAGTATAAGACAGAGTGTCTCTATGCCCCCTCTGTCCGCAGTGAGAATCAGCAGCTGATAGAGCTGCCGGAACGTGAGCTAAACAAGATGCAGGAATCCATTCAGAAGGCCGCCGACAGGCTTGCTTCCGGTGCTGACCTGCAGACGATAGTCGCAGAGGATACGAATCTTACCTATTATAAGCGGAATTTCATCACCGGAGACCGCATTCCGGAGCAGGAGTACCGGGAGGCAGCCATGGCCCTGGAGATCGGAGCCTACAGCGATATCATTCCCACTTCCTATGGCTATTATATCATCCATATGCTTGATAATCTTTCTGAAGACCGTTATGAGCAGGCCATAAAGGATGCGATTGCAGCTGAGGAAAAGTCTCAGTTTGAAAAGGTTTATGAGGAGCTTAAGAAAGAGTATGAGATCACCTTCCATACTAAGGCTTACGAAGCGATTACCATAGGTTCGGTTACAGGGCAAAGGAAGAAATGAGATAGGCTGCTCCTGACTCCCATTCATGGCGGTCAGCGTCATTTCGGAAGCCCGGGGCTTTACAATCAGACATAATTTCATCACGGATAGTATATTTCAGCTGCACATATAATATAATGAAAAGCACCTTTTTGTTTATGCCAAATCCTCCATAATGGGAAAGGGGTAATCCTATGATAAAAACCACCTTACGGATCATCGGACTGTTCTCTAAGAAAATTGGAGATGACCATGTTGCGGCATATTCTGCCCAAGCTGCTTTCTTCACCATAATCTCCTTTTTTCCTTTTATCATGCTGCTGCTTAGTATTGTACGATTCTTTCCCTTTCAGGAAAGTACGGTAATGAGAGTATTTACCCAGATCTTCCCCAGTGCGATCCATTCCCTGATCGTGTCCGTCATAGATCAGATCTACAATACCACTGCCGCTTCAGGCACCTTGATCTCCCTAACCGCAGCGACTGCCCTCTGGTCTGCCGGGAAGGGCTTTCTGGCGATTATGAAGGGCTTGAACACCGTATGCTGCAGCAATGAAACAAGGAATTACTTCTTCCTCCGCTTGACTGCTGCGGTTTATACCTTGATTTTTGCCATTATGCTGATTGCCAGCATGATTCTTTTTGTATTCGGCAACCGCTTATATCTGTGGATTCAGCTGAAGATTCCTGCCTTTCAGGGGATGGCCCTGCTGATCATCAGCCTTCGTACGATTGTTGGCTTAGTGACCCTGCTGGTCTTCTTCCTGGTCATCTACTTGGTGATACCCAACAGAAAGACCAAGCTGGTCCATGCCCTGCCGGGTGCAACAGTCAGTGCGGCAGGCTGGATGGGTTTTTCCTTTGCCTTCTCCTATTATATCGATCATACCAACCATTCCTCCATGTATGGAAGCCTGACAACGATCGTATTATTCATGCTATGGATGTATTTCTGCATGTATATCCTTTTTATCGGTGCGGAAATCAATCTTATCTTTGAGAACAAAGCCCTGGTGGAGAGAATCCGGAAGCTCTACCGAACCCCCTCCGAGGAAACGATCATTCATAGATAAAGCCCAGCTCCGTGTCCCGATAGAAATAGCGGACGATCTCCTCATATTTTTTACCGGCATCTGCCAGGGATTTTACGCCATTCTGGCTCATTCCCACACCATGTCCGTAGCCGCCTCCGGTCAGAGTCAGCTTGGTGAGCTTCTTCCCATCCTTTTCGCTGTCAATTACGAAAAATGCACTGGGCAGCAGACTAAGTTCCTCCACTCCTGTTTCATCCAGACGATAAACCGTTGAATAGTAAGGGGAGAGCAGGACCCGGATATTATACTCTGTCCGAACCAGGATGGTATTCTTCGTCCCCGTGATCATCAGCTCATAGATGATTCCACCGGTTTCCCGCTTTGTCACCGAGAGATCCACGATATCGCCTACCGTATCCACCGGTATGCTCTCAAAAACAGCATCCCCCTTCTTTACGCTTCCCTGGGTCAGGGTCAGAATCAGGTCCGGATTCGCCTGGTAGCGTCCGGCCAGCTTCTGGTCTATGGTCTCCTTCAAATTCTTTGCATCGATTGTCACATGCCAGCGATACCACAGAAAACCGCTGTCATAGGTGGCAAATTCCCTGTCATTGATGAAGCTTCGGAAGTTCTCTTCCTTGGTCAGATCTTTATAGATCCGGCTTTCCTCGGCTTGAGCCGATACTCTCTCACTATCCTCCTCCACTTCCATCAGCTTGCCGGTCAGATAGGGTGTGCTGCTTCCGTTTGCCCATACATCCTCTACATTGGCAGTATGTCCGCAGGAGGTGGAGAAATAATAGGCTGTGATTACCTCACCACCGTATTTTACGACCTTACCGTAAGTGTCCTTCACTGCCAGAATAGAGTCCTCATTTTCTTCAATATTGTTATACACCTGATAGGATACACTATCATCCACATGAGCTCCATAGCTGCTTAAGCTGTTAGCCAGCAGATGGCGATAGGCATAGCTTCTGGCGCAGACCGCCTGAACCTTAAGGGGCTCCAGCCCATAATAGGTAGGCATTTCACTGGGAATAACCGCATAGAGATATTCCTCTACCGGAAGCTCATTCACAAGCAGCAGCCCTTTCTCTCCCTCCGAGATTTCCAGGGTCCCCCTGTATCTCGGATTCCCTGTGGACCTCTCTACGGATAAGAGCTTAACCTTCCCCTTTTCCGAGACAGGCTGAATGATAATTCTGCCCGAGGACATCATGACAGAGCCGTTTTCCACCGTTACGATCTCCCCTGCATGATAGGAGGTCTCGCCATCCTCATTCCGAATGGTATAATCCGATGTGCAGGTGAATTCTACCTTATCATGGTAAATGCTTTTATAACCGGTAATATGCAGCAGGACCCGAATATTTTCTGCTTTGATGCTCTCACGTATCAGGGCAGCAGAGATTTTTCCTCCGGACACAACAAAATCCGTGGTTTCATAGCCCACCAGGATGCTGTTGGTCTGTTCCATGGAAAGCTCCCCATATAGCTTATATATCTTATACTCTTCCTCCAGGGGAACCTTCCCATAACCCTCAACCTCTATAAAATCCTTCCCTGACATCAGGACTTTACCACGAATCAGATCCGGCTTGACACTGATGCCTACGACTCTCCGGTCTTCAATCGTGATATCACCTACCACCTGGCCTATGTTGGTGGACAGGCGGTTCTTGGCAGGAAAGGCTTTGTTGATTCCAAGAATAAAGGTATCCACCAGGAGGTCCTGTCCCTGTTTTATCCACACATTATGCAGAACGATTTTCTCGGTCGCAAGACCTCTGATATAGACGATCTCCTGCCCACGGATCAGCGCTCTCACTCCCTGATTAATAAATCTCTCCTCATAATCCTCGCCCTTCAGACTGTCATAGAGCTGCTTCCCTTCCTTTGAGGACTGCTTACTTCCTTCGGTGTCTTCGGCCTGTGTCTCACCTGTAGCCTTCGTCGGGGTGAGAGGGCCGGTCGGTTTCTGCTGTGTTCCGGTACCCGATTCAGCTCCTGCTGCCGCCGGACTGATATCAGCTGCCGCATCCTCTGCAAGAAGCTCCCCATAGTCTTTGGAGTTTTCATAATAAAACCTGCCCCTGTCGGTTACGATTCTATCCTTGCCCTCCTCCGTAATCTCCCTGGCCAGCATAAAGAGTGTCTCTTCCTTCAGGTCCTCTTCCTTGGGCAGCTTCTTCAGCGCAGCCTCATAAAGCTCCAGGAACTCCTTGATTAACATGTCCTCTTCCGACCGGATAAAATCAAAGCTTAAAGCAGCATAAACGCCCTGGTAAACAGGTTTTGACAAAATCAGCTTATCGAATAATTCCTTGCAAGCGCCATAGGTCAGAGGCTTGGTCGGACTCACTTCTACTTCCTTCCCAATCAGCCCCATCCTCCCTACTGCATTCACATAGGGATCATACCAACCGGACATGGAAGATTCCCGGTAAGCAATTTCCCTCGGCAAGGTCTCCCGTTCCGTCCTGTCATACTCCAGGAAGCTGAGCAGACGATATGCCTCTGCCCTGCTTATGACATTCTCCTTAACCTCCACCTGTTCAGGTCCATCCTCCGTTTTCATTTTACGCAGAATGTTCACGGTCAGGACGAGCAGTATGATGACGACACAGACTCCCATTAATATCAGTTTTTTCTTAATCCCAATATTCATAATGTCTCCTGTTCCGGATCCGGTCAGACCCTGACTTAGCTTGATTATCCCATATGCTAATATATTATGTCAATGAACGTAATATTCGTACATGTTTCCTCTGCAACAACGATTTCTGTCCTTAGGGAATACTGTTCCTCCTGTTTGGTTAGTATGATAAGGACGATATCACCGGAGACATGGAACTATTTTCTGCTTTCTCTCGTTTATTCTATGTAAACCATTCATCACATTTTATCGCGATCAGAGGTGCCTATGAAAAAGCTTATCATGATATGTATCAGCCTAGCCTGTATGGTGATGGTTACCGCCTGCAATATAGGCGAAGAAAACAGGAATGGATATTCAGATCAGCCCGATGAGACTCCTACGCCTAAGGTTACTGCTCCTGCAGAGGAGCCGGGTACGGACGAACAGCTTCCGGAGGATAGTCAGACCGGAGACGAGGAAGATCTTCTCCTATGCACGGACTTCTATCCCTTTATGTCTGCTGCGGAATATGTATATGAGGGAAGCGGGAATGAATATGCTTCCTTTCGGACCACTTATGAATATCTCGATCCGGTCGGAGGAAGAATGCAGACCAGAACTAACAACGGAGGGACCGAAACAGTAAGAGTACTGGAGTATAAGGACGGGAAGCTGATGATCACAAAGACTGTTCCCGAATACTACTCCCGTGACAATCTACTCGATTCCGCTCAGGATGAGGAAGCTGAGATTCTACTGATGGAGCCTTTGATTCCCGGTACAAGCTGGGAGCTGCCTGACGGAAGGAAAAGGATCATTACTGCTTCTGATGTTTTAATTGAAACGCCTAGCGGTAATTACCGGACTCTTGAGGTCACAACCGAGAGCGAGGATAGCATCGTTAAGGACTATTATGCCCGGAATACCGGCCTGGTAAAATCTCTGTTCCTCACCGGGGACTATGAGGTATCCTCAAGCTTAAGCCAAATCAATCGGTGAATTCCGGTGAAACCCTGAAGGCAACTGTGGACCGGGTCATTACAGCACAGAAAGAAGAGGCACCCTTATACTTCCTTGCACGGAGGATATACGATGTATCACTCCAATGCCAGGACGCCATAAGGTGCCTCTTATGATATGTTTTCTTTGAAATAAATCTAAGGCTTTTTATCCACAGAGGGATATACCTTGAAGTCCTTGAAAGGTTACTCCATACCCTTAAATTCCTTGATTGCGGCTATAACCTCCCCAATCTTTCTCTTATCTGAGAAGAAACGGATGGGATTCTCCTGAGTTCTTACGATATAGAAGCTCTCATTGTAAGGCATAAAGGCGGAGGTCAGGGTTTTTCCGTTGATCAGGTGATAAGTAAAGGATAAGGTCGGCCGGAACTCCTCTTCCTTCACAGGCTCCGTAATCTCCTTATCATAGCCTGCTCCGATGATAATCTGGTAGACATCTTTAAAGACACCCTCCTCGACAAGCTCTCCGTTATAATAATAGCTTGCCTTACTTGTTTCCTTACCGTCTGCATCCTTGACAGTCACTCTCTTTATTTCCATGGTATAAGGCTGTCCGTCAATATCGATTTCAACCTTATTCACGGTATCAATATTGGGGATGGTAACAAAGGAGCTTAGGACTCCGAAGGGATTCACCTGCAGCATCTGATCGATCGCCTCTGCCTTCATGGTGTAGACACTGCTGCTGCCCTCGGGCCTTACATAATAGTTCTCTCCCTCATCCCTGTTTCCGATATGGAGCTGATAGCTCTTCTCATCCGTATAGGTCTTCTCCTTGATCTCTTCCCCGGTATTGGGATCGGTCTCCGGCTGATCCAGCGTCTTGGTATAGGTTTCATAGTAACCAATCGTGACTGTGGCAGTCGGGTCCCCGAGACCATATTGGGCCAGGTCCTTACCGGCATAATCCACATTCTGAAGGTATTTAAAGCCTGTATACTTTGGAAGCAGCTCCGATACCTTATAACCGTCTGCGGAATATCCTTCCTCATAGGGCTTCAGAACAAGCCAGGGGAACATTCCCGCTCCGGTCTTATCCGCCATATTCTCCTTATCATAAAGCAGTTCAAAGCTATCTCCGTCCTTCTTCTCTACCAGGATATGATAAATGTTATCCGTGGTAATCGACGGTATGCTTTCCAGGGCTGTCATATCCAGGAGGCTATAGGCCATCCGTGTTCCATAGGTGGTATCCAACAGATATACGGCCTCACTGTCATTTACCTGGGCATAATAGCCGTTTCCTGTAATCGCCTTGTCGCCGATGTTAAGCCGCAGAGACTTTCCGTCCGATAACAGGGCTTCAAAATAAATCACCGGCTCCCCAAGGCCATACTCTGCCGGATCCTCAGGCTTCTCTATAATCAGCTGCTTTGCCTTGACAAGAGCAGCAAGATTTAACAAATCCACAACTTTCTCCTGGTTGATCGGTCTGTCCGGTTCGGCTTCCGATTTCCATAGAGTGTCCTGTAAAACCAGCTTCAGATCTGCGCTCTGATTGACTAAACGGATGGAATTGATCAGAGTGGTATCCAGCTTCGCTAATTCAAGATTGATGGCAGAAGTATCCTGTGAATCCTGCTTCTCTGCTTTCTGATCCCTACCGGAATACCAGAAGTAGAAAAGAATGAGGGCGGCAGTAGCAAGCAGAAGCGAAATTAACGTGATCGTATTCTTCCTCTTCCTTCTTGACATTAACGCTTCCTCCTTCTAAGGTTAATCACAACTCCGCCGGCCAGGATCAGCAGAGGGATTACCACAGCGGTAATGATACCCCAGGTATTCGACTGCTTTTGGCTAAGATTTAAGGATTCCAGAGTCAGGCTCCTGGTCTTGACGGAAATCGGCTTGATACCGCCGGCAAGCTCACTTACGGTTCCAGTCAGAATTTCATAGTTACCGAAGCTCTCTAAAGCAGAATCATCAAATACAAACTCGGAGGAATATACAACCAGGCTGGAGCTTACGCCCTTAAAGGTATCGGTTGCAGCCAATCCCACGTAGAAGGGTCCGTCCAGATCTCCGTCTTCCTTGGAGAAGGTCTCCGATTCAAGATTTACTTTAGCATAAGCCTTATTTGAAGTGGCCAGTAAAGGCTCCACCTTCAGGGAGCTTCTGGTATCACCAAGGACCTTAAGACCTGTGGATGAGGGCATAATTACAAATTTACCGTATTGCTTCACTGTATTTGTGATGTTATGCTGTAAGACCTCCGTAATGATCAGGTGGGGATTGTTCTGTACATGCCTGCCGGAATCTCCTTCAAAGACGATGCCATCCTGCATCTGTATCCCATAGTATTCCACCAGGGTTTTCAGGTTCTCAAGTCCACTGGACTTATAGTCCACCACAAGAACTACATCGCCGCCATTTTCCATATAGTCCATGATCATGGCAATCTCATCGGCTGTGAAATCCGTCTCCGGTGAGTTGATCACTAAGATATCGCAATCCTCCGGAATACTGGAGATGGTTAGGGTAGGTGTGGAGTTTACCTTTACATTCAGCTTCTCCAGAGCTGCCGCAAAATTCTTACCGGTCTCCTTCTCCCTATGTCCGCTTGTGGTATAGATGACCGGAACATCCTCTGTGGTTACATACTGGATCGCGGAAGTAAGCTTACCCTCCACGTCTATTCCTACCAAATCATAATCAAAGGTGTTATAGTTAAACTGGTCTCCGTAAACCAGCATATCCTCGTAATCGACGTACATCGCCCGATTATTGCTATGATTTACCACCAAGAAGCTGTTGTTCTTGATCTCATCCTCCACATACTGAGAGGCAAATTTGGGATACAGAACAGGATCCTTCAGCACTACCTTAATATGCTTGGACAGGCTCTCATATTTATCTGCAATCCTCCGAAATACCCGAGTCTCTTTTCCCGTTTCAACCAGATAGTAAATAGAAATATCATCCTTGACACCCTTCACCAGATCCTTGGTGGGCTGTGTCAGGGTATAATACTGATTCGCGCTTAGGTCTATTTTCAGATCCATCTTGGATATGATCAGATTCACCACTACCAGCAATACCAGTATGATGACGGTGATGATGGATGTATAAGCCCCGCTTTTGAACTTCCTGCCGGAAAAGGAGGCCTTCAGCTTATCGAACATACCGGTTTTATTCATGTCCTGATTATTGATATCGTTCATTGTTCTCTCCTCCTCCCTAGCTCCATCTCTTCTTCTTTATCACTTGAATCGTTAAGAATAGGAACAAGAAGATGATGCTGAAATAGTAAATCATATCTGCCAGATCAAAGACGCCCAATTGGAAGGACTCATATCTGGAAGTAAGGGATAACCACTTTAAGATCTTAGCTACTAAGCCATCGAATGAGCCCTTGTTCATAAAGAACAGAGCTACCAGGATTGCCTCTCCAATCAGACCGAAGCCAAGACTGATCAGCACATTATGCATCATCAGATATAGGATCAGGCCAAGCACGACAACCCCTACCAGGCAGATAATAAAGGATACCTTATTATCCACAGGGATAATCGAAGCAATGGTATCCATCATCACCGTGATCAGGAATACAAAGAAGGATATCACGGCTGCTACAACCTGACTTTCCGTCAGGGATGAGATAAAGAGCCCCATTGCCAGATAAGCTCCACCCAGGACGAGAAAGCCTAGGATGCTTGCATAAGCGGGAGCCATGGGAACATAACCGTATTGCTTCATGATCAAGGGATAAAAGCTGGTCACTGCCATAACAGTCCCATACACTGTAAATACAGCAAGAAATTTACCGAAGACGATAGAGCTTGCTGTCAGTGGTGAGGTAAAGAGCAACTGATCCGTCTTCTGTCTGTTCTCCTCCGCCATCAGCCGCATGGTAATCAGCGGAATCAGCAGGATAAAGATAAAAGTAATCCCTGCTAAGGTATACTCAAAGCTCGGCTGTCTGGAAAATAGATTCTGCAGATAAAAGAATATGCCGATAATCATCAGAAAGAAGGCGATAAAGACATATCCGATGATTGATGTAAAATAAGCGCGTAATTCCTTCTTATAAATTGCCAGCATCTGATTTCTCCTCCTCTACATTCTGTACTTCCTCTTCTGGAGCAAGCTCCTCTTCCGAAAGCTTTTCCAGCTGTTCAAATCTCTTATCTCTGGTTGCCATCAGGTAGATATCCTCCAGGGTCAGGTGCTTCGTCTGCATCTCCAGCAGAGGGGTATTCGCTTCATGCATTGCATAGAAGATTTTCTCACGGACATCTGATTTCTCATTGCAGAATACATTCAGCTCCACCGTACCGGCTTCATAGCTGTCCATCTGTTCAATCTTATTTATACCCTCCAGCTTCTTTAAGGCATTGATTACCTTATCCTTATTTCCTTTCACCGTGAGCTTCAGATCTCCGGTATTGCCAAAATGATGAATCAGATTCTCAGGAGTGTCTGCCACTACCAGTTTACCTCTGTCAATAATCAGAATGGTATCACAAACAGCACTAACCTCCTGCATAATGTGGGAGCTTAAAATAATCGTATGGTTCTTACTCAGCTTCCGGATCAGATCACGGATTTCAATAATCTGCTTCGGATCCAGACCTACGGTCGGTTCATCCAGTATAATCAGCTCCGGGTCACCTAAAATAGCCTGCGCCAGACCTACTCTCTGCTTATAGCCCTTGGACAGATGTTTAATCAGGCGGTTTGCCATCGGAGCGATCTTTGTGGCTTCCATTGCCTCCGCAATCATTTTGTCTCTTCCGGCTTTTTTGACCTTCTTGATATCCGCAGCGAAATACAGATACTCCTTCACCGTCATATCCGGATAGAGCGGAGGAAATTCCGGCAGGTAACCGATCATCTTCTTTACCTCCTCCGGCTCCTCAAAGACATCCAGGCCATTGATGGTTACGGTACCCTCCGTGGCTGAGATATAACCGGTGATTATGTTCATGGTTGTCGACTTTCCTGCACCGTTGGGACCTAAGAAGCCCAGGACCTGTCCTTTATTCACGGTAAAGGAAAGATGATCCACAGCAGTGTGATCGCCATAACGCTTCACTAAATTCTTTACTTCAATCAAAGCAGTCTCCTCCTAACTTCATTTTATCCTTGCCCGAAGAAATCAGCTCTGTGGATGAAATGTTGCCACACAGCCTACTCTCTTTCGTGCACATTCAAAAGCCCGGATATCGCTATTAGGCTCCCGGCATTATGCCTCCCTCCTCCTTATGGAAATATCCGAACCAACTATAACCATCATACTATAAGATTACGAAAAATTTGTGAACAAAATTAACAAATTAAAAGAACCTGAAGCATCGGGTCCGCCCGATGCCCCAGGTGCAAAGAGTGCCTTGAGATTTAACCGATTACATCTTTCATGCTATACATACCTGCCTCTTTTCCGGACAGATATTTCGCTGCCTGCACAGCTCCCTTCGCAAATACTGCTCTGGAATATGCTGCATGCTTTATCTCAATCACCTCGTCTATTCCTGCAAAGATGACCTCATGCTCTCCTACGATTGTACCTCCACGTACACAGGAGAAACCGATCTCCTTCTTCGCTCTCGGGGTACGGTCATCGGTACGGTCAAATTTGTAGCTATATTCATTCCCCAGCACTTCATTCATCGCATCGGCTAAGGCAAGGGCTGTTCCGGACGGTGCATCCACCTTCTTGTTGTGGTGCCGTTCCACAATCTCGATGTCATAGCCCGCAGCAGCAAGATTTTTCGCTGCCTCCTGCACCAGCTTCAGGAGCAGGTTAATTCCCATTGACATATTTGCCGATTTTAAAATGGGAATCTTATTCGCTGCTTCAGCGATCAGGAGCAGCCCTTCCTGAGTAAAGCCTGTGGTACATAAAACGATTCCGACTCCCTGCTTTATGGCGAAATCCAGCATCTCGTTGACATCCACAGGTGCAGATACATCAATAATAACATCTGCTTTGACATTGCATTGCCTGAAGCTATGGAATACCGGGTATCTGTTCTGTCTGTTCGGGGTAACATCTATTCCCGCAACAATCACCGCATTCTCATCCTCTTCTACGATCTGCGTAATAAACTGTCCCATTTTACCGTTACAACCGCGTATTATGATATTTATCATATGCTTCCTCCATTCGTGTGGTCTGTAGGCTTCCTCCTACCTATTATCATGCCAGTCCTGCAGATATTAATTCCTTCAGCAGACGCTCTGCATTCGCAGGTTCCATCTCAGTTAAGGGCATTCTTAAGGGGCCTACTTCAAAACCCATCAGATTCAAGGCCTTCTTCACCGGAATCGGGTTTACTTCACAGAAGAGGGCATTGATTAAGGGCAGGTACTGCAGCTGTAAGGCACAGCTTCCCTTCACGTCGCCTTCCAGATACTTCATCACCATCTCGTGGGTCTGCTTCGGCAGAATATTGGACAGGACAGAAATCACTCCGATTCCTCCAAGGGATAATACCGGAACTACCATCTCATCACAGCCGGAATACAGATCGATTGCTCCGCCGCAGAGCTGCATCACCTCTGCAACCTGAGCGATATTTCCACTGGCTTCTTTTATTCCCACGATGTTATCCACATTTTTGACCAAGGATGCAACAGTCTGCGGAAGGATATTGCAGCCGGTACGGCTGGGTACATTATATAAGATAATAGGAAGGTCCACCGACTTGGCTACTGCGGTAAAATGTCCGATCAGACCCTTTTGTGTTGCCTTATTATAATAGGGAGAAACGACGAGTAAAGCATCCGCTCCGTAGCTTGCCGCTTCTTTTGACAGATAGATTGCCGTATCCGTACAATTCGATCCGGTTCCTGCAATCACGGGAACTCTTTTATTTACCTTATTCACTGTGTATCTGATGCACTCCAGATGCTCTTCATGGGTCAAGGTAGAAGCCTCACCGGTCGTACCGCATATGATGATACTGTCGGTTCCCTCAGCAATCTGAAATTCGATCAGTTCCCCAAGCTTCTCATAATTTACCTCATTGTTCTCTGTAAAGGGTGTTACAATCGCAACACCTGCTCCTTTAAATACTGCCATAACCATGCCTCCTATTCTTTCTCCCCCGGTGATCAGCCACCGTCTTCCTAGGGGTTACCTACGAACTTCCCGTGCAAAAGACATTGCATTCAGTACAAAAACGTAAAAAAAGTCGACCCGGAGTCGACACTAAAGAATAACCGAAGGGCAACATGAGGGTATTCCCCATGCTCCGACAGTACTAATATTCTTTAGGCAGCTCTCCATCATAATCATGATGACAGTCATATGGTTCTTTACCATATGCCCAGCAGAAATGTATCAGGTCCATTACCGCTTCGGCATCGTTTCCTTTCGACTGCTTTCCCCTATGTCTGACATATCCGGCAGCTTACTCTTAAACAATGCTCCTCTACCATAAGCAATATGTTTTTTCACAAAATTCGTATCTACATATTAACACCGGTCTTTTCGCTTGTCAATCATTATTTTCCAGTCGTTTGAGAAGCGGCTCCGCATAAAAAATCCCATATCCTAAATCATCTTAAGCTGCCACCTACGGACCTGATTGCCGGTTACCATACCATAGTATTCATCCGCCATGGTTTGGTGAAGGGGAACAGCTTAAATTAGGATATGGGACCTTTCCTATATAAAGTCCTTCGCCTTAATATTCCTCCAGATATTCCAGTTTGCTTACAGAAACCTCGTAAGCAATTCTTTTCTCGAATTCGGTATCGTTCAACTTCTTCTGATATTCCCTGCTCTGGATTCTGCCCCAGATCTGCACATGGCCGCCTACAGCGAAGCTTTCTGCAAATCTCGCATTTCTCCCCCAGCTGATACAGGGAATGTAATCCGACTTGCCATAGGGACGGTTAACTGCCAGTAGGATGTCGGCAATCTCTCTTCCCAGGGGAGTCTTCCGATAAATCGGAGGCTTACACACGAAACCATCCAGAAAAATATGGTTCGGCTTTGCGTTCTCTGATAACTCATCCACAATCTTGATCTCTCTGGCAAATACCGACAAGACCAGCTTATTCTTACTCTCCTCGTGCCTATTATAGGACCGGAACTGTCCTAAAACCTCTGCGAACTTACCCCTGTAGTCCTGCTTTACATCAATAAGTCTTTCCGATACCATGACAGGAATCATGTCATAGGAATTGCTGAGCCTGTTCACCAGGATCTCCAGAACATAGAATCCTTCTCCGAAGACATCATGGCTGAATGTAAACTCACTGACTACCTCTCCCGCAATACTTACTTGATTGTTATCAAATACTTTATCCGTCATATCGTACCTCTCCCTTCTCGACCGGCGTTCTTTTTGGTGCCAATCTGCTCTAAAATGTAGGGTAAATTTTCCTGTTTACGTAAAACAAGCATATTTTACCTATGATAATATATATGCAGACTTCCACATTTTAGAAGTATAAATTGCATTCCATTATAAAAATATCCATAATTTGTTATTTTATACAAAAAATTTGAAAAGTTTTATTGAGTTTTCATAGGAGATACGTTGATTTTTACTTTTACCCTGTGCTACAATGTAAAGGTTGCAGGAAGGCAGGTTTCTTCTGCCTTCAATTTGATTACCGATAAACTGCCGTATGTATGATGAAGTCTGAAGGTATATGCGGTTTTAAGACCTAATAAAAGGAAGGAAAATGATATCATGAAGCGAGCGGATATAAGAAATATTGCAATTATCGCTCATGTCGACCATGGCAAGACCACCCTGGTAGACGAATTATTGAAGCAAAGTGGGGTGTTCCGGTCCAATCAGAATGTTATGGAGAGAGTTATGGACTCCAATGCGATTGAGCGGGAACGAGGTATTACGATTTTATCTAAAAATACTGCTGTCCAGTATGAAGGGGTCAAAATTAATATTATAGACACACCCGGCCACGCCGATTTCGGAGGAGAAGTGGAACGGGTTCTTAAGATGGTCAACGGTGTCGTTCTGGTTGTGGATGCCTTTGAAGGTCCCATGCCACAAACCAAGTTTGTATTAAAGAAGGCACTGGAGCTGAATCTGCCTGTCATCGTATGTATCAACAAGATTGACCGTCCGGAAGCCCGGCCTATGGAGGTCGTGGATGAGACCCTGGAGCTTCTGATCGAGCTGGACGCCCATGAGAAGCAGCTGGATTGTCCCTTTGTGTATGCATCGGCAAAGGCCGGCATAGCAACCACGGATCTCGGGGTAGAGGCAACCAGCATGAAGCCTCTCTTTGAGACTATTATCGATTATATCCCTGCCCCGGAGGGAGATCCCGAGAAAAGCACCCAGGTGCTGATCAGTACCATCGACTACAATGAATATGTGGGTCGAATCGGTATCGGTAAGGTGGACAACGGAACCATCCGCGTGAATCAGGAGGTTGTTCTGGTCAATGCTCATGATCCTGAGAAAAATGATCGGGTTAAGATCAGTAAGCTCTATGAGTTTGACGGCCTGAAGCGGGTGGAAATCAGCGAAGCCTCTATTGGCTCCATCGTCGCCATATCCGGTATCGCAGATATCCATATCGGAGATACGATCTGTTCTCCCGAGAATCCGGAGCCCATTCCCTTTCAGAAAATATCCGAACCAACCATTGCCATGTATTTTAACGTAAATGACAGCCCTTTGGCCGGTAAGGAAGGAAAGTACATTACCTCAAGGCATCTTAGGGACAGGCTCTTCCGGGAGCTGTACACGGATGTAAGCCTTCGTGTGGAAGAAACCGATACAACGGAAAGCTTTAAGGTGTCCGGCAGAGGCGAGCTCCATCTCTCCGTCCTCATTGAGAATATGCGCCGAGAGGGCTATGAATTCTCTGTCAGCAAGGCAGAGGTCTTATATAAGAACGATGAGCAGGGCAAGAAGCTGGAGCCCATGGAGCATGCCATGATTGATGTACCGGATGAGTTCTCCGGCATAGTGATCGAGAAGCTGGGCCAGCGTAAGGGTGAGATGATTAACATGCATACCTCGGATAACGGTCATACACGGATTGAATTTTCGATTCCTGCCCGCGGTCTGATCGGCTATCGCGGGGAATTCCTTACCGATACGAAGGGCACAGGTATTATGAATACCCTCTTCGACGGCTATGGACCCTATAAGGGAGATATCCAGTATCGGAAGACAGGAAGCCTGATTGCCTTCGAATCCGGTGAGAGTATTACCTACGGTCTTTATAATGCCCAGGAACGGGGTACCCTCTTTATTGGCCCCGGTGTCAAGGTTTATGCCGGTATGGTAGTCGGACAGAATCCGAAAACGGATGACATTGAGGTAAATGTATGTAAGAGAAAGCAGCTGACTAACACCCGGTCCTCCTCCGCAGATGAAGCACTTCGTCTGACTCCGCCGAGGATTTTAAGTCTGGAGCAGGCTCTGGAGTTTATCGAAACAGACGAACTCTTAGAGGTAACTCCCCAGTCCTTAAGAATCCGCAAGAAGATTCTGGACTCCACCCTCCGTATGAGAGACCGAAGAAATAAAAACAGTTAGTCCTTTGATTGGGAATGTCGGAAATCCTTATCGCACTGTTTGGATGATAAAATGCCGGATATGTTTACTGACTGACAGTATACATATCCGGTGGGATGTCTTTCAACTATGTGTAAAGCCAAAAGCGCTAAGGTACCAACATTCCCTTTTCTTATAAAGAACCTAAGCGACAGCCTGGTGATATTACACATTCAAATATCGCAGTCCGTACACTGCTATAAAATCATGTCCTTGATATCCTGTAGCCGCCGATCGGGGTAATTGAAGATTTCTTTTATGCTCGTGATATGATATTGTGCTAGGATTTCCTTGAAGTAAACTTTGATCGTATCCTTAGAAATGATCTTGTTGTTATATTTGTCTCTAGATATCTTAATCATGGACTTCTCAAAGGCAGTCAAGGCTGCCAGAGCTCTGGGTCCGAACCAGGTAAAGCAGTCATAGACCGCATCCACCAGTTCCTTCTCTTCATCCGTCAGATATTCCTCATTCAGCTCTAAGGTATGAATCCCGCACCGCTTCATACTTTCATACAGCTTTAGATAAGGAACATGTTCATTGTTGAGGGTATATTCCTCTTGAAACATTTCTCTGTCATAAAGTGCCAGAGAGAAGGCCTGCACATAATAAAGCAGATACTGGAGATAACCGGGGCAAATGTCAGCGTTGCTCTTATTCACGATATAATAAGCAACTCCATAGATTTTGGAAGACATAATCTTCGCCAGTACAGCCCTCCTGCTTTTTTTGTACGCAACACCGGTTAAGCAGTCTTTCCGTTTCATCAACAAGTCATAATAGAATTCGGGGTCATTTAATATGGCCTTCAGCTTGTTGGAATACTCATTGGTGGGAATATCGCCCTCCATATAACGGATGATGGTAGTTTCTCCCCAGCCCAAGAGCTTAGCCAGTGGTTTCTTGCCGATTCGATATCGGTCAAGAATCATCTTGATTTCGTCCGAAGTAATGATTACTTCGTTGTCTGTTACATACCTGTTACTTTTCATATACTTACTCCTCAGCTAATGTATCTTTCGTTGGTTACTTTTCCTCCGATTTTATATTAGCACCGAATTCCCTGAGTGTATATGGAACTTTAGGATTATTTTTCTATATTATACTAAAACTTTCTAAACTCATTTATATCGTGCATAATGATCCTAAAACCCTCGATCAGACGGTCAAAGGTACCGACCCTGTATAGGTTGACAATCACCATACCGATCGGTATTCCAAGGATCATTCCCAGAACTCCGTAGAAGCGATATCCGATATACATAAATACCAGGGTGGCCAGAGGGCTGATTCCGATCGAGTCTCCTACCATCTTGGGCTGCAGAATCTGCTTGACGATCTGGCATACCAGATAGATGATCATCAGGCCGATGGCACGGACATAGTTTCCCATCAGCATATCGACCAGGGCCCAGGGCCAAAGGACCGTTCCGGTTCCGAATACAGGAAGCAGATCCAGCAGGGCGATACCGAATGCCAGCAGGAAGGAATAACCGATGTCCAGTATCTCAAATCCAATAAAAATAATCGCGATAATAATGAACATAATCTTAAACTGTGCCTTAAAATAACCGCCTACTGCTGTCTTAAAGTTATCGTAGATGATGACCCAGCCGTTGTTCAGGGAATTAGGCATATATTTTTTCAGACCGGCCAGCAGCTCATCTCTCCTAGCAATAAAGAAATAAGCAGACAGGATGGTCACTATGACCATTAGAAATATCTCTGCAATATTCTTGGCAAAATTACCGGCCATCGAGATGGTCAGTACATTCTCATCCGTATTGAAGTTTGTGATGTTTTCACTGATTCCGTTCAGCAGATTATTAATGATATTTTGGAGGCTCTGGGGTAAGGAAGCGGAAATTTCATATACTCTTTGCGATATATTTTCCAATTGCTCCTCAATCTGTGTAAAGATATTGGGCAGATTATCAGATAAGGAGCTGATCTCCCTGACTAAGGCTGCAATCATCATATAGAAGGCTCCGACAATAAGACCTACCACCATAACAATAATGATTGCCGAGCTGTGCTTTCTAAGTATCCTAACCTTCTTCTCAAGAAACTTTACCAGGGGGTTTGCAATCATTGCCACGACCCAACCTATCACAAAGGGCATAAAAAACCCCAGTATCTTCGGCAGAAGCAGGAATACAAAGAGTACCACAAGAATGGCGATGATGTAGTTTGTAAGAATTTTTAAGTATATCTTCGGCTTGCTCATAAATGCCTCCAGCTTTCATTATGCCCCTATTATAATACAAAAATCTTACCCTTGTACAGTTAGAATATGGTTAAATGTGAGATTGGATGATCGTTTTTAATTGCGTCAGTTATATTTTTTCAGTACCCGCAGGCCGAGGGTAAGGAAGAAGAGCAGAGCCGCTATGATGACTATGGTCGGTCCTGTGGCCATCCCGCTGTAATAGGATATGATTAATCCGGTAATGCCCGAAAAGACAGATATCAGCACGGAGAACAGATGATACTCCCGCATATTGGATGCCAGGTTTCTGCTGGCAGCCGCCGGTAGGATCAATAAGGCGTTGATGATCAGGATCCCCACCCATTTGATGGAGAACATGATGATGATAGCAATGATCACACTGAAGCAATCCTCCATCAGTGCAGTATTGATATTCTTACTTTTTGCCAAGGCCTCATTCACACCGGCTGCATGGAGCTTATTAAAGAATAAGAGCCAGAACATAATCGTAATCACAAAGATCAGGGCCAATAAGCCGATTTCCTTCACCGTGATGCTTAAGACATCTCCTACCAGAAGATTGGAGTACTTCGCGAATTTACCACCCCGGGATAGTATCATAAGACCAAGGGCGATGCTAAGGGAGGAGAACACGGAAATAACCGTATCGGTAGATACGGATCTTCTTCTTTTGATTCTGTTCAGCAGCAAGGCAAAAAGGACTGCAAAGATCAGCATTGACAGATTGGAATCCGCCAGTCCGAATATGGATCCCAGGGCGATACCGGTCAGGGCAGAATGTCCCAGGGCATCCGAGAAGAAGGCCATACGGTTATTCACAATCATGGTCCCCAGAACTCCGAACAGGGGCGTAATGATAAGAATAGCCAGCAGTGCATTCTTCATAAACATATACTCCATCCAGGAAAATGGTAGGAGTGTCTCCATAATATCATATATTGTATCCATCTTCTCCACCCCAAAACACCTTTCTGAATTCGTCACTCTGCAGTATCTCCTCCGGCGTCCCTTCCTTCAGGATGGTCCGGTCCAGTAATATGACATGATCGGCATACCTTCTGACGAATTCAAAGTCATGGGAGACCACGATCATGGCCAGATCATAATGCTCCTTCAGCTTTTCTATATTATGATAGAAGAGCTCCATTCCATTCTTATCGATACCGGATACCGGCTCGTCCAATAGCAACAGCTTGGGTACCGGGGTAACCGCTATGGACAGTAATACCCTCTGAAGCTCCCCACCGGACAGATCGCAGACTCTCTGATCGATATAGTCCTGAGCCTCAAAGATGCTTAACTGCTCCTTCACCCTTTCGTAAACCCTCCGGCTCCTACGCAGGAAAATCGGAGCATTGCTGATATAGCCTGCGAAGAGGTCATAAACGCTCATGGGAGTATTCTTTTCCAAATTGATATGCTGCGGAACATAACCCATGGTCAGCTTTGACATGGTATGATCCTTCAGGTCCGTAAACTCTATTCTGCCCTCATGCTTAAGCTCACCGAGAATTGCCTTGATTAAGGTGGATTTACCCGCTCCGTTCCTGCCGATGATTACGGTTAGCTTTCCGCAATGGATATGGAGATTGATATTCTCAATAATGACTTTATCTCCGTCCCGGACACTGATATCGTGGATCTGTATGCAGTGCAGCCCACAGGCGCTTTCCTGCTTCTCCTGTATGGCTACTTCCGATTCCTGTTTTCTTATTCTTCCCATTTCACCTCTTCCTTCCGTTCCCTATTGAAAGGCTGTCTGCAGGGTCTGTAGGTTCTTCCTCATTGAGTTTAAGTAGGAGTCCTTGCTTCCGTCCCCTGTGACTGCAGAATCAATCACATAAGCCTTAGCGGAGGTTTCTTCTACGATTCTGTCTGTAACAGAGGCTCCGTATTGCGCTTCTGTGAACAGATATCCGATCTGACCGCTCTTTACTTCAGTGATGATATCTGCTATCTCCGCCGCACTTAAGGCCTCTTCATCGTCCATTTCCACAGTTCTAGCGATAGAAAGTCCAACACGGTCTGCAAGATAGGCAAAGGTCTCGTGGAATATGATTACCTCTGCCTGCTTCCCCTCTGTCTGAAGCCTAAGGGTTAGCGACTGTAGCTCCTGTTCCAGCTCCTTGACCTGAAGAATATACTTTGTTGCATTCTCAGTGATTCTTTGGATGATATCCTCCCGCTCATCTGCCGATAGCTTCTCCTGCCCGAATAAATATGAGATCAGACCCTCCTTCATCTGGGAGATCTGCTCGATATACCGTATCGGGTCAAGCCAAACATGGGGATTTGCTTCTCCTACGTGCTCATTACTCTCCAGCATATCGATTCCCTCACTGATATTGACCATTGGGAGCTGGGGATAATTCCTGATCACATCCCCGATATAATCCTCCATACCACCTCCGTTCATCAGGAAGAGGTCAGCATCGGATAGGAGCCTCATATCTCCGGTGGTCAGCTGATAATCGTGCAGGCAGCCGGCGGAAAAATCCGTCAGACTGTCCACCTTCAGCTCAGGTATCTGATCTGTAATATTAAGCGCGATAATATAGGTGGGATAAAAGGAGGTAACCAGCCTAAGCTTCGCTCCTTGTCCTCCTTCCTCCCTCCCGTTTCCGCGGTTGATTCCCCATATAAGAAAGGCACCGATGAGTCCGGCGATGAGCATGAGCAATATCAAAATGCCTGTTTTTTTCTTCATAAAGCCTCCTAAATGCAATTCGTTTGCATTTACATATTATAGTATAAGTATTCTCCTCTGTCAACGATTATGGACAAAGCCTATGAAAGCCGGTCAAAGTATGGCCTATGTTGATAGTATTCTATCCTGACAGGGACAAAATACTGTTATATCGATTGCTTGAGTAATTGTAACGGAAAATAAAATATTTCTTGTAATAGAGAAGCATCTATGCTATTATCTCTATTAAAATTATTTTAGCAAAAATAGCAAATAGCAAGGGGGAGGTACTTATGAACAAAAACTTTCGAATCTATGTCACAGCAGCCCTGATGGCAGCCCTGACCTGTGTGGCTACCATGGCGATCAAATTTCCGTCTCCGACCGGGTACATCCACCCCGGAGATGCTTTTGTTCTATTATCCGGTATTATTCTGGGTCCGATCTATGGTCCTCTGGCAGCAGGTATCGGTTCATTGACTGCTGATCTCTTAGCCGGTTATCCCCAGTTTGCCATCGCTACCTTTGTAATTAAAGCTCTGGGCGCTCTCATTCCCGCCTTGATTTACAGGAAGGGCAAGATCAGTACTGTCATACTCTCCGGAATTATAGGTGAGCTGGTTGTAACCGCAGGTTATTTTGTCTTCGAAAACTTCCTTTACGACTTTGCTGCCGCCTTAAAATCCATTCCCCTCAATCTGGTACAGAATGCCATGGGAATCATTCTTGCCACTCTGCTCTTCCCGGTCTTAAGAAAGGTACCTCAGATTAAGGATCTGATGGATCATAAATAAACAGCCATATGGCAGTATAAAAGAGCAATACCTATAACAGCTGATAATAAGTTCTATTAGTATTAATGAAGAGTCTCTGTATTGACTTATGTCAGCCGCAAACCTATAATGATTTTATACCGGAACTGGCGGATCAGTGGGTTACCACGAGGGACCGGTATTCAGCTTCTTCCTTGAAGCTTAAGATTTGAATGTCGACCGCCTGGGCAGCGTGATATACGCTTGTTCAGGCGGTTTTTTGTATTATTTATTCGGAAGGGAGATGGCCAAAATGCATTCATGGTATGAATTTAAACCGGGAAAATGGCAGGAAGAAATCAATGTCAGAGACTTTATTATAAGGAATTATACCCCTTATGATGGGGACGAAGGCTTTCTTGCTCCCCCATCCTCCAGGACGGTAGCCTTAAATGAGGCCTATGGAAGCCTATCCAAGGAGGAGCACGAGAAGGGAGTTCTCTCTATCAATACCGATGTGGTATCCTCCCTCCTTACCTATGAGCCCTCCTATCTGGATCGGGAGAAGGAGCTCATCTACGGTTTTCAGACCGATGCACCCCTTCGAAGGGGTGTTAATCCCTTTGGTGGCATCCGTATGGCCAGACAGTCCTGCGAGGCCTATGGCTATACTCTTTCTGACGAGGTGGAAGAGCATTTCCGTTACCGCACAACCCATAATGACGGGGTATTTCGTGTCTATACCCCCGAGATGAAGAAGGCTCGGAAAAGCGGCGTGATCACCGGACTTCCGGATGCCTATGGCAGAGGCCGCATCATCGGGGATTACCGCAGGGTAGCTCTTTATGGCGTTGATTATCTGATCCATCAGAAGGAGGAGGATAAGCTGCAGCTGGGTAATCAGCCAATGACAGAGGAAAGCATACGTACGCTGGAGGAGCTATACCGGCAGATTGATTTTCTAAGGCAACTGAAAGAGATGGCTCAAAGCTATGGCTTTGATATCTCCGGACCTGCCACAAATGCAAGAGAGGCCGTTCAATGGCTCTACTTTGCGTATTTAGGTGCGATCAAGGAGCAGAACGGTGCCGCCATGTCCCTGGGACGAACCTCGACCTTCCTGGATATCTATTTTGAGCGGGATCTAAGACATGGGCTTCTGGATGAGGCAGCTGCGCAGGAGCTGATCGATCAGTTCGTTCTCAAGCTCCGTATGGCGAGGCAGCTTCGTACTCCCGAATACAATGAGCTCTTTGCTGGGGATCCGATGTGGATCACAGAGGCAATCGGCGGGTTGACAGAAGAGGGGGAAAGCCTCGTTACGAAGAACAGCTTCCGCTTCCTTCATACTCTGACAAACCTGTCCCCTGCACCGGAACCCAACCTTACGGTGCTCTGGTCTGAAAGGCTGCCGAACAACTTTAAGAAGTATTGTGCCCGGATGTCCATAGAGACCGATTCCATCCAATATGAAAATGATGATCTCATGCGTCCTGCCTACGGGGATGATTACGGAATTGCCTGCTGTGTGTCAGCCATGAAGCTCGGTAAGCAGATGCAGTTCTTCGGCGCCCGCTGTAATCTCGCAAAGGTACTGCTCATGAGCCTAAATGGAGGTAAGGATGAAATCAGCGGAGAACAGGTTGGTCCGAAGACAGAGATCTATCCCGATGGTAAGACCCTACACTTTGATGAGGTCTGGAATAGCTTCCTGAACATGCTGGATTGGCTTTGTAGCCTATATGTCAATACGATGAATGTCATACACTATATGCATGATAAGTATGCCTATGAGAAGCTCCAGATGGCGCTCCATGATACACAGGTCGAACGCTTCATGGCCTTTGGTATCGCCGGCTTATCGGTTGTGGCGGATTCCCTAAGTGCGATTAAATATGCCAAGGTTACCCCCATAAAGGACGACCGTGGATTGATCACAGACTTTATCATAGACGGAGCTTATCCCTCCTACGGCAATCATGATGACCGTGTGGACGATATCGCTCGCAGCCTGACCCATGAATTTACAATCAGGCTAAGGAGACATCCCGCCTATCGGAATGCCATCCACACCTTGTCTGTCCTGACAATCACCAGCAATGTAGTCTATGGCAAGAAAACCGGTTCTACCCCTGACGGAAGAAAGCTGGGTGCTCCATTCGCTTCAGGTGCGAATCCGATGCATGGGCGGGACAGAAAGGGTGCCTTAGCCTCCTTGCTTTCCGTAGCAAAGCTGGATTATGACACCTGCAGGGACGGTATCTCCAATACCTTTACCATAACTCCGGATGCCTTAGGCAAGACCCTAGAGGAGCAGATCAGAAACCTATGTGCTATTTTGGATGGATACTTTTCAGGCAAAGGACATCATCTGAATGTCAATGTATTAAACCGGTCATTACTGCTCGATGCCAAGGAGCATCCAAAGAAGTATCCCAACCTGACAATCCGTGTATCAGGCTATGCTGTCCGCTTCCATTCCCTGAGTGCAAGGCAGCAGGATGAGGTAATCTCCCGCACCTTCCATGAGCATCACTAATTCCTGTAGCTCCATTGACATAATAGACATCTTTCTCAAGACATATACTTCATACCGGAAAAAACTTAGTTGCAGTACAGGACACTGTTTGTATTTTCTAGGGATAATACATATACTTTATCTAAAACATACAGTTCTATAAGAGTATATAAATAGAATATACATTGGTTTTCATCAGTTGTCCTGTTGGAAGAAATGATGTATAATGTAAAAGGTTGTTCATTATATCTGCAAAGGAGTAAAATAAATGTCTGAAAGTACAAACAAGCAAGCCAGCAAAAGTAAAGAGCATCCTCCGGTGAATATCGACATCCCCGGTGATAAGATGAGTGACAATACGATCAATAAGCTATTATTATTACCTGTCGTATTCATCATAGCTATTCTGCCACTCATTGTACGGCAGCATGCTTATGATCCTCGTCTTGGGGATTTCAATTGGTTTCCGTCTACAATAAAGCTTTATGATTATTTTCTATATTATAAGCAGGTATATTTTATCTTTGCTTTTATCATCATGATTATGATTATTGTAGCAAAGGCATGGTTTGATAGAAAGAGCCTTGTGTATCGGCCGATCTTTATCCCCTTGGGTGCATATGCTCTATTGTCTCTGCTATCCTCGGTCTTCTCAAAATACAGCAAATATACTTATAAAGGAATGTACGAGCAATTCGAGTCTGTCTTTGTCCTGCTGGGTTATTGTCTACTGGTATACTATATTACCTTGATTGTAAAGACAGAGCAGGATGTTAAGTTTATCATAAACAGTCTGCTGGTCAGCATTATCGCCCTAAGCATATTGGGCTTGACACAGTTCCTCGGACGTGATTTTTTACGGTCAGATATGGGCATGAGATTAATTACACCGAAGTCCCAATGGGATAGTTTTGAGGACCTCATCTTCCAGTTTGATCTTAAGACAGTATACCTGACCCTATATAATCCGAACTACGTAGGTGTATATGCCGCTATGGTGATTCCTCTCTTGGCACTGCTGCTATTCTTTAACAGGAAGCTGCTGATGATACCGGTTTACTTACTGGCTATTGGGGGTATACTGGTAAGCCTCATTGGCTCCGGATCAAAGGCCAGTATTGTTGCCTTGGGTGTAGCCGGTCTCTGTGCCGTTTTAGTGCTTGCAAAATATATCCTAAAATACTTCTATATCACCATCCCTTTGATCCTTATAATTCTGATAGCCGTTTTCATCGTTAATAAGAAATATGATAATGCATTATTCCGATCCCTTCAGAACGCATTTTCATTGGAAAAAACAGAAAAAGACCTGTCTGATATTCAAACACTGGAGGATAAGGTAAGCATCACCTATAAGGGTAATACTCTATATGTCAGCTATTACGTACAGGATGGTTATGCCTATATCTCTGCAGTAGATGACACAAACGTCGAAATTCCTATGGTAATCAGTGGCGCAAATGATTTTTATGCTTCAACTGATGTCCGTTTCCCCGGTTTCCGCTTTAGTACCGCGAATTTTAATAACATTCTATTCTTAAACATCATTATAGAAGACAAGCCCTGGTATTTCACCAATCAAGTTACTGACGGTGGTTATTATTATCTGAACCGTTTTGGAAAGCTGGATAAGATTATTCCGGCACCCTCTGCGGTATTCACAGGCTATGAGGGATACGCCTCTTTACGAGGCTATATCTGGTCAAGAACACTTCCTCTGTTAAAAAAGTACCCTGTTTTAGGCTCCGGAGCAGATACCTATATTATGGCCTTTCCACAGCAGGATTATCTTAACCTTTATAATTACGGTTATGGTGAGCAAATACTGACGAAGCCTCATAGTCTTTATCTGCAGATCGGTGTCCAGACGGGCGTCTTATCCTTAATTGCCTTCCTGGTCTTCTATGGCATGTACTTTATCTCCAGTCTGCGTCTATATATCAAAGGCCATTTTAAAAGCTTTTATGCCCAGGTTGGTATCGGAATCATGATGGCTACCGTAAGTTACATGGTCATGGGTATTTCCAATGACTCAAGCCTAACAGTTGCCCCGGTATTCTGGGCCTTGATCGGACTGGGAATCGCCGTTAACAGACTGGCGAAGCCCTTCATAGCGGAAGAAGCCGCTTTAGCGAAGGAAGCAAAGGCCAGGAGAAAAGAAAAGCAGCAATAGGTGACAAGGGGACGGAGATATTGTCACCTTTATCAGATCATTTGTGACAGGGGGACGGAGATATTGTCACCTTTATCAGATCATGTTACACGGCCCATAGAAGCGTCCGTAAAAGACTTTAAAAGATAGCCGTGTCCAAAGTTACTTATAAGATATTGAGACACATTCTTACCCGATACAGTAAGCTTAAGGATAAGAGTTATATTGTCTGTGATCTGATGCTTCTATACCATAATGTCCTAAGAGAATTCGACTTAATGTCTGAAGGAATTGGTGTCATAAGTGTAACCCCTTTATAAAGTAGCGTCAGTACTGCAAGTACTTATATCCAGAACTATATACTTAGGGTTCTATAATAAATGTTGGGGTGTGTGAAAAACACATTCCAACATTTTATTTATTGTAATAAAAATGCATCTATAAGAGCCTCTACCCAAAAATGAACGTCGACCAAAACAAACATTAAACGAAGGAGGTATCTTATAGATGCACTCTAATTGTAACAAGAAATTGATAGGTTTAGAAGATGTTATTAGAAAAGTCAGTCCGATAGTTATGTGAAGTTTTACATTGAAATAGCTCCTTCCCCACAGATCTACCCCTGCTGCGGAGAGACGACATCTCGTATCCATGATTACAGGCTTCAGGTAATCAAAGACCTTCCTATGCAGATGAAGAATACGTGACAGAGGGGACGCGTGACAGAGGGGACGGAGATATTGTCACCTTGTGACAGAGGGGACGGAGATATTGTCACCTTTATCAGATCATGTTACACGGCCCATAGAAGCGTCCATAAACGACTTTTAATGATAACCGTGTCCAAGTACTTACAAGACATGGTGACCCATTCATAACCGCTACGGTAAGCTTAATGATAAGTATTTTATCGTCTGTGATCTGATACTTCTATATCATAATGTCCTAAGAGAAGTCATCGCAATTGTGACGGAGGACGTGTGACAATATCTCCGTCCCCCTGTCACACGCGTCCCCCTGTCACACGTCCCCCTATCACAATGACGAGCAAAAAGGAGCTGTTTCTCGACTAGCTTTCGCTAGTCTTGAAACAGCTCCTTGATTAAGTCACTTTAGAATTACTAATCTAGTGATTAGTTCTTCTTCTCGACATTCAAGCCAACCTCAACCTTGTGGTCGATGTAGGTGTTGTCGATGTTCTGTCTGATGGTTACGGACTTGATGTAGATCTTGTTTGCAGTACCGATAGCATCAACAGAGATTACGTTGGTAACTTCAGATCCATCAAGTGTGAACTTGAAGCTATCCTTAGCAACGTTGATTAATGCAGAGCTGGTTGCTGCTGTAGGATCAACTACGCCCTCGAATACCTGAGTCTTAACAGATGCAACTACAGGCTTCTTCTGGCTGTCAGATACGCTGAAGTACTGAACATCAATAGCTACCCAAGTATCAGCAACTGTATCGTTGTTAGTATCCTTATACTCGTAAGCAGTTACCTTGTAGCTTCCAACAGGAGCCTTAACCAGAGCGCCACCACTTACAGCCTCGGAAAGGAGATACTTGTTGTTAGCATCAAAGGTTGCTAATGTGCCATCTGCAGGATAGCTCCATGTGCCACCGCTAATGCTAGGAGCAGCAACTTCGATCTTGAACTGTGCACCATAAGTAGCCTTAGCTACCTTAATGTTGCTCTTGTTGTATCCATATAAGTCAATGGTTACACCCTTGTCGGTCTTGCCAGCAGATGCAGCAATATCAGTAGAAGTTGCGCTGAACTGCAGTCTGTAGCTTGTTGCTACCATATCGGAAGCACCGTCAAGAATGGTTACATATACTACCTGTACAAGGCCTTCAGCAGTGATCTTGTAAGTGTAGTTACCCTTTGTCTTACCAAGACCCTGGAAGGTGATCTTGCCGTCACCCTTAGCGAGTGTGCCGGTAGGAGTTACATCAGTGTCACCAGTGTCAGGACCGGATAACTTCTCTACCTTGTAAGTAGAATAGTTGAAGTCTCTGTTTAACTGATCCTTAACTGTCAGGCTAACCTGTGCACTATCAGAGATAGCGTTTGTTAATGTTACATTGTTGGTGCTTACTGCGAAGCTTGTAGCAACCTTCTTATCAGCGATTGTAAGATTTACAGTGCCGATAGGAGACTTGGAGGAGCCTGTGCCGTACTTAACGATTACTGTTACAGCACCCTGCTTAACAGGATATAAGCTACCATCAGTGCTAATAATTAATACGGAGTTATCAGCGGATTCGAACTCAAAGCTTGCTGCTGCATCCTTGCTGTTGATGGTGCCTGCAGTAGAACCAGTCTTTGTGCTGAACTCTACGAATAACTTGTAACCATAATCATCAGAAGCGATTAACTGCTTAACATCGCCAAACTTAGGATCGTTATCATTAACGATTGTCCAAGCCTTTAATCCAACGATATTCTCAACATCAGCCTCAACACCGGTTACTACGCCAGCGCCTTCAACAAGACCTTCTTCAACGCCGCTTGCGTTGTACTTGTAGGTATGGAAGGTAGCGGTAATGGTTGCGCTAACACCCTTGTTAAAGATTGTTAACTGCTTAGCACTTGCATTGAAGTATGTTCCGAGATCGTCGGAGGACTTCATGGTTACTCTTGCTAATAATTCATCAGTTGTGATATCAACGCCTTCGCTATTGAATAACTTAACTTCAATATCCTTAGCCTTGTTGATCTCAGCTGTTGTTGTTACAACCTGTAAGGAAGCAACGTCTTCAACCTTAGTTGTAGCAGCTGTGAAGGATACGGAATCCATACCCGGATACTCTACTACATAGTTTGCGCCCTTAGTGAACGGGATGTATACGGAAACAGAAGCAACCTTCTTATCTGTATCCATCTCTACCTTGGACAGAGTTACTTTAACCTTTGTCTCGCCAACTAACTGGTAAACAGTGATGTTCTTATCAACATCAGCCATAGGAGCGTTGAAGGTAACCTTTACGGTGTCCTTATCTTCCTGCTTAGCTCCAACCATGGAAGCTACTACGTTTACCTTGTAGGTGTCGCTTGCTAATAAGTAAGCAGCGTTTGCAGCGGAGTCCTTCACATAAGCGTTGTACTTATCTTTGGACTGGAAGGATGATGCGGTAATTGTATACTCGCCAGCCTTTGTAGCTGTGAATACACCCTTATCATCGATTGTTGCGCCTTCAGCGGGATCTACGGACCATCTGGTGATAGCGGAAGTTACCTTCTTGCTACCGGAAACGGTAACGAAATCTCTGTTGAAGTCATGAGGTACGCCTACTGCAAGCTTATCGCCAGCGGGCTTCTTAGTGATTGATACTTCTTTGATGTTGTCTCTTACAACAACGGTTGCTGTTGCATCGCCAACCTCTTCGCCATCCTTATCAACGATAAAGACAGTTACTTTTGCAGTACCAACGCCAGTAGCGGTTACAACACCGTTCTTCTCGTTAACTACTGCTACGTTCTCGTCAGAAGATTCCCAGGTGTACTTCCACCCTTTGCCCTTCTCGGAAACAATGTTGAAATTGTAATCGTCTGCGCCATCTACGCCAAGATGTAAGTACTTCTTGGTAGAATTAAGCTTTATGCTAGCAGCAAAAGCTCCGGCAGCGGGTGCGACTACTGAAATGATCATCGCAAGCGCAACAACGAAGGACAATTTCTTAAAGAAATTCTTCTTCATCTTCTTACTTCCTCCTTAAAAAATATGGTTTGGTATTATATTTTGCGTCCCTGTACCATTTTTTCAAAAAGTTCGTAAACCCCCGAAAATACAGAAAAGGAAACGCAGCAATATAATCGTTCCAACAACAAGATGATTATAACAATAAAGGAAAAAAAGGTCAAGTCTTTTTATCCAGTCAATTGGATAATTTGCCAGTTTTCACTTGCTTTCCCAACCATTAAAATCACTTCAGCCGGAAGACTATATTTAGTCAAAATGCTTGCAGGGATAACCCCTTACTCCTTGCATTCCCCTCCCATGAAGTCCCTTACAGCCGATGCAGAATAGGATGTGACATCATCTGCTGTCCGGGTCCCCCCGGTTGGTTCCTGTCTCATTGCTTTGACTATGGCTATATATTGCTCCTTGTATGTGTCAAATTTATGTCATGCATTTGTCATAATTAGATTATTTTAAGAATTTTTTCGACTGCAAACTGCATGTCATTCTTGTCACATACCGTATCATGCAGGATCGCTGCTCCTTTCAGCTCCTCCACGGCCTTGGGGATACCGGTTCCGGACACCTTTGACAGCAGCTCTGCCTGTTCATAATCATCCTCCGGTAAGGATACGGAAGTGATGGCCCCCAAAACACTTTCCGCAAATTTATATGGGCTTGCGGTGGATATGATCACTGTCTTTGTGGTATCCTTTGATGCCTCGGTATACCTGTAATATACACTGGCGGCAACTGCGGTATGGGTATCGATCACATAGCCGTTCTCCTTATATTCCTTCAGGATGGCTTCGTCAGCCTCGGAATCGGTTGCATAGCCTCCAAAGAAGTCCTTCAGGTTGTTTCTCATAGGCTCCGTTATCTCATATACTCCCTGTGTGGTCAGGGCACTCATCAGTTCTGCCGTCTTCACCGGGTCATCATCAGCGATATGATAAATCAAACGCTCCAGGTTGCTGGATACCAATATATCCATGGACGGAGAGCTTGTCAGAATAAATTCCCTGTTCTTGTCATAAACCCCGGTTGAGAAGAAATCATAAAGCACCTTGTTCTCATTGGAAGCGCAGATCAATTTGTTGATCGGAAGCCCCATTCTCTTGGCATAATAGGCCGCCAGAATATTGCCGAAATTTCCTGTCGGTACGACAAAATTAATCTTTTCTCCCTCGCTTACCTCTTTCTTCCTATATAAAGATACATACGCATACACGTAATATACGATCTGGGGCAATAATCTGCCGATATTAATCGAATTTGCCGAAGAAAACAGGTATCCGGCCTTCTTCAGCCTTGCAGCCAGCTCTTTGTCGCCAAACATGCTCTTCACACCTGTCTGAGCATCATCAAAGTTACCGGTAATCCCAATTACGCTTGTGTTACTGCCGCGCTGTGTAACCATCTGCTTCTCTTGGACGGAGCTGACCCCATCCTTCGGATAGAAGACAATGATTCTGGTACCATCCACATCCGCAAAGCCGGCCAGGGCCGCCTTACCGGTATCTCCCGAGGTAGCAGTGAGAATTACGATTTCTTCCTCGACCTTGTTTTTCTTCGCAGCCTTTGTAAGCAGGTGGGGAAGGATGGACAAGGCCATATCCTTAAAGGCAATGGTCGCCCCATGAAAAAGCTCGAGATAAAAGGTGCTGCCTACTTTCTTCAGCGGAGCGATTTCGGGCGAATCAAATTTATCATCATAAGCCTTCGCGATGCAGTCCTTAAGCTCGTCCTCGGTATAATCCGTAAGGAACAGCTTCATAACCTCATAGGCCAGCTCCCGATAATCCATGGCGGAGAGCTCCTCTATTGATTTTGTCAGTAACGGTATGGTCTCCGGAACATATAGGCCGCCCTCCGGTGATAACCCCTGCAGCACCGCCTGGGATGCTGTGACCTTGTGCTTCCCATCCCTTGTACTTTGATACATTAGGTTCATGTCTTCATATCCCTTCCTTGTTTTTGTTATGGCAAATATAACATATTACATCTTTATGCACAATAGTGTTTATAAACAAAAAAGCGCAGCTCCAAAGGACAGCTTTTGTCCACATTGGAGTGCGCTTTTACATTTGCTCTTATAAAGGCTCCTGTGAAATTCGGGATATGGGTTACCCGCTTTTCTTCTCCCTTATTTGTTTTTATAGAATTCGTGTCCCCCGTGCTTAAACAGCCACTCCAGATTATTGTCAAACCATCTGGCACTGCTTTTCTTCGTACGCTTACGGGCCATGAAGTACAATGCTCCTTTGGAGTAATCCTCTCCGTCCAAGGCTCTTTTTACTGCTTCCTCTGTCTCTCGGGACACCTCAACAGACCAGTATCTCTTATCCAAGATCGGTGAAAACTGATAATCTCCTCCCGACTTCTGGAAGATCACATCCTCCACCGTATCAGGAAATTCTTCATCCGCCATCCGGTTCAGAACAACGTTGGCAACCAGAATACGGCCTATCATATCTTCCCCGGTAGCCTCCGCTTCCACGATCCGTTCCAGCATGGCCACCTCTTTCTTGCTTAAGGATACTTCTTTCTTTAAGCTTTTTGTTGAAACCGAAAAGCTCTCTACTACTTCCTCTTCTGCCTGTTCAGCGCTAAGAAGGGGGGTCTGATAGGTAGCAAGCTCTTCCATACTCATCAGAGCCTCCATGTATTCCTCATCATTCATCCCATATCCCAGCAGCCAGTTTGTATCATCCGAAACCTGCGGTGCGGATACTGCCTCTCCGGAAGAATCATCTGTCACCCCATAGGGATCGACGATTCCATTCTCTGTGGCCGGCGCGTCATGTTTCCAATCACCATAGTTCACTTCATAAGAATTTACGTTTATCTTCTCTGCCTTTGACTTCGAACCGTAGAATACATCCGATCCGAAAAACAATAAAGCAGCAGACAGTACATAAGCAGCCGCCACCATGAACATGCCATGATGCGCTTCCTGCATTTTATTCTTTTGAAGAAATGAATTTATCAACGACATCATTCTTTCCTCTTCTTTCTTGTTGTCTGGTATTATTTGGTATTCCAGGTGATGCTATCCTGCATTATAAGTCAATGGTTTTTTTTGTGTCAACTACGCAGAATCATTTTCGTTAATAACAACGAATTGTTATTTACAGTTTTTACCTATTCCTATAAATAATAACAAAACAATTAGAGAATCCCCTTCCAGCTTTGTCCATTTTGTACAAGTAATTTTTAACAAATTATTAATTATTTATTAAATATTTTACGCCCATATCCAGTACAATATGCATATTCTACCACAATAGTACGTATTTAAGCCTGTTTCACGTCCTGTAGTCCCGGAAGAGCATGTAACATTTTGTTAATAATTGTATGCGGCGCATTGCAGATTCGGTCAAAATCTGATATAGTATACTATGGAGGTAACAGCATGAAACAGGGCGTATATCAGACAACAAAAAGAAATGGACAGGTGTACTTCAGATCCTCTGTCACCTATATGGGAAAGCATATCAGCCTCGGAAGCTACTCGGAGGAAGCGAAGGCTCATATGGCTTATCAGCTGGCCTCGAAAATTCTCCAGGGTCCCTCCTCCCTGACTCTGAAGGACTACCCACATCACTGTATTCTATCCTTTCATAAATGGGTTGTATTGCATAATTTCAAGGATCATAAGATCTATTTTAAGAATCCCATCTATCTGAAAAAGAGCTATTTCCTCTACTATATTGATCAGAATAATGCCCTGATGTTTGATGTGGACGACTTATTTTATTATGCCCATCATAAAATCATGAGACGGGGCGGCCATCTCTTCGTGTCTGATTATGGGATGCAGGTGAATATTCTGTCCCGCTACGGAATAAAGAACTATGCGGTCGCTGGAAGAGACTATCGCTTTATGAACGGAGACCCCTCTGATTTCAAATATGCGAATATCGAAGTGATCAATCATTATCACGGGGTTACCAAGATCATCCATAACGGACACCCTGTCTATCTGGCGAAAATCCATATAAAGGGGGATTTCCTGATCGGCAGATACCATACCGAGGAGGAAGCAGCCACTGCTTATAATAAGGCTGCGCTTACATTAAAGGATAGGGGGATTCGAAAGAACTATCCGCAGAATTACCTGGAGGGTATGGATGAGATAGCCTATGCTTCCCTATACCAACGGCTGCGGATATCCAGAAGAATAATAGAATATCAAAGCTGAATTTGTTAACAATGTTTTAATTTTATATTTTATGCTTTATTTTTTTGTATATTGTGCTATAATATGGTTATATATTTTCTTCTTCCGTTTTCATAGATCGCAAACTGAAGCCACCGGTATCTCCCACAGGTGCAGCGGTACATCCGAAATGTACTGACCTGATCGGGATTACCAGTGGCTCAATTTGTCTTCGGAGTATTGGGTAAGGTAACGGTAAATACGGTTCCGGACTCAGTGCTCACTGCCCGGATGCTTCCTCCGTGCATCTCAATAATACTGCGGGCGATCGCCAAACCGAGACCGCTTCCTCCGGTCTCACTGGAACGAGAGCTCTCGACCCGGTAGAAGCGCTGGAAGATAAGCTCCAGGTCCCTCTCGGGAATGATGTCTCCGTAATTCGTGACTGCTACGGCTACACCCTCTTCGGTCCTGCTCAAGTCAAGTCTGATTTCTCCGCCATCCTTCCCATACTTAATCGCATTACTGATCAGATTGGCAAAGGCTCTTGCCAGAAGATCACCGTCCGCCGTTATTATAGCACTGCTGTGGCTGCTTCTGAACTCATATTCCAGACCGTTGTCCGTAAAGCTGGGATAAAATTCATCCAGCAGCTGATTGATCAGCTTCACCAGATCTACCTCTGTGTAGTAGGGCTTCACCTCACCGAAATTAAACTTCGTGTAGGTAAACAGATCCTCTATCAGCTTTTCCAGCCTTTTTGATTTTCCGAAGGCAATCTGTATATATTTCTTCCTGGTATCCTCCTCCAGCTGCTTCGAGGAAACCAGATCGAGAAAGCCGATAATTGAGGTCAAAGGGGTCCGAAGATCGTGGGCCACACTGGTAATCAGCTCGTTTTTAGCATATTCGCTTCTGCGCTCATTCTCCATGATCTTCTTGATATCATCTGCCATCTGGTTCAGCTTGTCCGCAATCAGAGCAAATTCATCCTCATTTCTGATCGTAATCTTATGGTCCAGATTTCCCCGTGCGATCTCATTGATCCCCTCGGATATTTCCTTAATGTAGATAATAAACTTTTTCGTGAGCAGAAGGAAATATGTAATAAACAGAGTCACTCCGACTGCCAAGGTCAGGACAGCAAAGAGGGCTGCTCCGGTCCCCGAGAGCCTGAACCTGCCCCCATTCATCAGGGTTAAGCCGATATAGGCCACAGCCAGAGTGAGCAGGGTGTAGAGCAGACTTAAAAGACTGTAGAGAACTATTTCAAAACGGAAGCTTTTAAATACACTATTGTTCAATCTTATACCCCACTCCCCATACCGTTTTTATGATTTTCGAGTTTCTGGAATCCATCTCGATCTTTTCTCTGATTCTGCGGATATGCACCATAACCGTATTATTGGCTTCATACATCTTCTCATTCCAAACCCTCTCAAAGATATCGTCGGTGGAAAACACTCTGCCCACATTGCTGGCCAGCAGATATAGGATGTCGAATTCAATCGGTGTCAGCTTAACATCCTTTCCATAGGCGGTTACCCTGTGGTTTTCTCGGTTGATGGTCAGATGATCCAGGACAATCTCCTTATCCGGCTTTTCCTCATGGGAATTGGGATTTAACTTGGTATATCTTCTAAGCTGTGATTTTACTCTGGCGGTCAGCTCCAGGGGATTAAAGGGCTTGGTCACATAATCATCCGCACCTGCTCCCAAGCCGATGATCTTATCCAAATCCGTGGATCTGGCGCTTAACATGATGATCGGGATTGCACTGCTTTCACGAATCTTTGCACACAGGCTTAAGCCGTCCATGCCCGGCATCATAATATCCAGAATGACAAGCTTGATATCCTCGGCAGCAATCATCTGCAGTCCTTCCCTGGCCGTATTCGCCTTCCACACCTTATAGCCCTCACTGACCAGATGAATCTCCACCAGCTCAGCAATTTCCTTATCATCGTCAATGACAATGATTCCAACCTGCTCCATCGCAGCCTCCTCCCTTCTGTCTATAATAAAATCAATCCTTATTTACCCCTATCTTATCACATCCAGCACCGAATTTCTTTACTTTTTTCTTAATTTCCTGACGGGGTGGGTAAGCAGGAATCATTCCTCCTGATTAGTAACCATATAAAAGCTTGAGATACTATATAGCTGCATATACTTATGAAGTGAGAACAGGATGAAATGATTCCCGCATTTACTTTTCGTGGTTGCCATGCTACAATAGGTTTGTGAGTAGCACAGATGGTCGCGCCTGGCAACAGGTGAGGAAAGTCCGGGCTTCACAGGGCAGGGTGCCGGATAACATCCGGTGGAGGCGACTCCAAGGCTAGTGCAACAGAAATATACCGCCAGGCATGCCTGGTAAGGATGGAAAGGTGGCTTAAGAGACCACCGCCCTGCCGGTAACGGCAGGGGCAGATGTAAACCCCACCCGAAGCAAGACCGAACAGAAAGCGATACGGTTGCCCGCCGTGCTTTCGGGTAGGTCGCGCAGAGCCGTATGGTAACATACGGACAAGATAGATGACCATCCAAGACAGAACCCGGCTTATCGTGCTGCTCATAC
>JAEZNB010000119.1 GCA_023441965.1 Bacillota bacterium
CACTGGTTGCTGGACAGATTTTGATTATATGCGCCATCTTCGGACGCACACGTCCGCATTTGGCATCATATAATCATCAATCTGTTCAGCAAACAGTGCATTATGGGAAACATAAAGGGGCCTCTTGCAGCTACATGGTTATAGTGAAACAGCCCTTTTCTTATCTCGATTTTTTGATTTATATGAATGAGTCTTAGGCTACATAATCTACATTCATGCCCTTGAGCAGGCTGCCCTCCAAAGACTTGCGGTTGTTCTCATAAGGGTTCTGCTCCTGGTACTGAATTGTGGTACGGGTTTCCCCGCCTGCCAGATAGGGGGTGCCACATTCCGGGCATAGCTCCATCTGAAGCTTAACGGAGGCAGAGAGCAGCTTGGCCCCGGGTTCATTCCCTTTCCTGACCGCATTGGCCACGTGCTCGCCTTCATGGGCGGCAACTCTGGCAAAGGAGGCAGCCGGTGAGATGTGGGTCGGAGTCTTGAAGGAAACACTCTCATTGGAGCCGTCCACGTATTTCCGGTTCTTACAGGTACTGCATTCGGAGGGACCACTCTTCCATACCTTATCCCCACCCTGCGCCTTTTGGGGAGCCAACTTCTGAACTCTGTTTACAGCCGTTACACTGGTGTTAAGACTGGCAGGATTCACCGGATAATAATGATAATTACTGCCGATCGGCTGAATCAATGACTTCCCCTCCCTTCCATAATGAACCGAGAATAATTACACCATAATTATACATCTCCCCGGTAAAAATGTAAATAATACTGGGACGAATGCATTACTCCTACCGGTCTGTCTCTTACTTCCGGTTGATTTTCCCTCGGTCGGATGGTATGATAAGGATATTGCGGGATAATAAGATAAGCTCGTATTTTTTTGCTAATTTAAAGCTGCCCGGTGGCAGTATGGAGGGTTATTATGGATATCTTAAAACAGATAAAAGAAGAACTGAATATCCGCCTAGAGCAGGTGGAGGCTGCAGTAAAGCTGATCGATGAAGGGAATACCATTCCCTTCATAGCCAGATACAGAAAGGAAGCTACCGGCTCCCTGGACGATGAGCAGCTGAGAAATCTGCATGAGAGACTGATGTATCTTAGAAACCTGGAGGAGAAGAAGACTCAGGTAATCAATAGCATAGAGGAGCAGGGCAAGATGACCGAGGAACTGCGGGCGCAGATTTTAGCCGCAGCGACCCTGGTCGTTGTGGAGGATCTGTACCGTCCTTATCGTCCGAAGAGAAGGACACGGGCAACGATTGCCAAGGAGAAGGGTCTGGAGGGTCTGGCGGCCATCCTGCTTGCCCAGGAGACAGACATACCCATGACAGAGGTGGCCGTGAGCTTCCTTTCCGAAGAGAAGGAGGTCCGCACCGTGGAAGAGGCCATCGCCGGAGCCATGGATATCATCGCCGAGGACATCTCCGATGAAGCGGCCCATCGCAGCTACATCCGTGAAATCACCATGAAGGAAGGAAAGCTGACCTCTGTGGCAAAGGATGAGAAGACAGAATCTGTTTATGAGATGTATTATCAGTTTGAAGAGAGCATCGAGAAGCTGGCAGGTCACAGGATACTGGCAATCAATCGCGGTGAGAACGAGAAGATCCTTACGGTGAAGGTGCTCGCCCCTGAAGAGAGGATCTTAAGATACCTGGAGAAGAAGGTCATCCTGAAGGATAACCCTCATACGAATGACTATCTGAAGGCTACGGTGGAGGATAGCTATAAGCGTCTGATCGCGCCTGCCATCGAGAGAGAAATCCGTAATGAGCTGACAGAGAAGGCTGAGGATGGAGCGATTAAGATCTTTGGTAAGAATCTGGTGCAGCTGCTGATGCAGCCTCCGATTGCAGGCCAGGTGGTACTGGGCTGGGATCCGGCCTTTAGAACCGGCTGTAAGCTGGCAGTGGTGGACAGTACGGGTAAGGTGCTGGAAACCGTGGTGATTTATCCGACCGCTCCCCAGAATAAAGTTGAGGAAGCAAAGCATATATTAAAGAGACTCATTGATAAATATAATATCACCCTGGTTTCCCTGGGGAACGGAACCGCTTCCCGTGAGTCGGAGCTGGTAATCGTGGACCTGCTCAAGGAATTAAATAAGCCGATCCGATACGTCATCGTAAATGAAGCCGGTGCCTCTGTATATTCAGCCAGTAAGCTGGCAACAGAGGAGTTCCCGAACTTTGATGTGGGGCAGAGAAGTGCTGCTTCTATTGCCAGAAGACTGCAGGATCCTCTGGCTGAGCTGGTAAAGATCGACCCAAAATCCATTGGTGTCGGCCAGTATCAGCATGATATGAACCAGAAGAAGCTGGGTGAAGCCCTCTCCGGAGTGGTGGAGGATTGTGTGAATAAGGTTGGTGTGGACCTAAATACCGCTTCCGTATCCCTTCTGGAATATGTATCGGGCATCAGTAAGCCGATTGCCAAGAATATTGTGGCATATAGGGAAACCAACGGCCGTTTCCGTAACCGCAACGAGCTGCTTAAGGTGGCGAAGCTGGGACCCAAGGCCTTCGAGCAGTGTGCCGGCTTCATGAGAATCCTGGGCGGAGACAATCCTTTGGATGCAACCGGTGTTCATCCGGAGTCCTATGAGGCCACCAAAGCCCTCTTAGGCAAGCTGGGCTTAAGTCTGGAGAATATCAAGGAGTTGCAGGCACAGGCAGCAAGGAACAAGGGACAGAATCCCGGTGCCGCACCCAAGCAGGAGCCGAAGACAGTCAAGCAGGATAAAAAGAAAGCCATGATTACGGTTAAGACCCAGGAGACTGCCTTTGGTAAGGCTCTGGCAGTAGCTATGGGCAAAGGAATAGAACAGCCTGTGCAGGAGAGAAAAGAGAAGGCGGCAGTGCCTCAGGCAGCATCAGAGGAAAGGGCAGAATCACCGATCAGTAAGAGGATAGGAGATAAGAAGAGGCTGGCAGAGGAGCTGGGAGTAGGAGAGATTACTCTGACCGACATCATCAAGGAGCTGGAGAAGCCCGGCAGAGATCCCAGAGATGAGATGCCGAAGCCGATTCTTCGGACCGATGTTCTGGATATGAAGGACCTGACCGAGGGCATGATTCTGAAGGGTACTGTCCGGAATGTCATTGATTTCGGCGCCTTTGTAGATATCGGTGTTCATCAGGACGGTCTGGTCCACATCTCACAGCTGTCCGATAAGAAATTCGTCAAGCATCCGCTGGATGTGGTCAGCGTGGGAGACATCGTGGAGGTCAAGGTCTTAAGCGTAGATCTGGCAAAGAAGAGAATCCAGCTGACCATGAAGCTATAAGAAGCGTAGCAGATTAATGATAACAGCAGAAAAACCCGAGGAAGCCTCTGTTTTTCTGCTGTTGTTATAAAGCAGAAGGATAGATGAAAAAGGGATCCCCCTCTGTTTTTCTGCAACTAAATATAAAAGAAAGAGGGATGAGACAGAATGCAGCTACTGATACTGATACTGAAGAAAATCGAGCTGATGGAGCCCCTGCTGAAAAAGCTGGCGGAAGCAGGAGTCAGGGGTGGCACCATCCTGGAAGGCACCGGTATGGCAAAAGAGCTGATGCATATGGAGGATCTGCCGATCATCGGTATGCTGCGGATGCTGCTGGCTGAGGATATGAAGGCAAATTCCAAGGTGATGCTCTTTGTGCTGAATGAAGAGGGGGCTTTGGCTGCCAGAAGTACGATCAAAAAAGTAATCGGTGATCTCAATGTACCCAATACGGGAATTATGTTTTCTGTCCCCATCACTTACGTGGAAGGACTCGGGGAGTAGAGCCGGGGGAGCGGAACAACTTACATATCCCGAAAGGGCTCTGAAGAAGGGTCTAATGCAATTTATTGTCAGAGAAGGATAGCTTTGCCATGTGAAATCATGTAAAAGCAATATTTGATATTGACATTCCCATGGCTTCGATGTAATATAGCAGATGTAAAAACTAAATAGAAGGTAAAATCTTCGGGGCAGGGTGAAATTCCCGACCGGCGGTATAGTCCGCGACTCAAGGTGAAGGAAGCGATTAGCTTACCGGTACCATGATTGATTTGGTGAAATTCCAAAACCGACAGTAAAGTCTGGATGAGAGAAGAGCAGCAGTCTTTTTATGCGTGTATACGCCCCGATTTTCATATGAAATCGGGGTTTTTTTGCATGTTCGGGAAGTGCGGACATCATGTGCTAAGAAGGCGGCTGCTGCCGAGAATTTTCCTTTGCTTAAAAAAAGGAGAGATTAGTATGAGTACAACGATTGGAACTAAAACAAGGTCACAGATGAACGAAAGAGGTAACAAGCTATTATCCATAAGAACCATGGCCGTCATAGGGATGATGTCCGGTGTGGCTGCGGTCTTAATGTTATTTGAGGTCCCCTTATGGTTTGCACCCTCCTTCTATGAACTGGATTTCAGTGAGGTGCCCGTATTGGTAGGAGCCTTTGCCCTAGGACCTTTGACAGGAGTATTGATTGAGCTGGTCAAGGTGTTATTAAATCTCATCTTCAATGGCAGTATCACAATGGGGATTGGGGAATTGGCAAATTTCCTGATCGGATGTTCCCTGGTGGTACCTGCCTCCATCATTTATCATAGAAAGAAATCCTTCCGGTCTGCACTCGTTGGTATGGTCGTAGGAACGGTATCCATGGTAGCTCTGGGCAGTATCCTGAATGCTGCAGTGCTGCTGCCGGCCTATTCCTTCTTTACGAATTTCGCGATAGCAGATCTGATCGGTATGGGTACCCAGGTGAACCCCGCCATTCAGAACCTACCCACCTTTATCATGCTGGCCGTTGCTCCCTTTAACCTGCTGAAGGGTGTGGCAGTATCTGTCATCACCATGTTATTATACAAGCAGACCAGTACCATCATTAAAGCATTTACAAAATAAAATTAAAGGCATAAGATAGGAAGGAAGATAGGATGGAATATCCTATCTTTTTTCTGAGCTTTCTGCTATAATGTAAGGCGGAAATGACCATAGAACCATAAGATACAAGGAAAGTGAACGTATAAAATGATCATAGAAAGCTACAGTGCGGAAGAAACCTATCAGCTGGGAAGGACGCTTGGAAGCAGGGCCAAAGGTGGGCAGGTATATTGCCTGAGTGGGGATCTGGGAGTAGGAAAGACGGTCTTCACCCAAGGCTTTGCGGAAGGACTCGGAGTTACGGAGATAGTAAACAGCCCTACCTTCACTATTGTCCAGGAATACGAAGGAAGGGACATGCCCTTCTATCATTTTGATGTGTACCGCATCTCTGATGTGGAAGAGATGGAGGAAATCGGGTATGAGGATTATTTTTACGGGAACGGAGTATGTCTGATTGAATGGGCGGAGCTGATTGAAGAGCTTCTGCCGGTGAATAGGATATCCCTTCATATCAGAAAGAACCTGGCAAAGGGCTTTGACTACCGTGAAATAACTGTAGAAGCTTTGGATGAATAATTGGAGGTTATCATGAAATTATTGGCTTTAGACAGCTCCGGTATGGTGGCTTCGGTTGCCATCGTAACAGAGGAAGGCTTACTGGCAGAATACACCGTTGATTATAAGAAGACTCACTCACAGACCCTGCTTCCCATGCTGGATATCATAGTGAAAATGGTGGAGCTGGACTTACAGACAGTGGATGGAATCGCAGTAGCAGCCGGACCCGGATCCTTCACCGGCCTGCGGATCGGATCGGCCACTGCCAAGGGGCTTGGACTGGCCTTGGAGAAACCGATCATCGGGGTACCTACCCTGGAAGGGTTGGCTTATAACCTGTTTGGGACGGACAAGCTGATCTGTCCGATGATGGATGCCCGCAGAAGACAGGTCTACACCGGACTCTATGAATTTGCAGGAGAGGAGCTCCGTGTAATATCAGAACAGAAGGCGCTTGCTGTGGAGGAGCTGATAGAGGAAATCAATGCTTTAGGGCGGGAGGTCATCTATCTTGGAGATGCGGTAGCGGTGTATCAGGACTTGATTAGGGAGAAGACGAGGGTAGGCTATCGCCTTGCTCCGGTGCATCTATGCAAGCAGAGAGCGGGAGCGATCGGAGCCCTGGGACTTCAATACTTTAAGCAGAACAGGATAGAAAGCGCTGCCGACCATGAGCCGGTCTATTTAAGGGTATCTCAGGCGGAACGGGAAAGAGCAGAGAGATTAAAAACGCAAGAACAGTAGTGATAGCATGAACGGAATGGAGAGATTCATATGTTGATCCGGGATATGAAAGAAGCTGATCTGGATGAGATTTGCGGGATAGAAGAGGAGAGCTTCTCCGACCCCTGGAGCTATGAGGATTTTAAGGAGTCCTTTTTGAAGGAGAATAACTCTTATCTGATCGCAGAGCTGGACGGTGTGATTGTCGGCTATTGCGGCTATTGGGGGATAGGAGAAGAAGGCTATATCTATAATGTTGCTGTCAGAAAGGACTACCGGAGGCAGCAGGTTGGCTACCGGATGCTGACTGAATTGCTTATGCGAGCGAAGGCGCGGGGGGTTACCGCTCTCACCCTGGAGGTGAGAAGGTCCAATGAGGCTGCCATAGGCTTATATGAGCGACTGGGATTTGTGAGTGCCGGTATCCGCAAGGACTTCTATACCAAGCCCAAGGAGGATGCTGTTATAATGTGGCTGAAACCGATACAGCAATTCCCACTGTAAAAATACTGATATTCAGATTATAATGTTGCTAAGGATAAGAATGTTCATGGTGCTTTGTGGTTACCATGGCGATGCATCATATCAGGAGGGGAAAGTCGTGAAGAGGGCATTAATGGAGAAAAAAAGCGGGGAAGTTCATATTTCCTGCAATTCATGCGGTAAAGACCTGAAGGTCGAAAATGGAATCCTGAAAGAGGATGCATTTGAGGCAACCAAGGAATGGGGGTATTTTTCCGGAAGGGATATGGAGGTTCATCATTTTAATCTGTGCGAGGAGTGCTATGATAAGATGATTTCCGGCTTTAAGATACCGGTTGAGGTGAAAAAGAAGCTGGAAGTTCTATAAAGGAGACAAGAGTCGGTTGCTACCGGCTCTTTTTTACGATCGAAATACCACGGAATTCTTTATTATGAGCATAAGATTCACCGGCGAAACTCTTCTTATAGGATAAATCTGGACAAGTCATAGGAAATACTGCTAGAATGTATTAGATTATTGTTATATGCAACGAAGATTTGTGGTAGAATGTGTTTGATAACAGTAAGAAAGGCTTGGACAATTTATGTTGGATGTTTGTTTATTAGGCACAAGCGGGATGATGCCTCTGCCCGGCAGATGGCTGACAGCGCTTATGACAAGATATAATGGAAGCAGCTTATTGATCGATTGCGGAGAAGGCACCCAGGTTGCCATCAGGGAAAAGGGCTGGAGCTTTCATTCCATCGATATGATCTGCTTTACGCATTTTCATGGTGATCACATCAGTGGTCTTCCCGGTCTTCTGCTCTCCATGGGAAATGCCGAGCGGACAGAGCCGGTTCTGTTGATTGGCCCGAAGGGTCTTGAGCGGGTTGTAACCGCTCTTAGGGTGATTGCTCCGGAGCTCCCCTTCCGGCTGGAATTCATTGAGCTTGAAGGACCGCAGCAAACCATTGAGAAGAACGGCTATATTATTCAAGCCTTTCAGGTAAGGCATAATATAACCTGCTACGGCTACAGCCTGATGATAAAGCGAAGGGGACGGTTCTATGCGGAAAGGGCTGCAGAGCATCAGATCCCGCAACGCTACTGGAACCGGCTGCAGAAGGGGGAAACCATAGAAGAAGAGGGAAGAATATTTACTCCCGATCTGGTGCTTGGTCCGGAGAGGAAGGGAATTAAGCTGACCTATTGTACCGATTCCAGACCGACCAAAGCGATCTCAGAGCATGCCAGGGCATCGGACCTCTTCATCTGTGAGGGGATGTACGGAGAGAATGAGAAGGACTCAAAGGCCAAGGAGCATAAGCACATGACCTTTACGGAAGCTGCAAAACTGGCAAAAGCAGCGGAAGTGGCAGAGCTTTGGCTGACCCATTATAGTCCCTCCCTGATCAGACCGGAGGATTACATCGGCGAGGCCAGACGAATCTTTCCGAATACGAAGCCTGGGAAGGATCGGAAAAGCATAACCCTGGAATTCGATAAGAATGAATGACCCTAAGAGAAAAGGAAGCCCATGGTATTATAGGGTTGACTGAAATTGACCGATATATATGACAGAAGGGACCCAAAGTGGAGGGGTGCTTTGCAACAGACTAAGGTTACGAGGTGCCGGGGATAAGGAGGTAACTGATATGAGAAAAACTGCGAAGAGGATTACGTCTGTCATTGTAACTATACTGATCATCGCGATTATAGGTGGCTTGTTTTATTTGGATTGGTCGATAAAATCCAACAAAAAGAAGGAAGCTGACGAAAAGGTTCTGACGGAAGCAGGCAAGCTGCTGGAACGGGATCTGAAGACCAACTATCCCGAGACACCGAAGGAGTTGGCAAAATATTATAGTAACATAACGAAGGTTCTCTTTTCCGGGATTGAGGATGATGAGGTGGAAGCACTCGCCAGGAAAGCCCTGGAGCTTTATGATGAAGAATTTCTTGCCAATAATCCGGAACAGATTTATTTTAAAGATCTTTACTCTGAGATCGCTGCCTGGAATGATGCGGGCCGTACGATCACGAATTTCCTCCTGGTAAGGGAGGACGAGGAAGAGAGGTGGGAGCAGGATGGAAGAGCTTATGCAAATATATATGTATCCTACTACACTCTGGATGACAGAAAGAGCTCCCAGACCAGAAATTATCTGATGCGCAAGGACAAAGAAGGGAAATGGAAAATCCTTGGATGGAAGTATATCTTAGAGGAAGATTAGAAAGAAACATAACAGGAAAGAAGACAAAGTGAAGGGGATCCTTCACTTTGCATATTTGTGCTGATGTCCGTATTCAGGGGATCGGCCATATGGAGGAATAAATGACAAAGGACAGCTTTATTTTAGCAATCGAGACCTCTTGTGATGAGACAGCGGCAGCAGTAGTGAAAAATGGCAGAGAGGTCCTTTCAAATATGATATTCTCCCAGATTGATCTGCACAAGCTCTATGGGGGAGTCGTACCGGAGATAGCATCAAGGAAGCATATTGAGAAGATAAATCAGATCATCGGAGAGGCATTGACCAAGGCCGGGCTCACCCTGCAGGAGTTGGATGCGATAGCCGTGACCTATGGACCGGGCTTGGTGGGAGCGCTGCTGGTTGGAGTAGCGGAAGCCAAGGCCATCAGCTTTGCCACAGGAAAACCCCTGATCGGAGTCCATCATATAGAGGGGCATATCTCTGCGAATTATATAGAGAACAAAGACCTGGAGCCCCCCTTTTTATGTCTGGTGGTATCCGGCGGACATACCCATCTGGTACTGGTTGAGGGATACGGAGAATATAAGATCATCGGCAGAACCAGGGACGATGCGGCAGGAGAAGCCTTTGACAAGGTAGCCCGTGCCATTGGGTTAGGCTATCCGGGAGGACCTAAGATAGACAAGCTGGCGAGGGAGGGAGATCCGGATGCAATCGCATTTCCCAGGGCTCAGATCGAAGGCTCCCCCTACGACTTCAGCTTCAGCGGTCTGAAATCCGCGGTATTAAACTATATTAACTCGATGGATATGAAGAAGGAAGAGATCAATCGGGCGGATGTGGCTGCCTCCTTCCAGAAGGCTGTAGTGGATGTGCTGGTAAGCAGAAGCATAGCAGCGGCAAAGGATTACGGTATGAAGCGGCTTGCGATAGCCGGAGGAGTTGCAGCCAATTCCACCCTTCGCCAGGCGATGGCAGATGCCTGCAGGGAAAATGGACTGAATTTTTACTATCCATCCATAAATTATTGTACGGACAATGCTGCTATGATCGGTACAGCGGCTTATTATGAATTTATCAAGGGTATCAGAAGCGGACTTGATTTGAATGCTGTTCCGAATCTGAAGATCGGGGAAAGATAGAGAGGGCACTCACCCGGTTCTTCATTTATGGGTTGGAGAATCTTATATTTTTGCCTCCGGATGTTGGATAACGGAGGGCTTCGTGAGGTAAGCTATTATGGATATGAAGAAAGTCACCGCAATTGTAGTGGCCGCCGGACAGGGAAAACGGATGAATCAGACAGTTGCGAAGCAGTATCTGGAGCTATTGGATAGGCCGGTCCTGTATTATTCTCTTAAAGCTTTTGAAGAAAGCAGCGTGGATGAGATTATTCTGGTGACAGGTACCGGTCAGATTGAGTACTGTAAAGAGAATATCATAGACAAATACAAAATCGGCAAGGTAACTCGGGTTTTGGAAGGTGGAGCGGAACGCTATGATTCGGTCTATCGGGCCCTTACAGCCGCAGGGCAGACAGATTATGTATTGATACATGATGGAGCAAGACCTTTCCTTACAGTGGCTTTCATAGAAAGGATCATCACCGAGGTTTTGGAGTATCAGGCATGTATTCCGGGAACGCCTGTAAAGGAAACAATTAAGGCGGTTGATGAGGAGGGTTTTATCAGCTCCACTCCGGATCGTAATTACTTATGGGCAGCCCAGACTCCCCAGGCCTTTGCGTATCACTCGATCAGGAAGGCCTATGAGCTCATGTATCTGGATGATAAGAGAAGCGCTGTCACGGATGATGCTATGGTATATGAAGCCTATACGAAGAAGCGGGTAAAGATGCTTCTGGGCGACTATAATAATCTGAAGCTTACGACACCGGAGGATTACGTCCATGCGAAGATCTTAGCCAAGGAATTGCTCCGGTAAATGTTGGTGTCGCAATTGCCTAAGTTATAAGAAAAAAAGCAACAATTTGATCATATACCCTGCAAAACCTCTTGACACAGAAATGTTAAGATGATATACTAGCTAAGCGACGTTTGGAGAGATGCCCGAGCGGCTTAAGGGGCTGGTCTTGAAAACCAGTGATTCTGCAAGGAACCGTGGGTTCGAATCCCACTCTCTCCGCTTAATACTGAAGCCACCGGAGTTTGGTGGTTTTCTTATTCGAAATAAGCGGAAAGCACCCTGATAACATCGCAACAGTGAATAGAGTATTTCATATTTAGCTGAATGGTTTCCTAAAGAACTATGGAGAAATACCCAAGCGGCTGAAGGGGCTCCCCTGGAAAGGGAGTAGGTCGTTAATAGCGGCGCGAGGGTTCAAATCCCTCTTTCTCCGTTCTGCTTTTCCTTCTAAATTTTATACGAAATCTGATGGTCGATTATGTCGGATAAACCGTCGGAAAACGGGTTAAATTAATTCGGAAAAGTAGTTGACAAAAGCATAAGAGGCATGATAAGATAGTCAAGCTGACGTTGAGAAACACAGCGAAAATCAAAGCTTCTAAAGCTTCTGAACCTTGATAATTGAACAGTGAAACAACCCTGAAAATTCTAAAAAACTCAGAGCTTCACATGGGCTCTGAAAATAGATTTTCATAAGATGGATCAGAAATGATGCATCACGAACCGTATCGATACGAAAGTATGGATACACCACAAAAACAGTAAAGATAGATGGATTGCTTAGACAGCCTAACGAGCTGTCACGAGTGATGGAAGACCTTG
>JAEZNB010000019.1 GCA_023441965.1 Bacillota bacterium
ATGCTTTTTACAATACTGTTAGAATTCATAGTCATTGTGGATATCTTTCGCCTAACGAATATGAAGTAAAGTATTGGGATAAATTAGATGCATTGGAATGGAAGGAAACAAACAGTGAAGCGAGTTAGTAGAAAAGTTCACGTTTAACTTGTACTTTTTCTTGACATAGTACCAATTCTGACAACATCTCTCTTTTGTCTTTTTGACATAGCACCGCCGCCTTATAATTTATACGACAATCCGGTTCGATCTTTTTACAAGCCTTCACCGCTTTTTTCATGATTTCGTCAAACGTCCCGTCGTCGGCTTCGATGGTCAGCTTCTGCGTCATAAAGCTGACGCTTGCGCTTGTCACACCATCGATTTTTTTGATTGCCTCCTCCATTTTTGCCGCGCAGTTGGCGCAGTCCAGTTCCTCCAGTCCGAATACTTTTTTCATTTTGCTTCCTCCTCTTTTAAATGTTCATAGCCTTGACCGATAATCGACCTGACATGGTCGTCGGGCAGAAAATAAATGATTGTTTTACCCTCGCGGCGATTGCTGACAAGCTTCGCATCCTTCAATACCTTGAGCTGATGGGAGATGGCCGATTGCGTCATGCTGAGAAGCTCGGCTATGGCGCAAACGCACAGCTCCGACTCAAAAAGAGAATACAGGATTTTTATCCGCGTCGTGTCTCCGAAAACCTTGAACAGGTCGCCTAAATCACATAAAAATTCGTCCGGTGGCATCTCCGTCCTAACGGTTTTCAGCGTTTCTTCATGATTGTGCTTTTTATCTCTCATATTATTGAGCAACCTTTCATATGAATGTACATTCATATGATACAACGCTCATATGATTATGTCAATAGAAAATAACATAAATTTTGGTATTTGCAAAAATCATTATCAAATAACATTATTTGAGCTTAATCAATGATAAATCGACCAGGTTAGGTATGCTATTGAACTCATAGCTTTCCACAACGGCATCGTTGTAAATTACCATTTCGTTCATATAGTCAATCGGAACCAATACGCTGCTTTCGTGTGCGCAAATCAGTGCTTTATGGTAAACCTCACAAATTTCATCCTCATCGGTTATCGTAAGTAAACTGTTAATCAATTCATGTGCTTCCTCATAAGGCATATTGGCAAGGCTTTTTGCAACCTGCGGGTCAGTGGAGAATTTTCCGGCTCCGGCGCTATAATCCACACAAGGATTCATATTTGCCACAAAAATGAACGGATCATAAGGAATCCAATAGCTGATATAGGTTGTCATCTCATAATTTGATTTGCTGTAAACATCGTTGAAAAACGCCATCATTTCAAGAGGAGAAAGCTTTAGTTCCATGCCGATTTCTTTCAGCTCTGTCTGTAAGGCAAGTACGAGTTTATCGTATGTTCCGGTCGCGGGATATTTTAGTTCAGCCGAAAGCTTAACTCCATCTTTCTCTCGAATGCCATCGCCATCCGAATCTACCCAGCCGGCTTCTTCAAGGAGTAATTTCGACAATTCAACATCGTATTTATACGGCTCAACGCTGATGTCGCAGTAAGGCAATGCGGGGGACATAATCGTATCGGCCTTTGATTTCAAGCCAAAGTATAGGTTTTCAATGATGCTCTCTTTATCAATTGCATGATTTATAGCAAGACGTACATTGAGGTCGTCAAAGGGTGCCTGATCGGAATTCATTGCAAGATATTCCGTAACAAAATCAATGTCCGAAACGATGCCTGTATAACCGTCCCACTCTTTCATTTCCACAAAAGAATCGGCAGACATTTTATCCGCACCGACGATCATATCTATTTCGCCGTTTTTCAATGCAAGATTCTTTGCTTCCGGGATAATTTTCACTATAACCTTATCTGCATCGGGTGCTTCTCCGTAGTAATGCGGATTGCGAACAAAAACATATTCTGTGTCATTTTTATTTTCACCCGTATACATATAAGGACCTGTACCCAAGGTTCCTTTCTCAAGCAGTTCAAAATTCAGCGTACCGTCCTCATTAAAGGCTGAAGGAGCCATAATACCGCGTGGCATCGCCATTGCAAGGTCGTTCAAAGCAGCATAATACGGTGCCGACATATGGAATTCGACCTCGTAGTCGCCTTTAACAATAACCTCTTTCAGCATGGAATCAAAGAGACCACTGTCGTTGCTGCCCGCAAGCAGAGTGCGCATACTGTCAAAATACACCTTTACGCATTCTGCGTTGAAATCAGTTCCGTCTGAGAATTTCACATCCTCACGAAGCTTGAATGTATAGATAAGTCCATCGTCTGACATATTCCATTCGGTTGCAAGGCAGGGTGAAATAACTCCGTCCTTGTATTCTACCAGCGTTTCATAGAAATTATTGATGTAATAATGATAGCTGTATGACCTTGCTGTTGCCGAGGGATCATAGAAGGATCCGAAACCACCTACGAAATTATAGCTTTCTGCAAGTGTTACAACCTTTTCGGCTGATGAGTCCCGCTCGTTCGATATTTGGGCCGGCTTGGATTGACAGCCTGTAAATACTGCAAGGCACATGACCAATGCAAGCGTGAGTGCAAGATTTTTTTTGTTCATTATTTTCTCCTTTTTGATTAATTTATTGTAAAGCATGTCTTTTTGACAGCAATGCTTTCACTAATTGACCGGCATAAGGGGATGTGAAATCCTCAAAGCCTTTCGGATTTATTATCCTGTCTACGATTTCACCGTTTTTCATAACAAGGATATGCTCTGCCATATACATTGCCACGTCCAAGTCATGCGTGATGATAAGGTAGCCACATGACAGCTTTGTTCGCAGTTCTTTCAGCAAATCAAGTATTTGCTTTCTGAGGGTTACATCAAGCCCGCTGAAGGATTCATCAAAAATAATCAGCTTGGGATTGGCAGCAAGAGCTCTTGCTATGCAAATCCGTTTTTGCTGACCTCCCGAAAGCTCTTTTGGAAGTCTTAACAGAATTTCATCGGACAGACCAACCATTTGAAGCAGTCTTTCCTTTTCGCCCGCTCTTTGCCCTTTTGCAATATTGGCAAGATGTATAAGCGGTTCGTCCAATATGTCTGTAATTCTCTGTCTCGGGTCAAGGGAGCTTTCGGCATCCTGCATGACAAGCTGAATGTCAGAACGTTTTTTGCGAAGCTCTGCTCTGCTGTATTCCTTTATATCCGTTCCATCAAGAAGCACATGGCCGCTTGTTGGAAACTCAATAAATGATAATATACGGGCTAAAGTGCTTTTTCCGCTTCCGCTTTCGCCTACCAGCGCATAAACACAATTTTCCTTAAATTCAGCGGAAACATTGCTTAGCGCATCATGATAACCACTTTTTGCTCCTTCTCTGGAATACTTTTTTGAAATTTTTATCGCTTGTAACATGGCACACCTCCCGACAAGAGGCTTGCATTAAAAAGCTCTCTTGTGTAATCATGCTTTGGCTGTCCAAAAACAGTCTGCATATTTCCACTCTCAATAATTCTACCGTTTTGCATCACAATTACGCTGTCGCAAAGGGATGCGGCGACCCCAAAATCGTGTGTGATTACGATGAAAGAAACACCGGCTTTTCTAATCCGTTCAAATTCCGTAAGAATAAGCTGCTCGGAAATCGCATCCACTGCTGTTGTCGCTTCATCTGCAATAATCAGCTTCGGTTTCAAAAGCATTGTCAGGGCAATCATAATTCTTTGCAGCATTCCTCCGGACAGCTCTCCGGGGTAACATCTCATCAACAATTCTGCGTTTGGAAGATTAAACGCTTCCATTGCCTCAATAGAAGCTTCAAGAAGCTTTGCTTTAGGCTTTTTTTGATAAACAGCAAGAGTATCAATCATCTGTTTTCCTATTCTTATCATCGGAGCAAAGGAAGTCATTGGGTTTTGCATAATCATTGCAATTTCCGTACCTCTGAAGGTGCGGCGGTTTTTTCCCGGCAACCCGTTAAGCTCCTGCCCGCAATAAGAAATACTTCCGCCTATATCAAACACGTTTTGATTAAGCAAGCCCATAATTGCCTTTCCCGTCATGGTTTTTCCGCTTCCGCTTTCGCCGATTATTCCCATAGCCCCGCCTTGGGTAAGGCTAAAGCTGCTGCCTTCCAAAATTATCTGTTTATTCCTTTTGGTACAGATTGTTAAATTCTTAATATCCAGCAGCATTTTATCCCTCCTCCGGTGAAATAATATCTCGCAGTGCTTCGCCAAACAAATTAAATCCGGCCGCAGTAAACAAAATGCACAAGCCGGGGTATACAACAAGGCTCGGGTGGCTAAATAAATATTCCGAAGCACCGCTGAACATAGCGCCCCATTCGGCAGCTCCGGTTTCAAATCCAAAGCCAAGAAAGGCATAGCTTGAAATTGTAATAATAATTGAGGCAATTCCTGTACTGTAATAAACAATCAGCTGCGGTAAAATATTAGGCAAAAGGTGACAAAGGACAATATGAGCTTCTGTACAGCCTGATATACGGCAAGCTACAATATATGGCTTGTTCTTTTCCGCCAAAACAAAGGTGCGTATAATCCTTGCAAACCATACCCACATGGAAATCACAACGGAAAGCAATATGCTGCGGTAGCCGTTTCCCAGAGAGCCTGCCAGGGTAATAGCGATAAGCATGGGCGGAAATGCCATCAGAATATCAATAATTGCTGAAAACACATGGTCAACAGCACCGCCGATGTATGTGCATACAGTAGCTATTAACGTGCTGATTGCAGCAAGCACAAGCAGCGTCGGTATTGCAACAGAAAGAGAATTTCTTGCACCATAAACAAGCCGTGAGAGTACACAACGCCCCATTTCATCAGTCCCAAAGGGATAATCGGAGGAGGAAGCTGCGAAGGTGTTCATGATATTCGTATCTGTCGGGCTGTTAGGAGCAATAATTGGTGCAAACAGTGCTATAAGGGTAACGCCTGCAACCATAGCAAGTCCCACTACGGCTTGCTTGTTTCTTAAAACCCTTTTTATCATATTGTATTCTCCCCTCCGGCACGAATCGCAGGGCTAATGCCAATATTTATCAAATCCGCCGCAAAATTCACGACCACAAAAACAACCGCTGCAATCAATACAATCGCATTTATTACAGGCAAATCCCTTCCTGTGATGGATTCGATTAATAGAGAGCCGATTCCCGGCCACGAGAACACTGCCTCTACTGTGGCGCTGCCGGCAAGCAGAAAGCCAAAATTCTGTGCTGTCATTGTTACTATGGGCGGCAGAGAATACAATGTTACCATTTTTGCTATCTTTCTTTCCGACAAGCCTCTTGCTCTTGCATAGGCTACAAAGTCGCAATGGTAAGCCTTGATAAGCACCGAACGAAAGACTCTTATTCCCGAAGCAGCAATGGGAATCGCCAGGGAAACAGCCGGAAGGATGAGTCCCTTAAAACTTCCATAATCCGAAACCTTAAATATTGGTAAGCACACTGCAAAAACGATCAGCAATAAAAAGCCAATCCAGTAATTTGGAAGTGAAATTCCGATTATTCCAAGAAAATGTGTTGTGCCATCAAATATGCCGTTTTTCTTTGCAGCCGAAATTACGCTTGCAGGAACAAGAAGCAGCGTTGAAATCAGCATTGCCAACAGTACAATTTGAAGCGTTGCGCCAAAAGCGCTGCCGACAGATTGCATAACAGGTTTTTTTGAAAGAAGCGATATGCCAAAATCACCCCTTGTCGCATTGCTCACCCAGCTGATGTATTGAACAGGCAGTGGTTTATCTGAGCCTATATTCTCCCGCACTTCCATGATTTGCTCCGCCGTAGGGCGGGTATATATTCGTTGTGCAAGCGCTTCAGCCGGGTCAACGGGCGAAAGGTTCACAAACAGGAATGACATAATTGTCACGCCAAACAATACCACGACAAGCCCAAGCAATTTTTTTATTATCAGTTTTATTGTTCGTGTTTGTCTTGTCATAGTGTTGCTGCCTCGCCGACTTTCCAGCTTACTGCTTTTTGTCTGCCGCCTACAAAATCCGCATAGATTCCCGGTTGCTTAATAAGCTCTTTGTGCGTTCCTTTTTGTGAAATCTTACCATTGTCGATAACGATAATCTCATCGGCATTTCGTACAGTTTTCAGCCGGTGGGCAATCATAATGACGGTTTTGCTTTTTGTCAGCTCATAAATTGCTTTTTGCAGCTCGTTTTCATTTTCCGGGTCAACATTGGCGGTAGCTTCGTCTAAAATGATAATCGGCGCGTTTTTCAGTATTGCTCTTGCAATAGAGATGCGCTGCTTTTCACCGCCGGAAATCGTTGCGCCGCCCTCTCCGATCACGCTGTTATACCCGTCCGGCAAAGCGCTGATAAACTCGTGACAACACGCTTTCTTTGCCGCCATAACCACATCATCATGGCTTGCTGCCGGGTTACCGAATTTGATATTGTTTTCTATCGTATCGTTAAAAAGATAAACATTCTGAAATACCATGCTGATGTTGGACAGCAAGGAATCCAGAGAATATTTTCGTATATCTGTACCGCCAAGCGTAATGCTTCCATCGGTTACATCCCAAAAACGGGCAATTAAATTACACAGAGTCGTTTTACCGCTTCCCGAAGGACCTACAATAGCAGTCGTGGTGCCTGCCGGAATTGTCAGCGAAACATCATCTATTACTCTGCGTTCCTCATAGCAAAAACTCACATGATTAAACACAATATCAAGCTTGTCGGGTTTGATTTCAACGCCATCCGTATCCATAAGCGGCGATTTACTGACAGCTTCTACTCTGTCGATGGAGGCATTAATCATCGGCAGCATAAAGAACATCTTTCCCGCCACTTCAAGCTGGATATATACCATAAAGGAAGAAATCATCATCAACAAGCAAATAAACAATTCCATTTCTCCGTTTAGATAAAGCAAAACGGAGACAAAAGCTGCACATACAGACGCAACGGACAAGGCGCAATGCTCCAAGGCTATGTATGGAATGCGAAGCTTTTCGACCTTCAAATTTTGCTGCTCTGTTTCGGAAATCGTTTTGTCCATTGTGCTGTTAGCATCCCTTGTAAGGTGAAAGGATTTAACAATTCCCATTCCCTGAATATATTCCAGGACAGCGTCAACAAGCTTTGTTTGTGCGGCAAGTCGAACAGGGGATACCTCGTCCGACTTTTTCAGAAGTTTTCCGTTAATCAGTATGAATACTGCTGTCCCCAAGAAAAAGATAATGCCTATGCGCCAATCAAAAAACATCACACCAATTGATAAAATGCAAGCATGAATAACACCTACCAAGGTTCTTACAATAACGGCAAAGGACATCGCTTCCATATCCTCCATAGTTGTTGTTGCAACTGCCGTAATGTTGCCGAGGCTGTGGGAATTGAAGAAGCCCATCGGCATATACTTTATCCGCTCTCCTATTTCAATTCGCTTTTCTTCACAGGTGTGGTAGCTGGCTTCAGCTTCTTTTCTATGAGCAAGCTTCCACATTATGGATGTTCCTATTACGCTTAGCAGCATAACGCCGAAGGCTGCCGGTGCAAGTGCCCCCCTAAAGTCCTGCAATATAATCGCTTTGAGTGCAATCATGAGCGCGGCAAATTGCAGTGACTCGAAAATGCAGCGTATAATCTCAAAAGTCAAGCCTTTTATCCAGTTCCCCTTTTGTTTGTATGAAAAAATAAAGAATTTCTTATAAGCCTTTAACATTTACTCCACCTCCGTTTCGTCTTTTGTGCTTATGTGAGCGTCCCACATAGCTTTATAGTGCTTGCAATTTTGCAATAATTGCTGATGAGTACCAACATCAAGAACTGCGCCGTTACTTATAACCGCTATTTGATCTGCGCCTGTAATCGTAGATAGCCTGTGTGCAATAACAATGAGCGTTTTCCCTTTCGTCAGGCAGCTTACAGCATCCTGTATCACGGCCTCATTTTCGGGATCTGCGTAAGACGTTGCTTCGTCCAAAATGACAATAGGAGCATTTTTCATCATTGCCCTTGCAATTGCTATTCTTTGTCGCTCTCCACCCGAAAGATGCGCACCTGCTCCGCCTGCTACCGTTTCATAGCCGTTTTCCAATTTCATAATGAATTCGTGACAGCCGGAGGCCTTTGCAATTGCTTCTACCTGTTTATCTGTGGCGTCGGGCATACCCATGCGAATATTGTTGCGTACAGTATCGTTAAACAGATAATTGTCCTGCGATACATAGGAAATCAAATCTGATAATTGTTCAGCCGGAATGCTCCGAAGATCAATACCCCCAATAGTAATATGACCGTCTTTTACATCCCAAAGAGAAGCAATCAGCTTTGCAATCGTAGATTTTCCGCTGCCGGAGCTTCCCACTAGTGCTGTGACCGTGCCTTGCTCCATCGAGAGATTTATACCGTGCAAGATTTGTTTCTTGTCATAGCTGAAACATACATCGTTCAGCTTAATATCAAGATTTTTTAATTTAACTTCTTCTGTCGGTCTTATCATTTCGTCAGCGTCCAAAACCCTGCCGAGTTCGCCCATAACGGTATTGATTTTTGCAATATCATCGGTAAAGAAAACAGCCGAGGAAAGCGGTCCCATAATGCCGAGTGACAGCAAAACAGATACCACAAAGACCGAGGCGGAAAGAGTACCGTTTCCATAACAGATCAGTCCAATTGGAAGAACACCAATCAAAACTGCAGGCATAACACTCATCATAACAGCAGAATAACCAAGCGTTGAGCCCATCCACGAAAGGACAAGATTTGTATTGCCATGAACCGCATCACTAAACTTTTTGTAGGATGAAGCAGATTGATTAAAGGCTTTAATAACTTCTATACCATTGATGTATTCAACAGTTGTTGCACTCATATGTTTTCCTGCCTGAATAACCTCTCCATACCGTTTTGGATATTCCTTCATCATCAATTTATAGCAAAGCAGCACAACCGGAAAAACTACAAGCGCACTCAGCGCAATTCTCCAATCAAGTATAAACATATAAACAATGATTCCGAACGGAATTAAAATATTGGCTGTCATTTCAGGAACTGCATGCGCAAGAGGAACCTCCAGCTGCTCCACCCTTTCCATCATGCTGCCTTTCAGCTGCCCTGACGGTGTTTCCAGTATGAAACCCATAGGAACTCTTGCAAACTTTGCCGCAACACTACGCCTGACTTCGGACATAACAGCAAAAGTCGCTTCATGTGACGTACATGTGGAAAGTGCAGCGAAAATCGCTTTCAGAACAAAGCAAAAAACAGAAAATGCACTGTAAATTAAGTAAAACTTCACGTCTTTGTATCCGTCAATAAGGTTTATTACCATTCGCGCAACTGCAAAATACGGTAAAAGACCACATGCAACACTTAGAATCGCATATATAACAGCTTTTATATATCCGCTTTTGTGGGGACTTGCAAAGTTCATTAGCCTTGCAAAGGGTTTTAAGTTTTTATCTGTCGGCATAATATTCCTCCTCAGTTAGTAGCGTCTAACCCAACAAAATTATGAAAGCCGATAACTGATAAGATTTCTTATCGGTTATCGGCTCTGCGTCTCAGCGTCTGGCTCTGCTACTGTTAAATTATTATTTTCCACATTTATGATACATTCTTGCCCACACTTCGGGCAAAACAGCGGAAACTGTTTAAGCAATGTTCCTATTAAGACTTTAGTGCGGGTTTTGTTTCCGCAAACAGGGCAATGCACAAAGCCTTTTTCATCTATATATCCGCTCAGATTATTCACCCTCCTTTTCCGGTTGAAAAACCGTCATCCACCCGGCGGTGTAAAATCGTCGCAGTCGATTAATGTGTTCTGAAGCCTTTTCTTTCGGCAAATCATGAAGTACCACCTCAAATACGCCGGTATAAAACGCCTGCGAAACAAGGTGTGCAAATTCTTTGTTTAACCTGCCGGTGCGTATAGCATCACTTCCACTGGCTTCGACATATCGGAATGTACACGCAACATCCGTATCTACAAGTCTATGCATAAAATCCTGATACATCTCGTTTTCGGAAGAGGTAAGCAGCAGCTTAAATTCATCAAAATGTTCGTACAGATAATCCGTAAACGCCGCGAATCCTTTGTTTGACCATTCAGATACTTTATTTTTTTGCTCATGGCTTGGAAGCTCGGAAAATTCCCCTTGTAAAACGCCCGTTAATTCAATCAAGCCGTCTGCTGCATCCTTTACCAATGAAGTAAACAATGCAGCTTTATCAGGATAACGAATATATATAGCCCCTTTGCTTGAGTCAGCTTTTTCTGCAATAGAACGCAAGGAAGCATTTTCATAACCTTTTTCTAGGAACTCCTGCTTGGCACATTCAATTAGCTTTTCCGTTACTCCTTCCACACGTTTTGCCATATGTTATCCCCTTTCAACAATTAAAACCATCAGTTTCAAACCACTGGTTTTAATTATACTGTCACTGAACGCTCCTGTCAATACTTCGACAAGATATTTTCGCAAATCTTTATTGTCCATTCGGAGCATTTTTGTCTGAACTGGCTTGACTAATTGCTGGACACTCCTTAAAATGTATTCCATAAGCCAAACGGCTATTTTTTATGAGTAATGGTTAGTTGTGTCTAACCTCAACTTATTATAGGAGGAAGAAATTATGTCAAATGTTAATTCAACTCAAAAGCTCAAAGGAAAAGACCTTATTACTATAGGAATCTTTTCCGCAATCTATTTTGTCCTTGCGCTTGCCTGCAATATACTCGGCGGATTACATGCAATTGTGTGGTTCCTGTCGCCTGCGGTAGCTGCGCTTATCTGCGGAATTCCGTATATGATTCTTACTGCCAAGGTCAGAAAGCCGTTTGCCGTTTTTGTTATGGCTGTGGTCGTAGGGCTTTTGTTTATTGGTGCTAGAATATAAATAGTAGTACTATGTCTAGAAAAAGTACAAGTTAAACGTGATCTTTTCTATTAACATGCCTCACTGTTTGTTTCCTGCCATTCCATTTCATCCAATCTATCTCAATATTTTGCCTCGTATTTGTTTGGTGAAAGATATTCACAATGACTATGTATTCTTACTGTATTGTAAAAAGTATCAATATACTGGAATACCAGTCGATACGCTTGATTATAATCAAATATCTTAAATCTGTTCAGCCATTCTCTTTTTATCAAGGCATGGAAAGATTCTATGCACGCATTATCCCATGGATAGGCCTTTTTGGAGTAACTTCGGCATATGCCAGCAGTTGCTTTTATATAATCGCTACTCACATACTGTACCCCACGATCTCATCAGATAAAAACAGCCGCCGATCCTTATGAGCTTTTGACTTTAGGATATCAACATATCCTTTATCCAAGTACACATTTTTGCATTTGAGCTTTCTGGCTTCGGCACATCTTACACCGCAGCAGTAAAGAAATCTATAAAAGGCAGGCAAAACGTAGGGCCTTCCTGGTGTATTGTGCCTGCGAACATAGGCGTCACACTCTTTAAAGAATACTTGTATTTCATCCTCAGACAGGAGATATACTTCAGCATGATAATGCTGAATGGTGAACCGGTTATCAAGGACATAGGCCTCAGTATCACCGATACTTTGCAAGTAACGTCCAAACTCACGTATGGGCGGGATCCAGCTTCTGTCATTGGTTGTTGATTTACTGGCGTGCTGTATTGCCCAGCCTACAGCAATCTCTTTGGTAAGAGTCTGAGCATTGTTATGTTCAAAGTTATATTTATCAAGCTGTCGAAGATAAACGGAGCCTGCTTTATATTCGATACCTAATGAGTTTTTTAATGTAACAATGTCGTTCAATGCCGGAGCAAGGTTACTGATAAACCTATTCATGGATTCACCTCCGCAGAGATGTTAACCATGGGAAGAACGCACTCCTTAAGCCTGGCTTCATCCGTTGTTATATATATGTCTGTAGTGTCGTGTCCAAGGATGGCTGCAATCGTAGCAATTGGAACCTCTCGCTTCACCATAACCGAGGCGGCATTGTGCCGAAGCATATGCATTCCGAAAAATCTGTCCTGCTTACTAATGCCTGCCTTTTTAAAAGCATGAGAAACTATCGCGTGGCAAGACGCATGATCAGTAAGCGGATCAAAAGGTGCTAAATTCCCGACAAACAGAAAATCATTATCTGTCCGCGGTCTTTCTTTTGAAAGATAGTTGGCTATAGCGTTGCCGACCACTGTGGTGAGTGGAAGGTAGACGGTATTTCCTGTCTTACTTTGCTTGAACGATATCGTTTCATTGATCCAATCAATATCTGATAGCTTTAAGCGTATCAGATCACAGGCTCTAATTCCAGTGGTAAGACCAAACAGGACTATGGCTGCGTCACGATAGGATATTTCTTTCGCATTAATAACGGCTTTTAAACAATCTTACTCATTGTCAGTAAGTGTTGGGATAATTCTTTTATGGCGATAAGCATGAAGTCCGGCTATTGCTGTATATAAATCATTTCTTTCTGCGTATACAAAATATCGGCGCAAGCCGCACAAAACTGCTCGCTGACGACATTGCTTAACTGACTTGATGTAATTCAGCACGACAGCAGGTGTTACTGTATTAAAATCGTATATCAGAACCATGTCCAGGTATTGAAGAAAGTAATACAATTCATACTGGTAGAAATGAACCGTATTCTCGTTCTCGTAAAAACCACGAAGATGAGTTTCATACTTCTGGTAAATACATTTATGAGTATCATTTGCGGGCTGAACCTTGCCTCGTTTGAACATAGAGAAATCAAAAACGCCAGTATTATAATAGCTGTTGATCAAGCGAATGAATCTCCCCTGTGTATGGTATCTGTTTTTGCTAAACTTACCAGTCAAACTGCTTACAACATCATCAGCATAGGTTTGACCGAATTCGGGAGTATAAATCTCAACTCCCATCTGATTACAGTAAGCCCTGAATCTTCGAATCACACCTTGGTAATTAAAGATAGTATGTTCATTATAGCTTGCGTCTGCCAGCGCTTTTAATAAATCTTTACAGATAGTATCAATCTTCATCTCGAAGTACCTCCTTGGTTTGGTACTTCAAGTATAAAATACTATGCCGAAGAAAATGAATAACCTTTAGTAGTTACAAAATGAAGTTAAAAACTTCGGCATAGTTTTTTCTTCGGTATAGTCCGTGTGGAGAATTAACGGGGTACTTACATTTCTCGCATTTTTAGCCTTATTTACCGTATCTATTACCCATCTGGCTTCCAAGGTATCACTCAAAGTCCAGGCTATGATTTTTCGGGAATACAGATCCATGATGCTGGTAAGATATACAAAACCTTCAAATGTCCAAATATATGTAATGTCAGAACACCAAGCAGCGTCTGGTTTTTCGGGATTAAATTGTTCCTCTAATATATTTTTTAACTCATCACTGAAATCTGAATTTATCGTAGTCACAGTATAAGGCTTTATATACTGCGCTTTTATTCCAAGTTCACGTATATAGTTACCTACTGTCTTTTCGGCTATGCATTCTCCTTCTTGCCTCAGACATTCGGTTATTTTGGGAGCCCCATAATTATGATGTGAATCCTCGTAGATTAATTCTTTCTTTAATGATATGTTTTCTTTTTTCTCTTTCTGATGGAAGCCGTCTTTTCCAGCTCAGGTATCCACTTCTTGAAACGCCTAATATTTTCAGCACACCGGAGACATTCAGCCGGCGTTCTCCCTGCTCCAGAAGCTGCTCCTCCTGTATAGCAGACTCCAAAAACAGGGCCTCAGTCATTTTCCCAGTATGCCGATTGCTTTTTTTAATATATCAAGTGCATCCTGGGTATCACGCAACTCCTTGCG
>JAEZNB010000032.1 GCA_023441965.1 Bacillota bacterium
AGAACTGCCCAAAATCATCGGTAAAGATGGAAATATAGAACAATCAGAGCTGGAGCCGCTCATGCCGTGGTCAAAATCGCTCCCGGCTGATTGCTACAGTAAGCGCCGTAAGTAAACGGCGCTTAAAATTTACTAGGAGCGTATGGTTTGACGCTTACTTTTGTTCCATCTAGAGTGACACCCAGAACAATGTAAGCAGCACGGTTAATGATGCGGCCATCTTCCTTTATTTTATAGTGTATTGCATCCATAAATACGAATGGATACATGGGGTTAAGCGGTCTGGACTGCCATTCTTTAATATCAGGAATAATTCGATCCGTGATTTTACTTACCATTTCTGCAGACAGCTCGATCCCGTAAATATCCTGTAGCTGGTCATGAATATCACGGGTTGACATGCCACATGCATAAAGAGATATCACTTTTTCTTCAATACCGGAAATGTCCCTTTGATATTTAGGTATAATCTTGGGTTCAAACTCAGCGTTTCTGTCTCTGGGAACCTCAACCTCAAACTCCCCGTACTGACTTTTTTCTGTCTTAGGTGTATAGCCGTTTCTTTTGTTTTCTATCTGCAAATCACCCTTTTCATTCTTCGGATAACCGAGTGAAACATCCATCTCTGCCTCAAGCATTTCCTGCATCATATCCTTGAAGCTGTCCTTGAGTAGGTTGTAGATGTCCCCAACACTCTGAACGTCGTTTTCCTTGATAATCTGTCGTAATTGTTCTCTTGCAATAGCCATATAAAAACCACCTTCCTGGTAGAATTATTCATATCTAATTCTCACCAAGAAAGTGGCATTTATTACCAGGACACAAAATTTTTTACACTACCATATCTGCATCTATCTTGTCTGAAACCATATGATTACACTCCTGATTACACTTCAAATCCGGCATGCGGGAATGCCCTTTCTATCAGTGTTTGTGGGGCAGGCAGATGGTTCAAATCCTACTGCCCCTGTAACAAGAAAAGAGTTCATGCGTGAGTATGAACTCTTTTCTTGTTACCTAAGGAAAGTTGGGTTAGCACCCACGACCTGCGGAGCAGGTCATAGGGCTCGCTTGCGAGACCTTGTTCAATATCCTACTGCCCCTGGTCAATAAAAAAGGTCCACACGAAAGGGCGTTCAACTTAGGGATTTACGAAAACAAGAATTTTTGACCGACTCTCTTCAAGCGGAAGCCAAAGATAAAGACCACATCGAAGGCTAAAACCTTTTGTGTGGTCTTGCTTTATACCTTCATTTTTCACATGATAGTTTGTTAATCATTTTAGCCCTCCTAACATAGCAATCAGCTTATTCAGCCTGTTTTGCTTCGTTTCTTCTTTCTTTGCAACCTCAACTAAATTCACCTGTTCACGTTTTAAGTAGTCCGGTTGTTTCAAATATTGCTCTAATACACCTCTTTCTTTGAGAGTTTTTTCTATGTGAGGCGGAACAACGTATTTGCGTTCTTTTGTATCTTTTTCCAAGGTAACATGCACCGTGTCACCGATGTCTTTGCCGACTGCTTGTCTAATAAATTCGTTGTATACCAGATAATGACCGTTCCTTGACGGCAGTAAGGTATGCTCATAGCTGTGTCCATCCACCGTTATTAGAACAGGAATATTACCTTTTGAGCCTAATTTCTCGGCTGCTGAATAAGGAAAATAGAAAACACTCCACTTGATTTTTCCTTCAAGCTGTTTTATTTCGCTGTCAAATTCATATTTCATGATATTGTACCCCTCCTTTCAAGAATTTTTGCATTACTATCTCACCATTTACCTCATCAACAACGGTGAATCCTAACTTTTCGTACATTTTTGCCGGACCCATAAAATCACGAGCTACATTAATAAATTCCTTTTTGGGATAGCTCTCTACAACATCAAATTTGTCTGCTTCCGCATCATCTACAACACGTTCAAGCAGCTTTGTCGCAATACCTTTTCTTTGCATATCGGGTGGAATTACAAAGCAGAAAACCGATTTCACTTTCAGCGGTGTATCATTGATACTGACCGATTGCATAAAACGTAACCAGCTTATACAATGTTGACATTCCGACTTTGTATTTGCGTTACACCAGCCTACAACCCTGTCACCTTGGTACGCTAAATAACCTTGAATTACACCATCTTTTATGTATTGTCTTGCAAGCTCTCGTCTTTTTTCTTGTGACGAAAAATCGGTTGCTATACGATGATCGGCACTGCACCAACAAACACAATAGCACTTGCTACCGGGAATATCATCGTCATGCGGTGTAACGTCGAAAAAGCGCAGATAATCCTCGATTAATTCGGGGGTCAGGCGTTTGATCTCAATGTCCATTTTTGTTCTCCTATATCTATTTTTATTATTATACTAATACGCCGAACAGCACGTCCATTATGGTATCATATCTCGGCTTGAAGGTCTGCTTTGTTCTGTCGCTTAAGTCGTTGTAGTCATGCTCGAAATACTTAATCCATTCATCAACCGATTCAGTAGTGATTTTATTATACTTGAAAGCAACGCCGAAGCACATTGGGATATTATCATAGTGTGATATTATATCAGCGTCGGCAACGCACAATTCCTCGATGTTTTCAACGTATTTACTGTTCCTGTGACGAAGAACACAACCAAGTACCCTTTCTTTTCTGTCGGAAGGATATCCGTATTCGGTCAATATTTTATCGGCAATAATTTTACCGTTTGTGTGATGTTCTTGCCTTGTGCCGACATTTGATACCAATGCAATATCATGCAGCAGTGCGCCAAGCTCGATGATTTCCTTATCCGCGCCGTATTCTTCGGCTAAAATAAGGGCTTCTTTTACAACAAGCTTTATGTGCTGATCCCAGAAGTTATAATGATCGGGTGACTTATCAGCATATTCCTGATTTGCAGTCATAAGCCGGTCTTTAACAAATTCTATTACTGTCATCGTCTATTCTCCTTTACCATTTTATACATTAAACCTTGTCACACTTTACATACTGCATATCCTGATTCAATGTCAAACATATACCTGAATCCCGCTTGGGTAGTTATGCGCTCCGAAGTGCCGTTATCTGGCCACTGATAACATAATGGAAAACGGTTTTCACGGCAAAAATTCGAAACATAACACATTATTTCACGCGCGTAACCCTTGCCGCGTTCATCGGGAGCCGTGACAATATGATCAAACCGCGTGCATCCGTGCTGTGATATATGAAAATTAACTTCCACTACCGCCTTATCGCTGATGTAACCGACAAACAGATAAAAATTCGGATGCCGCAAGCTGTTTTTTAACACCGACTGCTCATAATTCTTGCCGTCTGGTGCAAGTATGTCCGTCAATATTCGTTCATCCCATTCCGATAAACGCTCTATTCTCAATCTGTTATATCGAGCAAGCATGTTTTCCTCGATTAAAATCATCATACGACGGCTTTCTTCGATATGAACGGAAAATCCGTGCTTCTCAAATATAGATAGATTATTGGTAAAATATTTCGGTACAAACGGATGGTATATTGACGTTTCCTTATATCCCAGTTCTGCGTAAAAGTGCTTGATATCTTCAAGTACCGCACCTAAATCGGTTATCTTATTCGGTAATATAATAGAATGATTGCTGTCATGGCTATCTTTTTCATCGGTATTATAATACAATATACCGTAATCACGCTCCACAAAGGATGTGAAAAGTTTCGGAAATTCGTTTTCTTCACGCAGGATTATTTCTCTTGCATTGTTATTCATTCCTATTCTCCTTTGCCCATTTTTTGCATTGCTCAACTCTCGCGCCGGGCGGGTTGTCGCCGTGGTTGGAGTCGGTGTAGGAATAGGCGTGGAGTTTGCCGCAGGTAGTTTTATCGCAGGTATCACAAAGATGAAAGCCTGTTTCATCTACCTTTATGCAGGCACTTATACCGCAAGCTTCTGGAATAACAGGGCATTCACCACAGTGCGTAAAACCATTATCCTGACAGCATTTCGCTACAGGACATTCACCGTGAAACGGATTTCCGTTTGTTTCAATACAGCCGCCGCAATTATGACTCTCTCTAAAACCGCATTCACTGCAAAGCAGTCCGCAACGTGATTCAACCATTATATTCACCATCTTCTTTTTATAGATTCATAACCTAAAGTCCAATTAGTGTGAGGATATAGTACTTTCTTATTATCAATCATAAATCTCATATAAACAAAACAGGCTTTTTCAAGAGATTCATTAAGTGCAGATTTTACATCATCATAAAATGGCGGTGTACCTTCCTGATCCCACGCAAGCTTATCTGCAATAAACAAAGCCATATCATATTTATTCGGAGATGCTTTAAGGGTTGTATGACATTCAATAGCAGAAAGAATATCAGCATCAATAATTCCAAAATATTCGTTTGCAATAACTTGTGAAATTCGTTGATGCAACAGAAATGGAAATCTACGTTCAGCCTCACATATTTCAAGGTGCTTATCAATCGCATAGTTTAGCATATCTTCCGGTTTAATGATTGCACTGATATCATGCAATAAACCACCAATGATGCACTTATCTCTAGCCAAACCGAATTGTTCTGCGAGTTCGCCATTTATTCTTGAAACATTAATAACATGGAATAATGTATCGTCTTTATTATTGCCACTGAGTAAACTTGTTACATCAATTTCCATATTATTTGTTTTTAATGGAATCGTTATATAATCAAAATTATGTAAAATCAATTTTCTGACCTCCGTTCAAACAAAAATACACCAAGTCACACCGAATTTATCGGTGCAGACAAATTGCATGGAACTGTAATCGCACTTGTCAAGCGGTGAATGGGTGATTGCTTCTTTCTTCAACGCTTCATAAGCTGTTTTAACACAATCTTCGCCACCCTCGCCAAAGTGAAGACAAAACATCATTGTGTTGCCGGGAGTTACATCC
>JAEZNB010000072.1 GCA_023441965.1 Bacillota bacterium
CAATAAAACGAATATAGAAATCCAAAAAGGAAATTTTTCTGATTGGTGGGAAAATAGAAAAAGGCAGGATGCCTTTGAATTGGCAGAAAACGAAAAGCTTATTAAAGACATTAAACGCTTATCCAATTCTGCCAAACGAACCAGCGGATGGTCGCACGAAGTGGAAAAAACAAAATATTGAACAAGAAATTCCGGTTCCAAGCCGGATAAGGGCTATGTTGGCCACAAGGCTGCCAAGATGATGAAACGCTCTAAATCAATCGAAAAAAGACAGCAATCTGCTGTTGATGAAAAGTCCAAACTTCTCAAAAACCTTGAACGCTCTGATAGCTTAAAGATTTCTCAGCTTGATTATCACCATACCCGTCTTGCTGAACTTGAAAATGTTTCAATTTTTTACGGTGAAAAGATGGCTTGCAGGGATATAGGCTTTACCATTGATCAAGGTGACCGGATTGCTCTTTTAGGTAAAAACGGTTCCGGAAAATCAAGTATTATCAAACTTATATGTGGTGAGGATATAAGCTACACGGGCACCTTCAGAAAAGGAAGCCAGCTTAAAATATCTTATGTTTCACAGGATACATCGCATCTTCAGGGCAATTTAACTGACTACGCCGCCGATAACGGGATTGATGAGAGCTTATTTAAATCCATTTTAAGAAAGCTTGATTTTTCCAGAGTTCAATTTGAAAAGGATATTGCAGCTTTTAGCGGCGGTCAAAAGAAGAAGGTGCTGATTGCTAAAAGTCTTTGCGAGAAAGCCCACCTGCACATTTGGGATGAACCACTGAATTTTATTGATGTCATTTCTCGCATGCAAATTGAAGAGCTACTGCTTGAATACTCACCAACCATTCTTTTTGTGGAGCATGACAGTGAATTTTGCAAAAATATTGCTACAAAGATTATTGAACTCTAATGTTGTTTGGTGATTGATCTTTAAAACACCACACCTATCTAAATTAGATTTTAAGAGCAGCTATTAGACCCCTAAAATAGAAAATCCACTCTTTAACAGGTGGATTCTTTGGACAGGGATTATATTTTAAAGATATAAGTGAGCAAAATAACTGCCCTGTCCTCTTGTTTCCTGCTTGCAGCTCTTAAATAGAAGGTATAAACAAGAAGAGGTAAAATGGTTATGCAAATTTTTACTTCAGCAAAAACAAAAAGGATTCCGGGCAGAATCGCCGCTGTCCTGGCCCTTATCAGTCTTGTAATGGCGGCCTACATGCTTTGGGCGCGTCCTTTCCAGTTGAACTGGGGTGCTACGGACCAGGAAGTGAGTCAGATCATGCCGGGAGACCATTTGGCTCCCCAGCCCGGATTCTTTGCTACCAGGGCGGTTACGATTACGGGTACACCCGAGGAAATCTGGCCCTGGCTGATTCAGATGGGATACGGCCGGGCCGGATACTACGGGTATGATATTGTGGAAAACCTAGGCAGTCCGGGCGGGATCCGTAGCGCCGACCGTATTCTTCCGCAGTTCCAGGACTTTAAGGCCGGCGATGAGGTTCCGATCAGTTCCATATACGGCATGATCTTTTATGAAATCAAGCCGGACCAATATCTGATCTGGACCGGAAAGGACCAGCAGGGCAGCTTCCTCTGGGCCTTATATCCCATTGATGACAGCCATACCCGTTTGGTTAGCCGGATCCGCTGGTCTTTTCACTGGACGGAACCCGAAGCGCTTGCCTTTGATCTGTTTACCGAATTTACGGACCATTTGGCCGTACGGGAAATTCTGCAAGGGGTAAAAGGACGGGTGGAAAACCGGATAGAGCCCATGAGCGTGCAAAATACCGAGTTCGCGCTTTATGTCATGTCCGCCCTGCTCTTCCTGGCAGCTCTGATCATATTGCTCATCCGCCCGCTGACTTGGAAAAGATGGCTGACAGGGCTAGCCGTGGGAGCAGCCTGGCTGCTTACCTGGTATGCCCCCGTACCGATCTGGGCCGGAGCCGGCTTGGAACTCCTGCTTTTTGGGAGGCTGTGGTTTGTGGATAGAATCGGGAAACAAAAGTAGTGGGCTAGGGATGTAGAGCGGAATTAATCCTAGGATAACTTTAGAACGGAGGCCCATCAGCGCACAAGGAGGATATTTAGAAGAAACAAGGGGACAGGGATGAAAAAAATTCCCTGTCCCCTTGTTTCCTAGGAGGTTCACAACAAGTCAATAAGTCAAGCCGGACCCCTCAACCCGCTTCAGATCCACAATATCAGACTACCATGAAGAAAATGAAACCATGCAGCTATAGATTGTTATTTAGGGTTACATATGGTATTATTTATCCATCCTATAGAACAGGAGGACGAAAAGATGTGTAAAACTGAGTTAATCTTGAATAATCACAAATTAATTCTAGAAGTTCAGGAGGGGGCACATCTTTATTGCTAACTGTTTTTATTCCTATGCTATAAAATCCAGTAAGTAAGCAAAGACGAGGATGTTCTCTATCGTCTTTTTTTATGCCCTTCTCCTGGATCATCAGGAAGGGAGATGGGTCTAAATGAGTGTACTCTTTGAGCGGGTATGCATAAGTTACCATGGCAAGATAGTATTGGAAAATATCAGCGGTAGGATTAATAATGGTGAGAAAATAGGTTTTATTGGGGGCAACGGTATTGGGAAAACAACGCTTGCCAGAATTCTAGCTGGTTTGGAAATCCCTGATGCAGGCAGCATTGAATATACGCCGCATAATGCACTAATCATCTATCTGCAACAATACACGGATTTTGAACCAGGAGTTACCGTGTACAATGAATTATATCAAGCAGTCAGTAAAAATTCGGAAGTCAGTGAGCCAATTGATACCATTGTCAAAAAATCATTGCATCAAATGGGCATTCACGAATCTTTGTGGGGGCAGCAAGCAACAAACTTAAGTGGTGGAGAAAAAACGAAGCTCATGCTCTGCAAAGCTCTTACAAGAAATTTTGACTTATTGATTCTTGATGAACCTACAAATCATTTGGATATCGATAGTGTTACATTACTAGAAAAGATTATTAAGTGCATCAAACAATCGGTTTTAATCATATCCCATAACAGATATTTTTTGGATCGTATGACAGATCGAATTTGGGAATTGACGTCCACGGGCTTAAAGACCTATAAAGGCAATTATTCTGCATATAAGATACAAAAAGAAAATGAAGTTAAGCATGTTGCTAAAGAATATGAAAAGCAACAATTACGAATTAAACAATTGAACCAGGCTATCCATAACAGAAGAAAATGGCTAGTGAGTGCGCAAAAATGCTCTGACTATAAAAACGCTGCCAAAACGCAGGCCAGTGCTATTAAGGCAAAAGAAAAAGAGCTTGCCCGATTATTAAACAACAAAATAGAAAAACCACAGCAAATTCCGATCCCAGCCTTTGACTTCATTAACAAATTTCATGTCCAGAG
>JAEZNB010000076.1 GCA_023441965.1 Bacillota bacterium
GCTGGAAGGTCTATGGAAAAGGAACAAGAGCAGGGATAGAGGTACTGGAGACGCTTTCAGGAACGATAATGATTGAACCCATCTCGGCCATGATTTTAGCCAAGGAATAAAAGCAGAACAAGTCATGATACAGAACAAGAAATGATGCAGAATAAGCAACGATGCAGAATAATTAATGATGCAGAATAAACAATGATACAGAATAAGCAACGATGCAGAATAAGTAATGATGCAGAATAAGTAATGATACAAAATAAGTACTGAGGCAGAAGATGATATGCGGTATTAAGGAGGAAGGGAAGGAAGATGGACAACCAGGGCTTCTTCAAGCAGGTTTATGAGATTGTTGCTACAGTACCGCCCGGTTCTGTCATCAGCTACGGTACGATTGCCAAGCTGCTGGGTCGACCCAGAGCAGCAAGACTGGTGGGATATGCGATGCATAGTGTACCAATAGAGCTTAAGCTTCCTTGCCATAGGGTTGTGAACAGAAATGGCTCTATGGCTCCCGGAGACATCTTCGGCGGTGAGGAGAAGCAGCGGCAGCTGTTGGAGGAGGAAGGAATCACCTTTCTTGAGAATGGCTGCATCTATATGGAACGGCACGCCATAAAGCTCATCTTCTGATATGAGCATAGCATGTATTGTTTGTAGAATAGATTCTTAACGATAGGATAGCAGCTATGGACCGGAGATGAAGTCCAGAAATGCCCCTTTGCGTATATTGCGCTTCTCGTTTAAGAAGGAATGCCAATCAGGCAAGCATTCATGAAGTATATATTTAGGCCGGTGAACTCATCCTTTGAAATTCACCGGCCTTTTTATGAGCTTCAGCTTCTTATATCATCCGAGAACCTTTCATATCCGATAATCTTATGCTCCCATAATCTACGCGACCTTCCTGTAGGGTTTGAGAGAGGCGATTATAAGCACTGCTGTGATAATCAGAAGGTAGAGGATGGGCTGCAGGACATTCTTGAGCCCGCCGTTATACATTATCACATCCAGCAGACCCTTCATGGCCCAGCGCTGGGGCAGGACATCCGAGAGCATAAGTAACACCTTGTTACTTGTCATTTCCCTGGGCCACATGGTTCCGCCAATCATGGAGGTGGCAACAACAACCGTAGGAAGGAAGGCACCCAGCTGCTGCTCAGTTCTTACGAAGCAGGATACAAATAAGCCGAGGGCTGTACCGGCGAAAACATAAGCTGCCAGAACAAGAAGGATCGCCAAAGTGGAGCCTCCCCATTCGATCCGGAAGAGGTATTTGCTTACGAGGACGACCAAAGTCATCTGCCCCATACCCAGGATAAAATTGCTGATAAGATCACCAATCAGGATGGTGGAGGTCCTTAAGGGTGATACCATCTGCCGCTGCCACACATGAATTTCCTTCTCCTCTACCAGTGAGCCGATGCCAAACATGATGGTGAACATGGAGAAGAAGAGGAGGAAGCCGGCAAAGTAGTATTTGTACTGGCTGTAACCGGCAGTATCTTTTTCATAATAACCGGAATCAACCTCATAGGTTACATATTCCGTGCGAAGCTCTTCAAATTTACTCCGAAGCAGCGCTTCCTCTGCCGGCAGGTAGGAGGCTGCCACAGCAGGGAAGAGGTTATCGCTGATGGCTTCCGATATATACTGGGATAGACTGTTCTCCAGGAACATGGTCTCCACATTAACTCCATTCCGATAGAAGGTAATCTTATTTTCGCTCTGAGCGAGTCCTGCCTCAAAGCCCTGATCGATGTACACGATTCCGGCTAATCTTCTTCCCTCCAGCTTTTTCTTCGCCAGATCCAAATCCTGCTCGGTAAATTCGTAGTTCTCATACTCCTTCAGTTTTCTCGTAATTGCCATACTGGTTGCAGAGCGGTCCAGATCCACGATGGCAATCTTTGCGACATAGGGCTGACTGAAGCCGGTCCCGATCACATAGATAAATATCATGGTCAGGATACTGGTCACGATTACTGTTGGGAGCATGACCTTATGCTTTTTTATTTTAAACAGAATATATGCTATCATAAAATCTCCATTCTACCGCCTGGTAGCGGTATATAGTACCAAAATCATTCACAGGAGCTCCGTTTTCATTCGTAACCTTAAGATGATACAGGAGGTTACGATAAAGAGCAGATTCATAAGCAGCAGGCTCATAATATTGCTCATAACCTCTGAGACAGGATCCCCCGAAATAGTATTCAGGAACAGATCCAGAGCATTACCACTTGTGGAAAAGAAGCGTAGATTCTGTACTGCCTTCGGCAGGATCTGGACCGGGATAAAGCTGCCGCCGACCAGAGCCATCAAATTGACGATTCCATATTCAAATGCATTGGCAAAGGCATAGGAGCCGCTTACCAGAGTAATCACAGAAACCAGCATCCCTAAAGATCCGATGGAGATTGCATTTAATAGCACCGGAAGCAGCATATAGAGGAGGTTACCGTACTCTACGCCCAATAAGAGACTGGAAAATACAATCATCAGGATGCTTTGAATAATCACAATCAGGATAACCCGGATGAAATTACTTACGACAGATAGCTGCAGCTTCCTTCCGGAGACCTTCAGTCGATGTAGGGTGTAATTTTTCTTCTCATCGATCAGGGCCCTGCCGCCAAAGCCGGCTGCATACAAGGTAAACATCGCCATCATGGCAACAGCATAATATTGAAAGCTGTCCCAGACTTCCTTGCCGCTCACCTCTTTTACAGTCAGAGATACCTCGATCTCCTCCTGCGGGAGCAACAGGTCCTCCAGAGGCAGGCCTTCTCTCTGCTCCTCATCCATTAAGTAGGGCTGGAGCGTCATTCTGCGGACAATCATGCGGTTCAAGGTATTGGTAAATTGTCTGAGCAGCTGCTCCACAATCGAGGAGGAGTTGGGGGAGTTGCTGTTCTTAAGCAGCTCTATGGTAACAACATTTCTTGAGACGGTAAGGTTCATTAAGGTATTAAAGATAAATTTCTCCGGCAGGATAATGGCTGCCGGAATCCGATCCTCTGCCAGCAACCGGTCTGCTTCCGCTCGACTTACAAGCTTATAGGACAGCATTTTCTTAACTTGATCATCACTGAGAAAATCCTGAAAGAAGATTTCCTCCGGGTCCGCCACCTCTCCGATATCACCGAGGTTCATCTGTTCCAGTATATCCTGATACATGGTAAGATCAGCCTCATGATCATATTCCTTGACCACTACTATGTCCATATGAGTAATACCACTGCCTTCAGAGCTGAAGGCACTTTTTAAGGATAAACCCAGAATAGTCATCAGGATAAAGGGCATCAGAAGGATGACGGTAAGGATTTTCTTGTCACTAAGGATGTTCTTCACATCCTTCCATATCATTAACAGCATAATATCCCCCCCTTAATCTCTTAGAACCCGGCCGGTCAGATTAAGGAACACTGTTTCCAGGTTGGGCTGTTCATATTCCATGGACAGGATACCGATATTCTCCTCATGCAGTAAGTCTATGATATTCTTGAATACCCACTTATCTTCGCCGAAGCGGATGAGGAGTTCCTTGGATTCCTCCTGGGTGACAGAGAGAACATGGGGGAGAGCCCTCATTCTATCAAGAAGCTCCGGACCGTTAGTCTCTGTCTTCAGCTTTATCCCTCTCGTCTTATCGTACTGTTCGATCAGCTGATCCTTAGTTCCGTCAGCTATGATCTTCCCCTGGTCCATGATGCAGATACGATCACAAAGGTATTCGACCTCCTCCATATAATGACTGGTGTATATGACGGTCATACCCTGCTTATTCAGAGCCAGGACAGTATCCAGGATGTGCTTTCTGGACTGGGGGTCAATACCTACGGTGGGCTCATCCATGATGATGATCTCGGGATCATGGAGCAGGGCTGCACCAATATTCAGCCTGCGCTTCATACCGCCGGAATAGGTCTTGACCTTATCCTTTAGGCGGTCCTTAATGCCGATGATCTCCGATATCTCATCGATCTTTTTCTTAAGCTGATCTCCCTTCACCCCGTAATTGCGGCCCCAGAAGGACAGGTTATCCTTACCGGTAAGCATCGGGTAGAGGGCTATCTCTTGTGGGACATAGCCTAGGCTCTCCTGAATGACCTTGGGATTCTGCAGAATACTGGTATCTGCATAAAAAATATCACCGGAATCCGGCTTAAGCAGTGTTGAAATCATGGATATCGTCGTGGATTTTCCGGCCCCGTTGGGTCCCAGAAGGCCCAGTACCTCCCCCTTGTTCACATGGAAGCTGATGTCATCCACCGCCTTAATTTTCTTAAAATGCTTACTGATATGTTCCACCCTGATTAATTCCATAGCTCCTCCCATCCTTCCTCTATATACATATCCGGTGTTACTTCAGGAATAGTAATATCCTGTCCTTCGCCAAGACCGCTGAGGGTAATCTTTCCGGACATCTTGATCCTTACCGAGCCTTTTGGTAGCCGCATCCTTGAAGTCAAGCGTAAGCTCATAATCCTGCATGACCAGCCTCCCATCAAAATCCACATAAGCAGTGGAAGTGAAGCCGGATAAGTTAGATTATGGATATCTAATGCAGATTTTACCACTTATTCCCCTGCCTATCAACCGAATGTTAACGACCTATATATCTTTATAAAACAGGTTGACATGTTACCTTTTTCCCCCTAAACTGAAATTAGTAACTAATATCAATCTTTACCCACTGATACTTGGAGGATACAACATATATATGAAGAACACACACCCACTGGGACAAGTGAGAAAAATAGGAATTGGGATTCTGCTGGGGTTGATCTTGGTGCTTGCTATATTTATCGTTCTGGAGAAGATATCTGCCGACAGGGAGAAGGAAGATAAGCAGATTATCAATAGCCTAGGCAGACAGAGAATGTATACCCAGATGATAGCGAAGGATTCCAGTAGCCTGTATGCCTTGATGAAGGATCTGGAGGATGGAAGAATCAACGAAACGATCATTGAGGTTAAGAACAAGCGCTACGAATACATCGATGGCTTACATAATGCAAAAAAAGAATTCTCGGAAACCCTAAAGAATTTAGAGGAAGGATATCTTAAGGTGGGGGCCCGACTGATCGATATCAGGAAGGCCAACGAAAAATCTGCACCCTATCTGAAGGAGCTGAAGCTTCTGTGGGAGGAGTTTGGGCTGTACATAGATACCATGACGACAGCAGAGGGGATCACTGAGGAGGTAGTGACTGCGGCTACCTTCATCAATCTGAATAACCTGAAGCTGTTGGAATTATGCGATCAGATACAAGAGATCATACTGAACGCCTCCATTAACGCTACCCGGATCGTAACAACATTGTTTTATGTTCTGATTGGAGTACTTAGTGTCCTTATGGCAATCGCCATTGTACAACTGCTTAAGTTTATCATACACCCGCTGAAGCGTCTCCAGCATGGCATATCAGAAATCGGTCTGGGACATTATTCGGAAGGTGCTGTGCTATCGACCGATAAAAAGAACATTCCTGTACTGAATGAGCTCAATTCCATGTTCATGAAGATCAACTATCTGATCAACCTGATAGAGAACATGAACAGCCATTCCTCCTTTACAGACAGTCTGAACTATATTAACAGGACCTTCTCCCGATTCATTCCATATAACTATATCGGAGTCGCTCTGTTGGATGATGCCAAGAAGAAGCTGCGGGCTTCCTATGGTGTATCAGACGGTACGGTGATCGGGATGCCTGAGAAGATTTACGGACTTACCTGGAGACTGGCGGATACGAGCCTTGGCACATTGATTGAGACCGGAGAAGCCAGGGTAATCAATGACCTGGAGGAATATACTGCGGGCAAGCCGGTAAATCATTACAATGAGATCATTATGGAAGCCGGTATTCGGTCCTCTATAACACTGCCTTTACGGCTATCCGGTGATCCGGTTGGCATTATCTTCTTCTCCAGCACTCAGAAGCATGTTTATAAGGAAGAGCATGTGAATTTCCTTAAGACTCTGGTGAACAGTATTGCCATCAGCTTTAAGCAGAATATATTCATCAATGATCTGGTCTTCAGCAGCATACTGGCACTTGCTAAGCTGGCTGAAGCCAGGGATGAGGATACCGGGGAGCATCTGGACCGGATGAAGATGTACTCCAGGCTGATTGCCGAGCTGCTTTTTGAAAATCAGGTCTACCCCGGAGAGATTACACCGGAATTTTTTGACCTGATAGAACGCTTCAGCCCGCTCCACGATATCGGAAAGGTTGGAATACGGGACGGAATTCTTCTTAAGCCCGGGAAGCTGACCAAGGAGGAATATGAGGAGATGAAGCAACATACCCTGTACGGTGGCAGAGTACTCCGGGCAGCGGAAGAGGTCGTAGCGAAGAGAGGCAAGCATCTCTTCGGGCTTGGTATAGAGATCGCAGAAGGACATCATGAGAAATGGGATGGCAGCGGGTATCCTGCAGGGAAGTCGGGTCTGGAGATACCCTTAAGTGCGAGAATCGTAGCAGTGGCTGATGTCTTCGATGCCCTGACCAGTAAGAGACCTTATAAGAGTCCATTTTCCTTCGAGGTTTCTATGAATATCATAGAAGAGGGCAAGGGGGCACACTTTGATCCTAAGATCGTAGAGGTCTTCTTGGCCAACCGGGAACGGATAGAGCAGATGTATCATTCCTTCCATAGAACCGGTGAGGATGCTTTGGTTTCATAGGGTGTGGGTAGGACAGTATGTCAGGTGATTATAACTGAATTATATAGTATAGATAGAGGCAGGAAGGGAGCCATACTGAGCTTCTCCTTGCCGGACAGCTGCTGATGGGCAGTTGTCCGGAGGGGCAGAGAAGTTCCGGTTCCCTTCCTTTCTCGTTCGGAAGTATAGATGAAGTTAATGCTTAACTGGAAAATATAAGGAAAGCAATTGACACCGGAATGAATTCGTACTAAACTTTCCTTAGGGATTACTGTCGTTTTTTGTTACGGAAGGAATCCGGTATCCGCAAGCCGCATACCATGTCATTTACCTGCTGATACATCCGGTTCGTGCCCACACCGGAGGCCTCGTATCTGAAAGCCATCTCCGGTTGGATGCCTAGCTTATGGCTTTCCTTCGCCACATCGATATTCGCACCCATGAAGATGAATTCCCAATGAGAGATTCTCTGCTGAAGGGTAATCATATCATTTACCCGATCATAAGTGAATTCCTTACTGGCGTTCTCCATTCCATCTGTGGTGATGACGAAGATGATTTTACCGGGGCGGTTTTCCTCCGGAATATGGGACATGCGGAAGCCTACATCCAGAATGGTCTTTCCGACGGCATCCAGCAGAGCTGTCGAGCCTCTGGTGAAGTATTCCTTCTCGGTAAGAGTTACCGTACTGGCATCCACGCCGTTGTGCAGGATTTCGTATTTGTCATCAAAGAGGACTGTGGTAAGTAGGGTCGATCCCAGCTTACACTGGGTCTTAAGAAAGCCATTGAAGCCTCCGATGGTATCGTTCTCCAGTCCGGACATGGAGCCGCTGCGGTCAAGTAAGAAAATGATTTCCGTTAAATTCTGATTCATAGACAACATCCTTTCTTAGGGTAAGTGATAGGTTTCAATCCGTGAAGCCTGGGGGAGGAGTTTGACTGTTTCCTCTGTAGCTCACCTTGCTTCGATAAGCTGATTATAGAGGATCAGATGAATAAAATGGTCGCCTTCCAGGCGACATTATGGAGGGTTACATTTGAATCTACAGATACTTCGTGAATTAGAAGCTTACATAAAACAAAACATGGTGGAGGAAAGCCTCCTGATGATGGAGGAGAGCCCCTTCCACCCACAGCAACAGATTCATTACTTTAGAATGAATGCCAATTTAGAGATAACTAAGAAGAAAGATAGTAAGCAGCTTCAAGATCAGCCGGAACTGGACTTCAGTGCCTTCAGAAGAGACAGAAAACCAGAGGAGTCCATGGGCGATGGATCGCAGAATGAAACGGTCTCACACATAGAGAGGGCGGCGATTTATCGCGAGAGCTACGCCGTTCAGACACCCAAGGAGCCGAAAGAGCCGGACCTGGAGGAATATATCAAGAAGCAAAAGAGCAAAGAAACCTTCAGCTCCAGGCTTTTACAATACATAGACCAGACAGGACTTGCTGATGCAGAGATCTACAGGCGGGCCGGGATCGACCGCAGACACTTCTCAAAGATCCGCTGTGATAAGGACTATAAACCCAAGAAGGCAACCGTATTGGCACTCTGCCTTGCCCTAAAACTGGACAAGGGCGAGACCGAGGAGCTGCTTAGCCTGGCAGGATATTCCCTATCGAACGGAGATACCGGAGACCTGGTAATCAAGTTCTGTATCGAGAGAGGGATCTATGACCTGATGGAAGTAAATGATGCCCTGGTTTACTTCGGGCAGAAGGCGATCGGGGTAGTGGGGTAAGAAAAAATAGTAAGGCGTTATAGGTGGGAGAAGTGCATATGAGCAGCTTGTCAGATAGGATAATAGCTTCAGCAAGAACCGGGTTCATTGATTATCATATTGATTCTGAAGAAGAACTACGTCCAAAGTTACTATTCAATGATAATTCAAAGGGTAATAATGTTCTCAGTAATTTGATCGTAGAGTTAAATAAATGTGATAGCTTTATTCTATCCGTCGCGTTTATTACGATGAGCGGAGTAACAGTATTACTTCAGACGCTAAAAGACCTATGTGAAAGGAATATAAAGGGCAGGATCTTAACTACGGATTATCTATATTTTAATGAACCGAAAGCCCTCAGTAAGCTTCTTGATTTCCACAATCTGGAAGTTCGGGTGTTTACAAAGGATCAATTCCATACCAAAGGCTTTATCTTCCAAGAAGATGATAAGTATACTCTTATTATCGGGAGCTCTAACATCACACAGACGGCTCTGAAAAAGAATAAGGAGTGGAATTTGAGAGTATCCTCTCAGGAGAATGGTGAGCTAATCAGAGATACAATTAATGAATTTAATGGTATGTGGCATCAGGCTGAAAAACTATCATCAGAGTGGATTAATAAGTATGCCATCATATATAAGCAACAGCATGAGATTAATAAACAGAAGAAAATAATAAGAATTACACCACACATCATTAAGCCGAATAAAATGCAAATTGAGGCGATTCATAATTTGAATCGTATAAGAAGCTTAAATAAGGATAAAGCAATTTTGGTCAGTGCTACAGGTACCGGTAAAACTTACTTATCAGCATTTGATGTACAAAATTATAAACCTAAGAAACTTCTATTTCTGGTACACAGAGAACAGATTCTTAAGCAGGCTGAGGAAAGCTTTAAGAACATATTGGGAGACAACATAAGTACCGGATTTTTTACAGGAAATACTAAGGATGCGGATGCCGACTATATATTCTCTACTGTACAGACGATGTCGAAGGAGTATTACTTACATCAATTTGATGCTTCGTATTTTGACTATATCATTATAGACGAAACTCATAAAGCAGGGGCAGAAAGCTATAAAAGAATTATGAGCTATTTTAAACCCAAATTCATGCTTGGAATGACAGCCACACCTGAGAGGATGGATGGGTTTAATGTATTTGAGCTGTTTGATTATAACATTGCTTATGAAATAAGATTACAACAGGCAATGGAGGAGGATATGCTCTGTCCATTCCACTATTTTGGTGTCAGTGATTTGATCGTGGATGGGAAGGTAATTGATGAGTTTTCTGATTTCAATAAGCTTGTTTCTACGGTAAGAGTTGATAATATTATTGATAAAGTTGAGTTTTATGGCTATTCCGGAGATAGAGTTCGGGGCTTGATTTTCTGCAGCAGAAAGGAGGAAGCGAAGGAATTATCAAGTCTTTTCAATCAGAGGGGTTATAGGACGGTTGCGTTATGTGGTGACTCTACTCAAGAAGAAAGGGAAGAAGCAATCACAAAATTAGAGCAAGCAGACCGAAATGAAGGTCTAGACTATATATTTACCGTTGATATTTTTAATGAAGGCGTTGATATTCCTTCAGTTAATCAAGTTGTTATGCTACGTCCCACTCAGTCATCTATCATCTTTATTCAACAGCTTGGTAGGGGATTGCGTAAATGTCCCGATAAAGAGTATGTGGTTGTTATTGATTTTATCGGTAATTACAAACAGAACTTCCTTATTCCAATTGCCCTATCCGGAGATAGATCCTATAACAAGGATACGATACGTAAGTATCTAGCAGAGAGTAATAGAATAATCCCCGGCTGTTCAACGGTTAACTTTGATCTGATTGCAAAACAGAGGATATATTCCTCCCTTGATGCGGCTAGTTTTAGTGATGTAAAGTTGATTAAAGAAGAATACTTTAAGCTTAAAAATATGCTAGGTAGAATTCCTAAAATTGAGGATTTCGAGACCTATGGTTCTATTGATGTGCTTAGGATATTTGATAATAAAAGCTTAGGTTCCTATCATAATTTTCTAAAGAAATATGAAAAGGATTACACAATTTCTCTTAACGAAAAACAGGAAGAGATGCTGGTTTTTGTATCACAAAAGATAGCCAATGGTAAGAGAATATATGAGCTTCAGGTATTGAAGCGTTTACTCAGTTACCACAATAGAATAATGAAATTAGTATCGTATGACATGCAGGAGGAGTATAGTAAGACCATTACAAAAACCCTTGAAGCGAATATTGTAAGCGTACTTACCAATCGATTTGTTACAAACTCAGCAGGAAAAAAGAAATTTGAGAACAGTATATTTATAGAACGGGAGGGTGAAGATTATAGAGCGTCTACGACCTTCCTAGAGGCTATTCAGGATAAGAATTTTTACGATCTTTTCAATGAATTAATTGATTTCGGAATGAAAAGATTTCAAAACAAGTATACAAACAATTATAAGGATACGGATTTTGTGCTATACCAAAAATACACTTATGAAGATGTTTGTAAATTGCTTAATTGGGATAAAAATATAGTAGCACAAAATATAGGTGGTTATAAATACGATGAGGGAACGAATACTTTTCCTGTGTTCATAAATTATGAAAAAGATGAGACGATAAGTGATTCTATAAAATATGAAGATCGTTTTATATCACCATCAAGGCTTATAGCTCTTTCAAAGCAACCTAGAACACCGAATTCAAAAGATGTACAGCAGATTTATCATGCGCATGAAAAGGGGACAAAAATATATTTGTTTGTACGGAAAAATAAAAATGATGATATGTCTAAGGAGTTCTATTTCTTAGGTGAAATTTATGCAATAGGAAAACCCAACCCAGTTATTATGAAAAACACGAATAAAAATGCGGTTGAGATTACCTATCAATTGGATACACCGGTGAGAGAAGATATTTATTTCTATATTACGGGATAGTCTTATTTCCTATTAAACCATTGGACTATCTGATCCAGAATACTGATATCAGCAGGTAGCCACTGTACTGAGGTTAAATTATTGTAAGGAAGCCATTTGGCATCGTTGTGTTCCACTAAGGTGAGTTCCCCGCCTTTAATACTACACATAAAACAATGCATGGTTAGGTGGAAATTAGGATAATCATAGTCCACTGTACACAAGTAATTATTCACTGTGATTTCAATCTTAAGCTCTTCTCTGATTTCCCGGAGAAGGGCTTCTTCCTTAGATTCGCCGGGTTCCATCTTCCCCCCTGGAAATTCCCACATATTTATGAAATCGCCATATCCGCGACGGGTTGCCAAAATAAGATCGTCTTTTATAATAATAGCTGCTACTACTTCGATGGTTTTCATTGGTTTTTCTCCTCGCTGGTAAACTAGTTATATTATAAACCTATCCAATCATGGTATCAAGAATTATATCATTAATGAGAGTCTATAGCATAAGTCTATAAGGGCATGTAAAAATTGCCATGATTAGTAAGTTGTGTTATAATTTTTATAATAACAAATGTTATATATAATACTATTAAAATATTTCTATTACCTTAGCGGAGGATTTCTCATGGCTTCATGGATGGTACATTTTCGCATCGCAGATGCGTTATTAGATGAGATCGGTGGCAATACAGAGCAATTTATCGTAGGCAATATCGGCCCGGATTGCGGAGAACCCAATGAGGACTGGAGTTTGTTTACTCCGCCTACGGAGGTTTCCCATTGGAACCCTGATAAGAATAAGGGAGGAATCAGGAGTGATGCCTTCTTTGATGCCTATCTAAGGGATAAGAAGGCGGATAGCGGACATTCTTTTTATGTCGGATATTATGTTCATCTGCTTACAGATAAGCTGTGGAACAGGATGATCTATCAACCGACCAGAGAGAAATTTCGGGAGCAGATGGAGCTGGATCGTAAATTCATCTGGGTAATCAAGGAGGACTGGTACGACCTGGATGCCAGGTTCTTAAGAGAGCATCCGGATTTCAGGACCTTCCGGATCTTTGATAAGATCAGAGCCTATCCGAATGTATATCTGGACTATTACTCGGAAGGAGCGATTGAGAGACAGATCAAATATATCTCTGACTTTTACAACACCTATGAAGGCAAGCTAGATCGGGAATATCCATATCTTACCGAGGAAGAGATGGACGACTTTGTGACAAGGGCGGTTGAAGAAATCAGGAGTGATCTGAAGGACAGAGGGCTTCTCTGATCCTGACCGGGGATAAGTACATAAGGATTCTTAGAAATCATAAAATACATTAAGAGAAGAGTGCTGAAATATGAAGGAAGTAGCAGTAAAGATTAAAGGCGAAGATTATACACTGATCGCTGATTATAGAGAGAATGAGCAATACCGTCAGGGACTGAATCAGCTGACGAGAAAAACCTATGGCTTTGACTTTGAGGACTGGTATCAGGCCGGTTATTGGAGGGATAGGTATATTCCGTATTCCTTGCTCCATAATGGGGAACTGGTCGCGAATGTCTCCTGTAATACCCTGGATTATCTGGTGAACGGGGAGCGGAAGTCATATCTTCAGATCGGAACAGTTATGACGGAGGAGAGCTACCGCGGGAAGGGACTAAGCAGAGCCTTGATGGAGTATGTACTTAAGGATTATGAGGGTGTGGAGCTGATCTATCTATATGCAAATGATACTGTGACAGACTTCTACCCGAAGTTTGGCTTCCTTAAGGCCAAGGAATATGTGCATTCCAAGCAGGTAATTAGATCAGGGAAGCAGTATCCAACCCGTAAGCTAGATATGAATACCGTGGAGGATAGAGAGCTGCTGTTGAATTTGGTTACGGATACGCTTCCTGTAGCCGGGATTTCTATGGTAGATAATCCGGGATTACCGATGTTCTATCTGACGAAATTCATGAGGGAGAATATCTATTACTTTGAAGAGCTGCAGCTGGCAGCAGTGGCTGAATTTGAGGAGGGAGTCTTAAACCTGATAGATATTTTTACCCCGAAGGATTTTGTTCTGGAGGATATCATCAGCTCCCTGATGGACCGGGAGGAGATGCCGGTTATCCTTGGGTTTACCCCAAAAAATGCGGACGGCTTTGAAATACAGCCCTTAACAGTTGAGGACAGCACCTTCTTTGTGATGGGAAGGGCATTGGAAGCGGGAAATCCCCTTGGATACGGTAGATTCCCTCTTCTGTCCCATGCCTGATAGGCATAAGTGCCAAGCAACGGAGAGGGGCTGCTAAGGAAGCCCGGAATATGCGCTGATATTGATTTTTATGTGATTTTGGAATATAATGTTATTAGGAACTGGCGTATGTAACATGGATATGATACCTTGATGTGCTGAGGTAAAGAAGGGAGCCTATTATGGAAAGAAGAGCAATCAAGATTTATGCACCGAAGAACAAGAAGATATCATTGAAGTTCATAACCGGACACTTTGCTACAAGCCATTCTCACATCAACCTCTATATTGACCTGACAACGGCCAAGACCCGCTTAAGCGAAGCAAATGAGATCGCTCGGGTGCTGTCCAGGCAGTATGTGAATACCACGGTGGTGGATACCATTGTGTGTCTGGAGGGTTGTGAGGTAATCGGCGCCTATTTGGCTCAAGAGCTGACAAGCGCCGGAATCCGTTCCATGAATGCCCATCAAACCATCTATATCATATCTCCCGAATTCAATACCCACGGTCAGATGATCTTCCGGGAGAATTACCAGCCGGCCATTTATGGGAAGCAGGTGCTCTTATTGGTCGGATCTGCTACTACCGGTGATACGATCCGTCGGAGTATGGAAGGAATCCGGTATTATGGTGGTACGGTTAGCGGAGTCAGTGCTGTATTCTCAGCCGTTGATAACATTGATGGAATGCCTATCTATTCCATCTTTAAGCCGAAGGACCTGCCGGATTATCATAGCTATGAGATCAATTCCTGCCCCCTGTGTCAGGAGAAGCAGCGGCTTGAAGCCATCGTTGATGGGTATGGGTATATGAAGCTGTAGACCTAACCTTTATTGATCAAGTGATTTAGTATATCGTAATACCCATATAATTTTTGTACACCATTCTCCAGAAGATAGTAATGTCTGATATAGGGTATGAGAAGGATAAGAAAGAGCAATAGAAGCAGATAAAGGCTGAGCATCTGATAGAAGAAGCTTATGAAGAGCATCGCGACCGTAAGAATAGCGAAGGTCACGGTTACGATCAGATGGATCAGCCTTTCGTGCTGGAAGAAAGCAATCTGATGCAGCAGGTCCTGCAATAGAGCAGAGCTTTCCTCCGCTGATAATTCCTGTGAAGTCCGATCCTTCAGGTAATGAAGATAATTCCTTAACCGTTTTCCCATATGATCCTCCTTGACGCCCTGATATGCAATGAATGAATTGTGCCTGTCTTTGAAATCCATGGATAGGCGTTTGCTATATCTTACCTTCATTATAGCTTGAATCCTACAGAAGTAAAGTAGTCCGTCTTGTCAGAGAGGCAAATTTGATGATAGTATTAAGCACTCATTTACGATATAATAAGGAAAGAAGCATCGGCTGTTACCGGCTGATGTAATACGCTATGAGGTGTTACAGATGGAAGAGAAAAACTTACATACCAAATCCTATACCAAGGTGATTGAATACATTAAGAAACAGATCAGAGAGGGAGAGCTTAAGATCGGAGGAAGACTTCCCGCTGAGAGAGACCTGTCCGAGATGCTGGGGATCAGCAGGAATTCGGTCAGAGAAGCGATCCGTACCCTGGATATCATGGGCGTAATCTCCAGCCAGCAGGGAGCAGGCAATTATCTGACAGGTAACTTCGAAGGCAATCTGGTGGAATCCCTGTCCATGATGTTTCTGATGAACCAGATCGATTACCAGCAGATCAGTCAGTTAAGGCGGGCCTTGGAGATGCAGGCAATGATGCTTGCCATTGATAACATTTCCGATGAGGAGATAGCACAGCTGAAGGAGATCATCTCCCGGCTGGAGCATGTGAAGGAGGAAAGCAATATCGTTCTGGACAAGCAGCTCCACTATAATATCGCTCTTGCCTCCCGTAATGTTCTGATCATCGATATTCTGCAGGCTCTGTCCGAGCTGATGGATCAGTTTATCGCTGATTTAAGAAGAGAAATCTTAAGCTATGAGGACAGCAGGGTACGCCTCCATGAAGCTCATAACGAAATGGTGAAGAGTATTGTGACAAAAGATAAACAATTGGCTTACTACGCAATTAACAAACATTTTGGTATAATTGACGAAAAGCTTCTTGAAAAAGAAGAAATATTGATGAAATCACCACAGTACAGGTAAAAATGCACAAACTACTTGTGAAAAAAATGACGTTTATTGACATTAGTAATGGGGAATAATATAATTGAATTACAAAGTGGTCCTACCAATTAAGCAAACCGTCATTCCGGATTTTTTCTCACCGTCCATCAACCGGAAGGAAGCTTGCGAATGGGGTTTACGGGACCGGAAGTGTTGCATGGCTTCCTGTTGTGCAACACATTTTTTTACCATAATAAATGGTAGTACCAATTTAATGGAAGGTAAATGAAAGGGGACTAAACATGAACATGACTTTGGCATTTGTATTGGCATTACTGCCGATTATCTGGCTGATCGTTGCACTGACCCTGCTGAAGATACCTGGCTTTAAAGCCTGTGTTGTGGCTCTGGTCATTGCTTATGTACTGGCAGTATTCGTCTGGAAGATGCCTCTGACTGACAGCTTTACGGCTGTATTGGAGGGAGCCGCTTTAGGGCTCTGGCCGATCATCATCGTTATCATCGCAGCAATCTTCGCGTATAACGTATGTGTCCATACCAAGAGTATGGAGACCATCAAAAAGATGTTGGCAAGTGTTACGAAGGATAAAAGAGTATTAATTCTGATTATCGCATGGGGCTTCGGTGGCTTCATGGAGGGAATGGCAGGCTTCGGTACAGCAGTGGCAATCCCGGCCAGCATCCTGTGGGGCTTAGGCTTCAATCCTGTATTTGCCGCAATTGTCTGTCTGATTTCCAACGCCACACCGACAGCCTTCGGTTCCATCGGCATTCCTACCACGACCCTGTCGAAGATCACCGGCTTGGATGTCATCGGTCTTTCCACCAACACGGTTATGATCCTGGCCCCCCTGGTCCTCCTGACTCCCTTCGTACTGGTCATGCTGACCGGAAAATCGAAGAAGGCCTTCAAGGGGGTAGGAATGATTACCCTGATCTCCGGTCTGTCCTTCCTGTTGCCGGAATATCTGGTAGGAAGATATCTGGGAGCGGAGCTGCCGGTAGTAATCGGTTCCGTATGCTCCATGCTCTGTACGATCCTGGCCTCCAAGGTCTTCGGAAAGAAGGATATCGATCCCGAATTTCTTCTGGAGCTTAAGGAAGAGAAGAATAGCAAGAAAGAAAAGATAAGCGGTAAGCAAGCCCTGAAGGCCTGGAGCCCCTTTATTCTGATCTTTATCTTCCTCTTAGGAACCTCTAAGCTGATTGCACCACTGAACACCTTACTGGCATCGGTTCAGACTTCAGTGAAAATCTATAGCGGAGAAGGAGCAGCACCCTATGTCTTCTCCTGGCTGGCAACTCCGGGACTTTGGATCATCCTGGCAGCCTTGATCGGAGGAGCAATCCAGGGAGCCAAGCTTTCCGAGATGTTTAAGGTGTTTTGGAAGACCATTCTTCAGATGCTGAAGACGATAGTGACCATCATCTCCATCATGGCTATGGCAAAGCTGATGGGCTACAGTGGAATGATCAATTCCATCGCCCTGATGTTTGTAACAGTAACAGGCTCCTTCTACCCCCTCTTTGCTCCGATCCTCGGAGGTATCGGTACCTTTGTGACCGGAAGCGGAACCTCGGCCAGCGTATTGTTCGGCGGACTCCAGAAGGAAACCTCCATCGCTCTTGACCTGAACCAGGCGTGGATCGCAGCCTCCAATACTGCCGGTGCCATCTGTGCGAAGATGATCTCTCCCCAGAGTATCGCAGTAGCGGTAGCTTCCGTAAGCCTGCAGGGCAAAGAAGGAGACCTCTTAAAGGGTACAATCAAATACTTCCTTCTGTTTATCCTCATCGTAGGTATCATTACCTTCGTAGGCTCCAGATTGCTCGGATAAGGAAGCTAGAAACTTAAAGCATGTAAGTTCAGTATCATATAAACCGTCATTACAATGATAAAGGAAAGGTGACAGCATGAACATTTTAGTATGCATCAAGCAGGTTCCGGATACCAATAAGGTTGAAGTTGATCCGGTTACCGGAGTATTAAAGAGAAACGGTGTGGAGTCCAAGATGAATCCATACGATCTGTATGCGATAGAAACTGCCCTCCGTATAAGGGAGCAGCAGGGCGGAAGCATCACTGTGGTTACCATGGGACCCGGACAGGCAGCAGGCATCATCCGTGAAGCCTTTGCCATGGGAGTGGATCGGGGAGCCCTGATCTCTGACCGAAAATTCGGCGGAGCAGACGTACTCGCTACCAGCTATGCCCTTTCCCAGGGTATTAGAAAGCTTGGTGAATTTGACCTGATTCTCTGTGGTAAGCAGACCACGGACGGCGATACTGCCCAGGTAGGCCCGGAGATCTCCGAATGGCTTGATATCCCCTGCGTATCCAATGTATCCAAGCTCTCTGAGATTACCGAAGAATCCTTAGTAGTTGAGATGGATATGTCCCATGACCTGGAGATTGCCAAGATACAGTTCCCCTGCCTTCTGGCAGTGGATAAGGACATCTTTATGCCGAGACTTCCTTCCTATGTGAAGAAGCAGCAGACCAAGGATAAGGAAATTCTTGTACTTACCTTAAATGATATGGAGGACAAGGATGAGAAGAACTACGGACTGAATGGATCACCCACTCAGGTAGAAAGAATCTTTCCTCCCCAGGTCAATTCCCACAGAGAGCTCTGGAAGGGAACCTCGGAGGAGCTGACGGACAAGCTTGTTGGCAAGCTTAAGGAATTAAAATTTGCATAGGAGGTAGGGAAAATGGCAAAATTGGTAATCAACCAGGCACTGGTAGGTAACATCCAGGATATGATCAAGCTCTGCCCATTCAGCGCAATGGAAGAGAAGGATGGACAGCTTAATATAAATTCAGCCTGTAAGATGTGTAAGATCTGCGTGAAGAAGGGCCCCAAGGGAGCTGTTGAATACGTAGAGGATATGGTAAAGGAGACCGTGGACAAGATTCTCTGGAAGGGTGTAGCAGTCTATGTGGATCATATCGACGGTGAGGTTCATCCGGTGACCTATGAGCTGATCGGTAAGGCAAGAGAGCTGGCAGATAAGATCAATCACCCGGTTTATGCAATTATGATGGGAAGCAATATCATGGAACAGTGCCATGAGCTGCTTCACTATAAGGTAGATAAGGTATTTGTATATGACAATGAGAAGCTGGACCGCTTCAAGATGGAGCCCTATACCGCAGTTTTCGAGGACTTTGTAAATAAGGTAAAGCCTGCCTCCATCTTAGTCGGAGCTACCCCGGTTGGTCGCCAGCTGGCACCCCGTCTGGCAGCCAGATTAAAGACCGGTCTGACCGCAGACTGTACCATCCTGGATATGAAGGAGAATTCCGATCTGGTTCAGATCCGCCCTGCCTTCGGTGGGAATATCATGGCGCAGATCATGACTCCGAACAACAGACCTCAGATGGCTACCGTCCGTTATAAGGTGATGGATGCTCCTACAAGAGAAGCAGAAGAAGCCGGTGAGATCGTGACCTGCAGCATCGCCGAGGAGCTGCTTTCCAGCAAGGTCGAGGTGCTGGATATAATCCCGAAGGAGAAGCAGCAGTTCATTGAAGCCAGTGATGTACTGGTCGTAGCCGGCCGCGGTGTGAAGAAGGAGGAGGACCTGGCACTTCTTCAGGAGCTTGCCGACCTCTTAGGCGGTCAGCTCGCCTGCACCAGACCGGTGATGGAAGCCGGCTGGCTGGAAGCTAAGCGTCAGGTAGGCTTAAGCGGTAGAACCGTCAGACCCAAGCTGATCATTACCTGCGGAGTATCCGGTTCCGTACAGTTTACTGCCGGTATGAATAATTCGGAGCAGATCATCGCCATCAACAAGGATGAGAATGCACCGATCTTTAAGACCGCCCATTATGGAATCGTCGGAGACCTGTATGAGATTATCCCCAGCCTGATCGCTCAGATTAAGGAAGGAAAAGCAATCGCATAGGTTCATATAAAGAAGGGTTGAAGAATAGCTCTTTCAACCATAACAGTTCACTGCATCATTATTAGGATTACCGGCTTAAGGCAGGCAGTGAACCTGACAGAAATGGAGGATCATATGAATTATAAGAAAATTGACCGTATGGATATAGATTATATTATTGGTTTGATCGGTGAAAAAGAAAGAGTCCTCTTTGGAGAGGATATCAATGAGGAATACAGCCATGACGAATTAAGTGATACCGTCAGCTTCCCCGATCTGGTCGTAAAGGTTACTTCTACACAAGAGGTATCAGCCATAATGAAATATGCTTATGAGCATAATATTCCGGTAACTCCCCGCGGTTCGGGAACCGGTCTGGTAGGCTCCTCCGTAGCAATGGAGAAGGGCATTATGCTGGATACCACCCTGATGAATCATTTCCTGGAGCTGGACGAGGAGAACCTGACCATTACGGTTGAGCCCGGTGTATTATTAATGGAGCTGGCAGCCTATGTGCAGGAGAGAGACCTCTTCTATCCCCCGGATCCGGGCGAAAAGTCCGCAACCATCGGAGGTAATATCAGTACCAATGCCGGCGGTATGAGAGCCGTTAAATATGGTGTCACCAGAGATTATGTCAGAGGACTTGAGGTTGTTCTTCCGAACGGCGAGGTGGTTGAATTCGGCGGCAAGGTTGTAAAGAACAGTACCGGCTATGCCATGAAGGACCTGATGGTAGGCTCCGAGGGAACCCTGGGTATCATTACCAAGGCGACCTTAAAGCTCCTGCCCTTACCCAAGAAGGCAATCAGTCTCTTAATCCCCTTCCCCAGCTTAGAGAGGGCAATTGGTACAGTACCCCTGATCATAAAGTCCAAGTCCATTCCGACTGCAGTTGAATTCATGCAGAGGGAGGTTATCATGGATGCGGAGAAGTACCTGGGTAAGAAATTCCCTGACAATAGCTCCGATGCTTATCTGCTCTTAAAGTTTGACGGCAATAGCACAGAGGAGATCGAGCGAGCTTACGAGGGTGTCGCCCAAATCTGCCTGGAGCAGGGTGCCCTGGACATTCTGATTTCCGATACCACAGAGAGAGAAGAGTCCATCTGGAAAGCCAGAGGAGCCTTCCTTGAAGCCATCAAGGGCTCTACGACCTACATGGATGAGGTGGATGTTGTAGTTCCCAGAGCCTCTGTCAATGAGATGGTGGAATATATCCACAACCTCTATAAGGAGGTCAACATCCGTATCAAGAGCTTCGGCCATGCCGGAGACGGTAATCTCCACGCTTATGTCCTGAAGGATGACTTAAGTGATGAGGAATGGGAAATCCGTATGAAGGAAGCCATGGACAGAATCTACTCCAAGGCCAGAGAACTGCAGGGCCAGGTATCCGGTGAGCATGGAATCGGCTTCGCCAAGAAGGGCTATATGTTTGAGGCTCTGGATCCCACCACCGTAGAAATCATGAGAGGCATTAAGAAGGCCTTTGACCCTAAGAACATCCTGAACCCCCGTAAGGTTTGCCAAATGTAATTCACTCATTTTCGATAAATTCAGGCTGCCGCAGTTTGGATAAGAGACGATAAGCGGCAGCCGAACTCTCCCCCTACACCTGCGAATGCAGGAAAGCCCGGATGATAGCAGATAGCATCGTGAGTATTTTCGAGAATATCGGCTATGATCCGGGCTTTTACGTTCCTTGGTTGACATAATAATATTTGTCATTGTGTTATCAAAGATTACATGATATAAACAAAATAAAGGACTCAACATAAGCAAATCCAAAGGGGGATATGGTATGTCTGATTTTACGACAGAAGAGGAGTATTCTGTGTTCAAAAAGCTGATAGATGAATTCATGGACATTATCTTAATCGTAGATAAGGATGGACGTATCCGCTATGGCAATAAGATGGCTGTTGAAGCCTATGGCTATAGCTATGAGGAGCTATGCAGTAAGGATATATTTGAGCTTCGCAGAGATGACAGCAAAGAAATGGTCAGGGATCAGATTAACAAAGCTATGGCCGGAGGTATTAAGTTCTATACACAGCACTATAAAAAGGATGGGACGAAATTTCCGGTAGAAGTAAAATCGGTCCCGTTTGATGATGGTCATACCTTCAGAATGATCAGCCTGATCAGAGATGTTACTCAGATGGTGAAGCTTACAGAAAATGCAGCGATGTTTTCGGCTTCCCTGGACATCTTTGATGATTCCATCGTGGGCCTTACGAAGGAAGGCGATATATTTCTTTGGAGCAGGGGAGCAAGACTGAGGCTGGGCTATACTGCCGAGGAGATGAGCGGCAGGAACATCAAAGAAATCATACCGGAAAGGTACTTGGATGCCTTTGAGCTTACGATGGCCAAGGCTATGAGCGGAAGTATCGTTGAAGGCTATGAGACTGCCAGAATACATAAGGATGGGAAGGAAATCGAGCTTTCTTTGTCCATAGCTCCGCTGTATGATCACCTGGGTGCCTATGTTGGCTGTATCGGGATCTATAAGGATATATCAGAGAAAAAGGAGCTGACCAAGAAGCTGGCCGAATCGGAGGAGAGATGGAGGATAGCCCTGGAGGGCGGACAGTTCGGAGTATGGGAGACAGATCTGGTCAACCGCAGGATCTATCATTATAATCAATGGGAGGAGGCCCTGGGCTATCAAAAGGGTGAGATCGGGACTGATCTGGATGCCTGGAATGAGCTGATACATCCTGAGGATCTGCCCTTGATTCAGCGGATATTCCGGGATGAGGTCTTCAAGAAGCAGAAATATGTCTTCGAATACCGGATCAGATGTAATAACCTGGAATATAAGTGGTTAAGGTCGAAAGGAACCGTATATAAGACGGATGAACAAGGAAGGCCATTAAGAATCATCGGCACCAATGAGGATATTACAGACCGGAAACTAATCGAGGAGGAGCTAAAGCTCAAGTACCATCAGCTGGAGCAGCTGAAGCTGGAGGCGGATAAGGCAAATGCCGCGAAGACAATCTTTCTGGCCAATATGAGCCATGAGCTTCGAACGCCGATGAATGGAATCAGTACGACCATACAGCTCTTACATACGACCGAGCTTGACGGTGAGCAGAGAAAGTATGTATCCATCTTAAAGGACACTTCAGTGATATTACAGTCGATTATAGAGGATATCCTGGATATCTCAAAGATCGAAGCAGGAGTCCTGACTCTGAATCAGGAACAGTTCAATCTGAAGGATACGGTAAATATCGTCCATAACAGGCTGCTGGAAATCGGAAATGCCAAGGGTCTGGAAATAAGCTTCTATATGGATCCGGAGATTGATTGCCTGGTGGTGGGCGATGAGCTTCGACTGATCCAGGTCTTAATGAATCTGATCAGCAATGCAGTGAAGTTCACGGAGGCCGGAATCGTTTCCTTCAGAGTAAGTAAGATGAAATCTGATGATAAGAAGGAAGTACTGGAGTTCAGGGTAAAGGACTCCGGTATCGGAATTGAAGAGGACTTTCGGGACAGAATCTTCAAGAACTTCAGTCAGGGAGATCTGTCTGCGAAGAAAAAATACGTCGGTACCGGGCTGGGGCTGGCAATCTCAAAACGGATTGCTTTATTGATGAATGGAGATATCAGATATGAAAGCCAGGTGGGGGAGGGAAGTATCTTCTACTTCACCTGTGAGCTGCAGAAGGCAGATGGCTCCGGAGCTTTGCCGAGGAAGGTGAAGAGCCCGGAAATCGGGCGGAGCGCGAAGCCCAAGGATAAGCTTATCCTTAGTGTGGAAGACAATCTGATGAACCAGGAGGTAATGGAGAGCATTATCAGGAAGAGGGGTTATCGGTTCCTTCCGGCTTATCATGGCAGGGACGCTCTGGAGCTGCTGAAGAAGGACAAGGTCGATCTGGTCCTCATGGATATACAGCTTCCCGATATGAATGGTCTGGAGACAGTCAGAAGGATCCGCCAGGAGATCGATGGGGGAGAGGAGCTGCCGATCATCGCCGTGACAGCATATGCCATGAGGGAGGACAAGGATAAATGTCTGCAGGCAGGGATGAATGACTACATTACGAAGCCTCTGGATATAGAAGAATTCTGTAAATTGATTGATAAGTATATCGGATGACTGAAAGCAGCTCCATTTGGGGCTGCTTTCTATTAAAATTGTGGAAAATGATAGAAAAAAATGGTTGCTGAGGTAGAATTATGGTGATATAATTAACCTAACGTATGTTAGATAGCTTATGATTGTGAAGAATGGACGTGCCGATCAATGAATACCACCAACGAAATGATACGCTACAGCGCATTTAAGCTATTTCTGGAAAACGGCTATGAAGCCACCAATGTCAGGGATATCTGCAAGGAGGTCGATATCAAAGCGGCCTCTATGTATTTTTATTACAAATCCAAGCAAGAGCTGTTCTTTTGCATCTATGATGAGATTTATGAGGAATACATTCACTATCTTAAGGACATAGACCTGCAGAAGCAGAACAGCTCACCGAAGATGAAGCTCTATGTTACCTATCGAAAGGTAATGGATTATTATTCGAGGAATTTCGTCAAGCAGAAGTTCTTAATCCGCTATCATCTCTTCCCGCCGGCTGATATAGCCCAGCTGATCCATGAAAGATACAAGTACTGGACCGGTCTGGAGAACGATGTATACCAGCAGATCATACAGGAAGGGCTAAACTACAAGATCCTGGCAGAGGATCGGACGATGGAGGAGTATCTGCAGGAGATACGGAAATTCCTGAATGCGCAGCTGATGAACATGATTCTGTATAATATCAAGCCCAATGAGGCTGAGCTGGATCGAATATGGATTAAATTCTGGAATGGGGCAATGTTGAATGGAATCTAAGGCAAGTTCTGATTTATATTACTCGATATTTGAAAACAGCAGCAGCATGATGCTTTTGATTGACCCGGATACAGGAGATATTCTGGATGCGAACAGGGCTGCAGTGGGTTTCTACGGGTATAACAAAGAGACTCTGACAGCCATGCGGATCCATGACATCAATACCCTTAATCAGGAGAAGATCGAGAAAGAGATGAGCCTGGCGAAGGCAGAGAAGAGAAATTACTATGATTTTATCCATCAGCTGGCCTGCGGTGAATGCAGGGAGGTTGAGGTTCAGATGGCACCGATTGATACCGAGAAGGGAACCTTTCTCTTATCCATCATCAACGATGCCGCTCATAAAAGCTATCAGAAGCTGATGTATGATACCCTGTTCTATTATTCCCCCTATGCCGTGGCCCTGTTGGATGAGGAGCAGAAGGTAATCAAGAGCAATGACAATTTCACCAGTCTCTTTCAATATGAGGCGGAGGAGTTGATCGGGCAAAGTCTCTCCCATATGGTTTCCTCGGCAGAGAACATCAATCAGATCGATCAGAATATCAAAATGATCTATGAGGGTATGGTCGTTAAGCAGGAAGGGAAAAGAAGAAGGAAGGACGGAAGCCTGATTGATGTGGAGATCATGTGTTATCCGGTCATCCATCACAATTCTATTCTGGGTGCCTATATCATCTATATTGACATATCAAAAAAGATACATATGCTACAGAGGGATTCCCTGACCGGCTTATACAACCGGAGCTCCTGTATCAGCAAGATGAATCAGCTGATGGGACAGAGTACGGCAGACAAGGGGAATTTTGCTGTCCTGTATATCGGGATCGGAGGGTTGGAGGATATCAATCACTCTCTGGGGCACCATTATGGAGAAGAGCTCCTGGTTGAACTGAGTACCCGTCTGTTGGATCAGATGGATACGGAGGACCAGCTCTTCAGATTCAGCGATGACACCTTTATCATCCTCTATGAAGGGTATCAGGACAGGGAGCAATTGGACAGGCTGACGGAGACGCTCTTATACAAGATTCGCAGTCCATATACGATAGAACAGTCCATTCTGTATATCACCGCCAGTATCGGAATCTGCTTTTACCCTAAGCACGGACAAAATGCGGAGCTTCTGATACAGCATGCCGATATGGCCATGAACAAGGCGAGGAGACAGCTGGAAGAAAACATCTGCTATTACTCGGAGGATATGTCCCGGGAATTTGAGCGCAGGTTCACCATAGCAAACTATCTGGCAAGAGCAATTATGAATCAGGAATTCTACCTCTGCTACCAGCCGATCTATAGCTTGGATTGTCAGGATACCCTGGTAAGTGCTGAGGCCCTGCTCCGGTGGAAGAGTCCGGTCCTTGGAAATGTCACCCCGGATGAGTTTATCGGTCTGGCAGAGAGAACCGGTCATATCTTAAGTATCGGCGATTGGGTACTGGAGAATGTATGCAAAAATCTATGGCTATGGAGGCAGAAAGCCTACAGCCTGGTTCCGATTTCCATAAATATTTCTGTCAAGCAGCTGGAGCAGAGAGATTTTTACCATAAAGTCCTCATGATGCTGAAGAGATATCAGCTGGAGCCCACCCATATAGAGCTTGAAATTACAGAGAGCGTATCCTCCGGAGAGGTGGGTACGATTGTGAACAACTTAAGAGAGCTGAAGAAAGCCGGTATTAAGATATCCATGGATGACTTCGGTAAGGGCTTTTCCTCTCTGGGTCAGATCGAGCGCTATGAGCTGGATAAATTAAAGATTGACAAAGATTTCATCAAAGACATCGTCTGGACGATCAGAAAGCAAAATCTGGTCAGATCCATTATCGCCATGGCAAAGGGAATGGATTTAATCGTCGTTGCCGAGGGAATAGAGACTCCGGAGCAGTTGAATTATCTGAAGGATAGTGGCTGCCCCATGGGACAGGGCTATCTGCTGAGCAGACCCCTGCTTCAGGCAGATTTTGAGGAGAAGCTATTCCACAAAACTTAAGATGCATATTAGTCCCCCATCTGGTTAACCCCCTATAAGGCCCTCCGGCTCATCCGGAGGGCCTTTCCCCGCTCGAAAAATCTTTTCACAAGAAGAGAAATATTCAAAGTACTACACCTGATTTCCCCTGCATACAATGTAACAACAACGATAATAAGGGGGAATGCGTTCCGTCCTTGTGATGCGGAACGCAGACACTATGAAAGGCTATATAGAGGAACGGGCGGTTGAGATCGCTAATTATATCATCGATAATAATGCGACTGTGAGGCAGACCGCCAAGCAGTTCGGCATATCGAAATCAACCGTACATAAAGACGTTACGGAACGTCTTGCACAGATCAACCCCTCCCTCGCTAACAGAGCAAGGGTAGTCTTGGACCTCAACAAGTCGGAACGCCATATCAGAGGTGGAATGGCAACAAAGGAAAAGTATCTCCACAAGACGAGATACAATAGTGCTTATTAAAGTGAAAATGCCTGCAAAAAAAGAGATTGTTCCATACGGCTAAGCATGGGATAATCTCTTTTGCCTATCGCAGAAAGGCCTGTCTAGTCCACGGTAATAAAGCCGTGGTTTGCCAGCTGAGTCAGAAAGGACAGGGTACTTTCCCTACAGAGTTCCTCAGTTACATCATAGGTACGCATCAGACGTTGCAAAATATCAGAAATAGAAACCGGGCTTTGGATATAATCCCAGATTTCATTCGCCGCACCCTTCAGTAAGAAATATTTGCCCGAGGAAAAATCAATCATTACCTTCTCCCCATCCAGTTCTGTTACCTCCAGGTTCTTAATCAGTTTCACCTTACAGCTCTCGTTCATATATAACCTCCATCTATTCTCAATATAATTTTACTGCTTAAAGAAGCTAGCCGGTGTATAGGGGTAAGCTTAGGTAGAAGGTACTGCCCTTACCCGGCTTGCTTTCACAACAGACATGACCCTGATGCATCTTCATAATCGTGGATACAATGGATAACCCAAGCCCGCAGCCCTTTAGGTGCTCCGGTGTTCGGGAATCGGAAACCATATAGGTTCGCTCAAAGATCAGAGGCAGATACTTCCGGTCAATACCGATGCCGGTATCCTTCACGGAAATCAGGAGCTCCTCCTTAAGGATTCCTACTGTCAGAATGATTTCATCATTTGGCGAGGAGTACTTCAGGGCATTGGTAAACAGATTGTCCAAAACCCGCTCGAACATCTCCTTATCCAACAGAACATAATAAGGAAAAGGCTCCGGAAGCCTGAGGGACAGCCTGCGTTTGGAGTACCTGATGTCTGACTTGCAGGAATGGAAGAAGTCCCGCAGGTAAGGACCGATCTGAACAGGCTTTAGGCGGATGCTTGCCTCAGGGGCTTCTAATTTCGTATAAAGCAGCATTTCATTCAGCAGATAATCCAGAGAGAGCAGCCGGTGATACATCTGCTGCAGGGTTCTATGTACTTCCTCTTCGTCAAGATCTTCAAAGGTCAACAGATACTCGACATAACCCCGTAAGGAGCTGATGGGCGATCTTAAGTCATGGGAGAGGTTTGCCAGAAGCTCTGACCTTTTCTTCTCACTTTCCAACAGCCGCTTATTCGTATCCATAAGCTTCAGATTCGCCTGATGAAGAGCTATGGTTAAGTCCTCTACGGATAATTCAGGCTTCGCAAATTCTGTTCTTCTCCTATCCTCCCTCATACCGGCATCCCCTGCTTCGCATGAAAGGTATAGCCCTTGGACCATACCGTTTCGATTACATCGGTAAGTTCCTGATAAGCTTCCAGCTTCTTACGCAGCCTGCTGGCAATCACATTTATGGTTTTCCGATCGCTGTCCGATGCAGAATTCCAAAAATGCCTGCTGATGTCTTCGAAAGAAACCACCTGGTTCGTATGGGTAAGCAGGAGCAGCAGGAGATCATATTCCCGGTTACTTAGTAATATCTCCTCCTCTAGGTAATAAGCCTTATGGCGGGTGAGGTTCAGGGACAGGGGCGGGTGGTATATGATATTCTCCCTGCACCGTCTAAGCTGGACCTGGATTCTGGCAGCCAGCTCCCGAAATCCATAAGGCTTAATCAGATAGTCATCCCCACCGAGCTTCAGACCCTGTACCTTATCATCTTCTCTTGTCCGGCCGCTTAGGAAGATGATCGGTGCGGCTGTGACACAGCGGATTCGCTTACAAAGCGCAAAGCCGTTTATTCCCGGCATCATGACATCCAGTATGATGCAATCGGGACGGAAGCTCTCAATCAGCTTCAGGGCCTCTTCCGGCCGGGATGCGGTCTTCACTGTATAACCCTCTCTGGTAAAGTATCTGAAATTGATATCCAGAAGATCTGCATCATCATCAATGAAAAGAATATTTGACATTGAGATTGCTCCTTGCTATAATGTAAAAAAATGGAAATAAATCATTACTGCACTTGAGAAAAGTAAATTAATAGGGAAGAAACAAGCTACAACCTATATTATACAATAATTGGAAAATATTTCAATAAGAATATTATGAATTCTATGATAAAGAACAAGAGAGGTAGCATCCTATGATTTTCATTGTGCTGGGCACGCAAAAGTTCCAATTGAACAGATTGCTCAAGGAGGTGGATGAGCTGATTGAGGAGCGGGCAATTACTGAGGAGGTGCTTGCCCAGATAGGAAATTCTGACTATATCCCAAGGCATTATACATATTTTCGTTTTATTGACAAGAAGCAGTTCGACGATTACATACAAGCAGCCTCCCTGGTCATTACCCATAGCGGGGTAGGTTCCATTATCTCTGCCTTAAAGGCGGGCAAGCCTACAGTGATTTATCCGAGGCTGCGCAAGTATCATGAGCATGTCGATGATCACCAGCTTGATATCGCCAAGGCCTTTGAGAAGAGGAATTACGTCCTCTGCCGTCATGAACAGGACACCCTGTTAAGGGTGATGGAACGGAGCAGACGGTATCCCTTCGAAGCATATGTTTCGAATACCGGTTATATGACAGACCTGATCAGAGGATATCTGGAAGAAAGATCGGTCTGTGGGAAAGTATGTCTCACCGCTTCCTCGGGAGGGCATCTGGAGGAGCTTTCGAGGCTTGGCAGGCTGAGGGACCGGCCCGATACGTTCCTGGTAACGGAGAAGGGTGACTTCGGAGAACACAGCTTCTGCAGTCGGGTCTACTATTTGAGCCAGATCAATCGGAAGGAGCTCTGCTTCCTGCCGAAGCTGGTAAAGACCTTTGTTCAGTCCTTTGTTATTTTACGAAAGGAAAAACCGGCCTGTATCGTATCGACCGGGGCGCTTGCGACCTTTCCGATCTGCCTTCTGGGTAAGCTGATGGGAAAGCGGATCATCTATATCGAATCCTTTGCGAGAGTGGATAGCGCTTCTCTCACCGGGAAGCTGATGTACCGCTTTGCCGATCTGTTCATCGTTCAGTGGAAGGCTCTGTTGGAGCTATATCCGAAGGCTGTGTACGGAGGAAGTATTTTTTAGTTAGGTCAGGAATATAACTTATGTGGAGCTTGTATCCGGATAGACTGGCAGCTGCCCCGGGAGAGGAAAGCTGTTTGCCTGTATCGGAAGAAAGGTCCGGAATTTACCTTTGAGAGGAGTCAGGGAATGCTAGAAACAATCATATCAAATTTTCATTTGGAAAAGATCCTTTGGATCATGAAGTCAAAGCTAAAGTACATTCTGTTGGCAACCATTCTTTTTGCCTTAGGGGCAGGCTACTATGCGGATTATACCCGGACCTCCACCTATGTGGCCCAGATATCCTTCTATGTCTACAGCAATCCGGAATATATTACGGATCCTACCGTGAATATCAACAGCTCGGATTTTACGCAGGCGACAAGGCTTGTGGCTTCCTACATGCAGATTATACGCAGTAGGACCTTTTTAAGCAAGGTGGTGGAAGAAACCGGTCTGCCCTACAGTACAGAATATATAAGAGCCATCATCAGCTCAACACCGATCGAAAACACAGCGACCTTCTATATCAACGTGGCAGATCGCGTGCCCCAGAATGCGATGAAGATTGCCAATGCGATCGGATATCTTGCCCCCAACGAGATCACCAGAATCGTAAAATCAGGAGGTATTGAAGTCATAGATAAGGCAGAACTGCCGACCTATCCCTATCAGTCAACCAATGTAGTAAAAACAGCAGTCATCGGAGGAATGGGCGGCTTTATCCTATCCACCTTGCTCTTCCTATACCGGGGCCTGATGGATACTACGATCAGAAAGAAATTTGAAATCAGTAATATCTTCACGATCCCCATCCTGGGAGATGTACCGCTGCTGCTGTCACGGAGCAGAAAAAGACCGGTGAAGAAGATCCTCCTGCAGGATAGCCCCTTTGTATATAAGGAAGCCTATAACAGCATCCGGGCGAACCTGCGTTTTACCGGACGGGGGGAGAAATGTCCGGTATATGCGATCACCAGTGTGGATGCGTCGGAGGGGAAAACCTTGAATACGATTAATTTGGCTGTTGCCTTTTCCCAGATCGGAAAGAAGGTACTGGTGATTGATGCGGATATGAGAAAGAGCTGCATGAGCGCTATCCTGGATATTGAACCGATAGATGGTCTAAGCGAATATCTGGCAGGCCTGGTTGATACCCCATATATCACGGAATACCAGACCAATCTGTCCATTCTTACCTGTGGGGAATTTCCGCCCAATCCCGCGGAGCTCTTGTCCGGAAACAAGTGGCACTCCTTTCTGGAGCTATGCAAGAAGGAGTTTGACATGATCTTCATCGATCTGCCTCCGGCCGGCATCGTAGCGGATGCGCTGCTTTTGGTAAATGAGGTGACAGCCTACATACTGATCATCAGGGAGAAAATCACAAAGTTTGATCGGGAGCAGATGGTGGTTCGGAAGCTGGAAGCCTTAGGAGCGAATATTTGCGGCTTTATCTATAATGGCATATCTGTCAAAGGACAGGATTATGAGTATAAATATTATGGAAAAGAGTATAGTAATTGACTTTCATGCCCATATCCTTCCGGATATGGATCATGGCTGTACTGATACGGAGATGTCCTTAAAGCAGCTGAAGATGGCTGCTGAAGCGGGAATTGACATCATAATTGCCAGCTCCCATTTTTATCCCCATATGGAGAATGTGGAGAGCTTTCTGGGCAGAAGAAAAGAGGCCTTTGGCAGCTTAGAGGCAGCTGGGATCAGGGAAAAGCCGCTGATTAAGCTGGGAGCCGAGGTATTGGCCTGTAAAAATATCGATCAGATGGAAGGTCTTGAAAGGCTGTGTATTGAGAACAGCAGAGTGCTGCTGCTTGAGATGCCCTTTACGAAGCAATGGGATTCAAAGCTGCTTGCCACTGTTCTAAGGCTTCGGGAGGAAAAAGGGCTGGAGGTAATCCTAGCTCATGGAGAACGTTATCCTGCAGCAGAGCTTCAGAAGCTGCTGGAGAAGGGCTTTATGCTTCAACTGAACGTAGCCTCCTTAGCCGGTCTCTTACCGTCTGCCTCTGTAAGAAGATATATGAGGGAGCACCGGGTAGCTGCCTTTGGCAGTGATATCCATGGGTTGCATGACTATTATAAGGATTTTGGCAGAGCGATGAAGAAATGGGGCGTAGAGGCAGAGCAGGTAATGGAGCATACCGGCAGACTGATTGGGGTACTATGAGAAGTACATTAGAGAACGAGGAGAGGATTCATGATAGAGGTAAGTGTAATCGTACCGGTCTATAATACCGAGCGCTATCTTCGCAGATGCCTGGAGTCCTTAGTAAGGCAGACGCTGAAGGAACTGGAGCTTATTCTGGTGGATGATGGCTCAACGGATGGCTCAGGCCGGATTCTGCAGGAGTATGAGGAGAAGTACGGAGACCGGATCAGGGTATTCAGAAAGGAGAATGGAGGACAGGCTTCTGCCAGAAATCTGGGTATTCGAAAGAGCAGAGGGAGCTACATCGCCTTTGTGGATTCGGATGATTGTGTGGCTCCCGAAATGTTTGAGACCATGTACCAGGCTGCCAAAGAGGAGCAGTGCGATCTGGTGGAATGCCAGTACCGTTACCTCTGTGAGGAGGGGTCAAGGCTGAAGGAGTACAGGACCCGAGGCCGGATCAGGCAATACAAGGACCAGAGGGAGATGTTCATTGATACCCAGTCCTCTCCCTGCAATAAGCTATATCGTAGGGAGGTATTGCTACAGGAGGGAGTGGACTTTCCGGAGGGCTTCATTTATGAAGATACGGCCTTCTATATTAAGACAATTCCCTTTGTACATAAGGAGCGCTATCTGGATCAGCCCTTCTACCACTATTTCCTGCGAAGCAGCTCAACCATGAACGGTAATAGAAGCAGGAGGGTGGGGGATATCTTCCCTGTACTGGAGGATATTCTGACTTTTTATCAGAGAAATGCCTTCTTTGAAAGGTTTCAAAAGGAGCTGGAATACTTCTGCGTGAAGATTCTGTTGTGCAGCTCCTTAAGCAGAATAGGCAGGGTCAGGGATAAGAAGCTGGCTTCAAGCTTATATGACAGGACCTTTACCTATATCAGAGAGAAGTTTCCTGACTATAAGCATAACCCCTATCTGCGGGGAAAGATAGGAGTCTATATAAGGCTGGTGAGCCGTTGGAACAGCCCCTACATAGGGAGAATACTGGGAAGGTTAAGGAAGGGATAGGATATGAGGATATCTGTTGCGATGGCGACCTATAACGGCGCTGCTTATCTATGGGAGCAATTGGACTCTATAGCAAAGCAGACAAGATTCGTAGACGAACTGGTTATTTGCGATGACTGCTCTGCCGATGCTACGGTGTTAATCGTGAAGGAATTTATCCTTCGCCATGGACTGCAGGATCGCTGGAGAATCGAAGTAAATCAGATCAATCTGGGCTTTGGTTCAAACTTTATTCAGGCGATCGGGAAGACCACGGGAGACCTGATCTTCTTCTGTGATCAGGATGACATATGGGTACCGGACCGGGTTCAGGTGATGGCTTCCATCCTGGAGGAGCATCCTGAGATTCTGATGCTGGGTTCCGAATATGACCCCTTTGAAAGCTCGGAAACTGCTTATAAGGCGTCCCCGCGGGATCTGAAGCGCTTTAAGAATGATAAGTCCCTGGAGCATGTGAGACTGGGAGCGAAAAGCATCTTTATCGGGAATTTGGGCTGCTGTATGTGTATCAGAAGAAGCTTCTTAGATCATATTCTGCCATATTGGCATGAAGGCTGGGCCCATGATGAATTTGTATGGAAGCTGGCCCTGTGTCTGGACGGAGCCTATATCTACCATGGAATTACCATTAGAAGACGCTTACATTCTGCCAATGCCAGCATGGGGAAGATGCGGGATATCAAAAAGCGGATCACCTTCCTGGAGGAGCTGTTAAAAAGTCATGAAGAGACCTTAAGGTTTGCCAGAGCCCATGGTGTGGGTCCAAGCGGAATCCGCTTAATCGAGAGGAACATCAGGTCTGTAAAGCTAAGAATCGGACTGCTTCAGGATAAGAGGTATCTGAATACCCTGGGACTCTTTCTGAAGTACCGGAAGTATTATCATAGCAGAAAATCAATTCCGGTAGAGCTTTATATGGCGATCAGAGGATGAGAGGGAGCGGGAAGTGGAGAAGATAGGCGTTTTGACGGATAGCAAATATATCAAGGCAACGAGAGAAGCAAAGGTGTTTCAATATAGCTGTATCACATTTTTTTTCACCCTTTATGTAATGCCTCAGTATTTCGGGATCAATCTACCGATCTTTGATTTTACCGTTCTTCGGGTCATGATTCTGCTTATGTTCTTCCTGGTGCTGGGGAATAACCAAAGGCAGCAGGAATTTTTCGGCATCCTTACAGCGTCAGGCTCCTGCAAGGTTCTGGTCCCCTATCTGCTTGTATTAAGCTATACGATGTTTTTCCGGGCGGACCCCAACGCCTTTTTGAATCCTGTGATAGAACTGATCTCCCTCTATCTGCTGGTGTATGTGATCAAGTACTGCTTCGGCACGAAAAAGACTCTGGAGTATATCCTATGCTTTTCTTATTTGCTTGCAATACTGGGACTGGCGGAATATCTCCTACAAAGGTCTCCCTTTTCCTACCTGGAAACAATCAAGGGGATCTACTCGGGACGTTTTATCCGGTCCGGCCATTACCGGATCATGGGGCCTTCCATCCACTCCCTGGGCTATGGTCTGATACTGGTTACCATGGTTCCCATCGTATGCTATGACATTGAAAACGAGGAGATTAATCTGCTGAAGCATAAGCTGCTGCTGATCATGGTGGCTTGTAACGTTTTCTTCACCGGGTCCCGGTCCACAGTCGGTGTCTTTCTCTTAGAGGTACTGCTGTTGGCCTTTTTGTCCACGAAAACGAACAAGAAGAAGCTGCTGCTGATCGGAAGCCTGCTCATTGCCGCTTTTGCAGCCTTTTTAATGATATTCCGGCATACCTCGGTGGCCCAGTATATTATGCTGCAGCTGACCAGTATCGTGGATGAGATATTTGGCACCACCTATTCGCTTAAGTATGGAGCGGATCGGCATGCCCTTAGCAGCAGTTCAAATTATCGGGAGCAGTTAAAATATATCTTTCAGGTGGAATGGCTCAATCCCCTCATCGGGCTGGGGAGGAAGAGAAGCTTTTCCTGTGAGATCAACGGCTCCTATATCCGGTCGGTGGATAATTTCTATATTGCGGAATACATACGGTACGGCTATCCCGGTATGCTATGCTATATTGCCTTCCTGCTTTATTTCCTGATCCGTATGCTGAGGGACTGCATAAGGAACAAGTCCCAGCTCGGTAAAATGCTCTTCATCGGTTCCATCGGCTACTGCATCAATATCTTCTGGCTGGATTCCTTACAGACCTTGAAGTATCTATACATCCTGTTTGCCCTATACCTGTGTTTACCGGCAAGCAGCCTCCATAAGCCATGGAAAAGAAAGGGGACAGGGAGGGAGCTGCCTTCCCAATATATCAGACAAAGAGGTACGCCATGAATACAGTTAGCATCATCATCCCGATCTACAATGCGGGCCACTATATTGAAGCTTGTTTGGATAGCATACAAAAACAGACCTACAAACATTTTGAGGTAATATTGGTGGATGACGGCAGCACGGATGCCAGCGGTCAAATCTGTGATCTCTATGCGAAGAAAGACCGGCGCTTCACCGTCTATCATCGGAGAAATGCAGGGGTGAGCGCCTCAAGGAACTTTGGTCTGGCCCGTGCCACAGGAAAGTATATTCTGTTTGTGGATGCGGATGATACCATCGAAACAGGTATGCTATCGGGCTGCATCCGGTTGGCCGAGGAGAATCGGGCGGATCTGGTCATATGCAGCTTCCGCTACTATATGATGGATGAGAACAACAGAATGGTAGAGAACAGTTTGGGCCATGAGCTATGTGTGTCATCCGGGGAGCTGTTCGATCACTGGTTTATGCCCCTGGCCGAAAAGGAGATTCTCAATCCCCCCTGGAACAAGTTCATCCGAAAGGACCTGCTGGATCAGCATCAGATTCGGTTCCGAGAGGAGTTCTCCATTTGTGAAGATATGAAGTTTTCCGTACAGGTCATCAATGCCAGTAGGAGAACCGTCCTGACCGGCTGTATGTATTACAACTACTATCTGAAATCCACAGGTACCCTGGTATTTAAGTTTCATGAGAATTATTATGAGGCCTTGAGCTGCTTCTATGCCTCTGCCAGCCAGTATTGCAGCAGGTTTGAAAACAACAGCAGACAGCAGAGACTGCTTCATACGATCTATGTGAATCTGATCATGATGTTTGTGAAGCAGATCTGTACCATATCCCCCTGGGATAAGGAGACGAGACACGGGAAAATGAAGGAAATCGGAGAAAGTAAGACCTTTTTGTATGCAATGACAGATGCAAGACTGAACCGAAGAAGGAAATTGGTCTGTTTCCTGTTAAAAAAAGGGTGGGTTTCTATGATCTCTCTGATTTATCTGTCCCAGGCTGCCCTGGACAGAATAAGCGGCTTGGAGCCCTGCGGTGAAAGCACATAAATGGATGAAATGAAAAAGGAGATAAGGGAAGAGGGGAAAGGAAATGACTGAAAAGTTAAGTTACAATCAAAGTAAGGGGACCATACCAAAGATCATCCACTACTGTTGGTTCGGCGGCAAGCCCATACCGGAGGGCCTGCAAAAATGTATGGATACCTGGTCCATCCTGAAGGACTACAAGCTGATGCGCTGGGATGAAAGTAATTGCAGCTTTAATGAGAATGAGTTTGTAAGAAAAACCCATCAGGAGAAGCAGCTGGGCTATATCGGAGACTATTATCGGCTGAAGGCTCTTTATGAATACGGAGGCATCTATCTGGATACGGATGTGAAGGTAGTACGGTCCTTTGACAGCTTACTACACCATAAGGCCTTCTTTAACTTTATCTTTGACTGCTCCGTAGGGTCTGCCATCATAGGAGCCCAGCCGGGAAATCCCCTGATCAAGAGCTTGTTAGAGCTGTATGATTCCACAGTCTTTGGTACAAATGTAAGCGGAAGGACCTTTGAATGGAAGGAGCAGCAGCTGATCGTCAATGGTTATGCAACCAGTAATTATTACTATACCTATCACATACTGAAGCACTATCCGGACTTTCGGCTGAATAACAGGTATCAGGACCTGGGTGACTTTGTGATATACCCCAAGGAATATTTCGAAATCGGAACCTTAAGAGCAAATCACTATGCCATCCATCTGTGTGCCGGTGAGTGGCGGGTGAAGGAGGAGCAGCAGCTAAGCCTGAAAAGCAGAATTAAGCAGCTCATCACCAAATGGCCGGCCTTGTTTGACAAGCTCCAGATTCTTGTGCGGAAACGCAGGTATGACAGAATGAAAAAGGAGATTCCCTTTTATCCCTGCTATCTGGCCCAGAAGGCGGGCAGAGAGCTGCCGGATTTATAAAGGATGATCCGGTAAGCAAAACATCAGGGGAAAGCAGGAGGTTGGAAAAGGAATGGATATCTGGAACCGGGTTTGGGGCGTTTGTCTGAATGAGCTGCAGCACGTGTCCTTTCGCTATTTTGTCATATGTTCATTGGTCGGAGCCGCTCTCGTGCATGTGGGCTGTCTGATCTATGTCAGGGTAAAGAGGCAGGCGATCCATCTTAGTACAGAATTCGTCATCATACTCTTAATCAGCTATTTGGTATTTATCGCACAAATCACGGTACTGGACCGGAAGCTGGAAAGCGGAGCCAGGATCTTTGATACAAAAGGGTTATGGATTAATAAGTCGATGAAGCAGAACCTGACCAATCTGCTGAATGTCCTTCTATACGTTCCCCTTGGTATCCTGCTTGCAGGTCTGCAGCTTAGGAAACACAGGATAATCCGAATCCTGATAACAATCTGTTTTTGTTTTCTTATAAGCCTACTGCTGGAAAGCACTCAGTATATCAGCAACAGAGGATATTTTGAAGTCGATGATATAGAGGCGAATATGCTGGGGGGACTGACTGGCTGCATATTCTTAAGCATGTGTTCCAGAGCAGTCAGATTATTCAGTATGATACGGAGATGTGATCATGGGAAAGAAACCTAATCAAAAATTATATCAAAAGTTTTCTGTCATAGATATTATCGTAGTGATTACCTGCCTCATCGCCCTGGCAGCCCTGATCATAGTAGTAAAATACTCTGATGACAAGGCCAAGGAAGAAAGGAAGCAGTTGGCCCTTATGAAGATGATGCAGCAGGATGACCTGGCGGACGGACAAGTATTGGACTTGACTGAGTATCTGGTAATAAATGAGGTGAATCAGGCCGGCTGGATCGAACTCTACAATAAGCACTCCCATGGGAGGCTGGACCTGTCAGACTGCTATATCACAGTGAACGGTGAGAGAGCTTACACCTTTCCGGAGGGGAAAGGGATAGATGCCGGTCATTTGCTCTGTGTGGATGGCTTGGGGGAGTTAAGCACAAGAGACCATATGGTCATCGGAATATGCAATGCGCAGGGAGGAAGCCTGAAGTGTCTCCTGCTGCCTGAACTGGAGAAGGGAGAAAGCTATGGCTGTAAAAGCGATGGCGATATCCACTATGGCTATCTGACGGCATCCATGAACCGGAGTAACGGGGAAAGTGATCAGCTTCAGAAGGAGGAGCTTCGCTTTTCGGTCCCGGGAGGCTTTTATGATGAAAGCTTCCGCCTGGAAATCACAGCGGCAGAGGGAAGTATCATTTATTACACCCTGGACGGTTCAGAGCCTTCAACAGCTTCAGAGATCTACAGAGAACCCATCCTGATAGAGAATAAGAGTGGCTCTAATATGCGCTATGCTACGGCGGAAGGGATTGAGTACCTGAATTCCTATCGGCCCGGCAGCATCAGTATGGGTATGACGGTTCGGGCAAGAGCTGTGGATGCTGCCGGTAACAGCTCCAAGATAAAAACCCAGTCCTACTTCATCGGCCTAAGGAATGCCGGTGATAGTAAGAATATTCCGGTTCTGTCTCTAGTGACAGCACCGGACAAGCTTTTCGGATACTTTGACGGTATCTATGTGACCGGCCGAAGTCATGAAGATGCGCTGGCCAGGGGAGAGGATGGAAGCGATGCAGCCAATTATCTGAATGACTGGGAGAGAGAGGTTCATGTTGAGTACTTTGAACCCGGTAAGGATAAAAGCTATGAGGGTATCATGTCGATCAGCATCCTAAAGGATATCAGTGTAAATCTTCCACAGAAGAGCCTCTTGCTGACTGCCGAGGGAGGTGCCTTTGCAGGCTCAGGCCTGAGTAAGTATTTTAATGAGATCAGTAAACGTCTGGTGGTTCAGACCAACAGGAAGGACAATCACTATAAAATCAGAGAATATCTGGCAGGAAGCCTTCTGGCAGGAAGCTCTGTGGGTACGCCGGATCTCATGCCCTGTATCCTGTTCCTGAATGGGGAGTATTGGGGAGTTTACATGTTAAGAGCAGAATACGATGAGAGATACCTAAAACGGCATTACGGTCTTGAGGAGTCGGAGGTGCTGATTGCTGTTGACGGTATGGTCAGCAACCGGTCCGGCTATCAGACAGAGCTCAATGAGCTCTATGAATATATGACAGACCATGATCTGAGAGAGGACAGTCATTATGCTTGGGTCAAGGAGCATATGGATATACGAAGCTATTTAGAGTACCTTTGCGCGAATATCTATCTGGCAAATGCGGAATACGGCCTGGATAAGCTTGTGATGTGGAGAAGCATTCAGGAAGGGGGCACAGGCTATGAGGATGGCAGATGGCGCTTTCTGATGCCCAGACTGGATAATACTATGAAGAACAGGGAGGCGGGCAAGGTCGCGACGGGCAGCGTGAATACCTATCTGCAGGCAGGTATGTCCGAGGATGATTTCTTTCCGCATCTGATCAGAAATGAAGAATTTAAAAGGGAGCTTTTGCAGGTAATGACAGAGATGGCAGACCGCAGCTTTTCTTATGAACGGGCAAAGACAGCAATAGATGAGCTGGCGGGACAGATGAAAAAGTCGGTGGTCATGAGCTATAAAAGATTTACGGGAAACCAGGAGGATACCTTTTACACAGCAGAGCTTGAGAGAATAGAGAGCTTTTTTAAGGAAAGAAAGCAATATGTCATCCGGTATACAGAGGAGGTAATAAGTCAGGGAGGTATCAGTAGTCTTGGTGATGCAGTATTTGAGTGAGTTGGTGCATGCGCAATTTGAACATAGAAGGCCTGACAACATACCGGAGGGGGTAGCTGTTGAAGACCTGATGACAATCGCCCGGAAAAATCATATGCAGTATCTGATTTTGGGTGCCTTACTAAAGACAGAGCTGGAGGAGGAAACAAGGGCAGAGATCAAGCAGTATGTCATGGCAAGCGCCATGATGAGTCTGGCCCAGATATGCTGCCTTAAGGAACTGGAGGAGCGCTTTGAGCGGGAGTGCATCTATCACCTGTCCTTAAAGGGAGCAGTCCTGAAGAAGCTCTACCCGTCTCCCGACCTGCGGGAGATGAGTGATATCGACATCATGATTTATGATGAGAAGCTGGACCGGGCGAAAAGGATAGTGGAGGATATGGGTTTTACCCTGATTGAGTCTGTAAAGCATCACGATATTTACAGCAAGCCTCCCTGGCTGGTCCTTGAGCTGCACCATGCCTTATACGATAAGGATGTGGATCGGCATCAATATGAGTACTTTCAGAGCATCAGCCACCTGAAGGCGAAAGAGGGCAGAAAATATGCTCTGCAATTTGAAACTGAGGACTTCTATGTCTACCTGATCGCCCATATGGCCAAGCATTTTTATGAGACCGGCTGCGGCATCCGCAATATCGTTGATGTCTATATCTACCGGAAGCTGTATGCAGCGGACTGGAAGGCTGGAGTTGTAGCGGCAGAGCTGGAGAAATGCGGCCTGACGGCCTTCGAACAGCGGATTCACACCTTGGCACGGGTGTGGTTGGGAGGGGAAGAGGAGGATCTGTATTCCGCCATGCTTTTTCACTATATGGTGGAGTGTGGAATCTACGGCAAAGGGGAGTATGGAATGTGGGGGCAGTTTGCCCTGCTGAACAGGAAGAAGGCCATAAAATATCAGTCCTATGCCAAGTGGTGGTATTACTTTCCCCCCAAGGCCTATATGCAGAGAGATTACCCCTGGCTGAAGCAGTATCCCTTCTTTCTATCCGTAGCCTGGATCATCAGAGCGGTGCATGGCCTATTCAGCAGAGAGGGCAGAGAGAAGAGAAGGATGCTTTTGAACATTAAGAGCGATGAGGTCTGCATGATCGATGAGATATACAAAGGCATGCAGCTGAATTTTAATAAAGATTAGACAGACTTGAAGCAGGAATTCGCATTGGGATCACGAAGGGGGATATGGAAAGCATGAAAGGCATTCCGGAATACAGTGAGAAAAAGAAGAAGGCGGCAATTGTCACGATCATCAGCAAGAATTATGGAAACAGACTTCAGAATTATGCCCTGCAGGAGGTTCTTAAGAAGCTGGGTCTTACGGTGTTCACCATACCCTATCAGACCCCCTATGGCAGGGTCCTAAAGGAGAGGATCAAGCTGCTGTTGATTTTCCTTCTGCCCTATTTCAGGAAGAGATGGGTGTGGGAGGCCTTTAACCGGCGCTATATCCATGGGGCAATCAAAAAGCCGGAGGATCGGGCTTTGAATGAGGAATATGATTACTTTATCGCCGGAAGCGATCAGATCTGGAACCCCCTGTTCTGGATCAACAGTGAACGGGAGTTTTTGACTGCCTATGATCAGGAGAAGAGAATCGCCTATGCTGCCAGCGTAGGGATTGATGAGTTTCCGGAGAAGCATAAGGAAAGCTACCGCCGCTACCTGACCGGCATACCAAGCATCTCCGTGAGGGAGGAGCAGGCGGCCAAACTGGTCTATGGTCTGATAGGACGGAGCGTTCCGGTTGTACTGGACCCAACGATGCTGCTTACCGGAGAGGAATGGGAAGGACTGATCCATTCCGGTAAGCGCAGACATCAGGGCAGGTATGTCGTGAAATACATTCTCGGAAGGAGATCGGAAGAGATGGATCAGTATATCGAGACCAGGGCAGCAGAGGAGGGCTTGGAGGTCCTTGATCTGCTGGATGACAAGGGCTTCGCCAGGTGGGGGATGGGCCCCCTGGACTTTGTAGGCCATATCGCGAACAGTGAGCGGACCTACATTGATTCCTTTCATGGAGCGGTCTTCTCCATCCTCTTCTCTAAGCCCTTTGTTGTATTTGAACGGCCTTATGAGGAGGGAGCCGGTCTGATGACCTCCAGACTGGACACCCTGCTATCGACCTTCCGGTTGCAGGATAGAATGGTGAAGGACCTGGCCCAATTAAAAAGCATCGACCGGGGCTGTGATTTCTCAGGTGTGGAGGAGCTTCTCTTGAGAAAAAGGAAGGAAGCCTTAGACTACCTAAGGCAAGCATTGAAGCTGGAGGAGGGGAAGAGTCTTGAAGCTGGAAAGAGCTAAGAATGCCACAAGAAATATTGTCTTCGGTACTGTACTGAAGCTGTATCAGATCGTGATTCCTTTTTTTATGAGAACAGCGATGATTTATCTGTTGGGCATAGAGTATCTGGGGCTGAATGGCCTGTTTGCTTCGATCCTGCAGGTTCTGAATCTGGCGGAGCTGGGGGTCGGTACAGCGATGGTTTTCAGCATGTATCAGCCGATCACGGAGGATGATGAGCTTACGATCTGTGCCTTGATGCAGCTTTATAAGGTATATTATCGAATCATTGGCGGACTGATCCTGGCGGCAGGCCTGCTCCTGTGCCCCTTTATCCCCAAGCTGATCGAGAGCGGCATTCCTGCGGATATGAATGTCTATATCCTGTATCTGCTGAATTTGGCTGCCACGGTACTATCCTACTGGCTCTTTGCCTATAAGAATTCCCTGCTGCAGGCCCATCAACGGTCCGATGTAGTGAGTAAGATAAGCTTAGGAACCAATACCCTGACCTATCTCCTTCAGTTCCTCTTATTATTCCTCTTCCGGAATTACTATTATTTTTTGATCACCTCACTGGGTCTGCAGGCTGTGAATAACATCGTAACCTCCCTGGTTGCGGATAGAATGTACCCTGAATACCGGGCAAGGGGCAGGCTGCCGAGAGACCGGGTCAGGGAAATCAATCGCCGGATCCGGGATCTGTTCACATCGAAGCTGGGTACGGTCATTGTCAATTCCTCGGCCACCTTAATCATCTCAGCCTTCCTGGGCTTGACCAAGCTGGCCATCTATCAGAATTATTTTTACCTGATTTCCTCTGCGATCGGCTTTGTGACCGTGATTTTTGCTTCCTGTACGGCAGGAATAGGAAACAGCATCATTACAGAGTCAGAGGAGAAGAATTACCGGGATTTAAAGAAGTTCACCTTTCTTATCGCCTGGATCGCAGGCTTTTGTACCTGCGGCTTTCTATGCCTCTTTCAGCCCTTTATGAAGCTGTGGGTGGGGGAAGAGCTGATGCTTGGCTTTTCGGCAGTAATCTGCTTCTGCATCTACTTCTTCCTCTTTGAGCTGAATCATCTGCTGATTACCTATAAGGATGCAGCCGGAATATGGCATGAGGACAGATATCGGCCCCTGCTGACGGCCTGTACCGGTCTGATCTTAAGTATGCTCCTGGTTCAGTTCTGGGACATCTATGGAGTGCTGTTTGCAAGTGTGATGAGCATGCTGTTCGTTGGGATGCCCTGGCTTCTTCATAATCTCTTCACCGTGCTCTTTAAGAGAAGTCCCTGGGATTATCTGAAGGGACTTATCAGGTACACGATATCTACTGCCTTTGTCTGTAGCATTACCTATTGGGTCTGCGGCAGACTGCCGAAGGAAGGCGCTCTATGGTTTATACTGCAGGGGCTGGTATGCTTCCTGCTGTCAAATGGTCTCTTCCTAATCCTGTACTATCGTCTGGAGGAGTTCACAGAGCTGAAGAGACTGTTTACCAGGGTGACAGCAAGAATGAGGACCGGGAGGACCGCAGCCGTAGCTAATAAGTGACAGGCTGTATGGTCAGACGGTTTGGAGAGGAGAACGAATATGAAGAGATTTCAAATGAATAAAAGGAGTATCTTACTGTATCTGAAAAAAGCCTTCCTTCTGGGATATGTGATTGTGAGTCTGCTGGCACTGATTTTTATCGCCTATGATGTCATGCTGAAGGTGAACGGTAAGCTGATGGCACAGAAGCTGGGCCGCTTTGCTTCAAGGACGGAATGGATCGATGCCATGAAGGAGCAAGCGATCCATGAATATCAGAATATGCCCAGAATGATGGGTAATCTGGGCTTTCCGCGCCTGATCACACAATTTAAGATTGATAAGGATGCCCCTCTCTATGCCTGGCAGACTGGAGGATTACTGCTGGGCCTGTATGAGTGCACGACGGAAGTGGAGTTTGAAGAGCTGGTAAATAAGAGAAAAGACCTGCAGAATATGACGGGGGAGGAGATTGACAGTGCCTTGCTGGCCTATGCCTTAAGCTTTATGCCGGGGGAGGAATATAGAACTGCGGACCGGATCCGGAAGAATATCCTGGAGGACATCAGCTCCTGCACGGATCCGGGGACAGGAACCATCATGTATCGGGAGGTCTATCCCAGCTTTCGTTTTATCGATACGATCGGCTTGGTATGTCCCTTCTTAGCGGTGCTGGGAAGGGAGGAAGGCAATGACTCCTATACGGACCTGGCCTTGGCCCAGCTTCTGGAGTTTGAAGCGGTGGCCTTTGATGAGGATTATGATTATCTTCCCTTTCATGCCTATGATTTGGCGAGTAAGACTCCCCTCGGAAAGTACGGCTGGGGCCGAGGTACCGGCTGGTATGCCCTGGGCATCATAGATACCTATCTGGCTCTGGACGAGAGCAGGAGGCCGCTGCTGCAGGACAGTATCCTGAAGCTGGCAGAAACCCTGAAGAAATATCAGAGGGAGGATGGGGGTTGGGGGAGCACAGTGAATGATGCGGCCAGCCGGACGGAGACCTCTGCCACAGCCCTGTTCTTATATTTTATCAAACGGGCGGCCAGTCTGGGTTTGATAGAAGCTGTGGCTTATGAAGATTGTATCGGCCGAGCGGAGCTCTGCCTAATGAACAATACCCATCGCGATGGCCGTGTCATGAATACAGAAGGGGATTGTATTGCCATCGGCAATTACTCCTATGACTATAAGCATATGCCCTTTACCCTGGGAATGACCCTCCGCGCGGTCTGTCTGAACCAATAGAAGCCCTTTTTCTTCATAAAAACCTACTTTCTGTCAGTAAGTATAAGCAGATTCCATCTTGCCTTCATATCATGTAGTATACGGATGCTTTGCTCTGTATAGACTTGGAAGGGAGCTGGATAAGCAAATGGATCAGAAAGATGAGGTTAGGATTATTTCAGATGCAAAAGATGAGAAAACAGAGAACAAGGGTGCCGGCCTGGGAAGAGTAACCGCCTATCATCTGCCTGAAGCAAAAGATGCCGATACTTCCTACCGTATCGTGAATCCGATGGACCATGAGGATGATTGGATCATGGGAAGAATAGAGGATACTCATCTTTCTCTGAATTATTTCCTGCAGCTGGAGAGCAGTAATTACAGGGTATCGATTGGGGATGCTTCCTGCCGTATGATAGTGAATCAATATGATCAGGACTTTAAGCTCCTGAAAGTGACAGACCTTTGTCACGGGGACATCTTAAATATCGGTGCTTCCACAAAGTACACCACCATTACCATCTATGGCTACCGGAACAGAAAAAAGCTGGAGCATGGGTATCAGGAGTTAAGGAATAAGCTGAATAACGGTTTGGAGCTTACGCTTACGAAGCTTGACCGTTTGGAGGATATTCGTCAGGATAAGGAGAAGCTCACCTCAGAGGTGAAGCTGGATTCCTTAAGCAACTACTATAATTACAGGGACGGTTGGTATAAGAGCTGGGGAGGGGCTTATGAAATGCTGGACGGAAGCCTGTGTAGCAGAAACCTGTATCAGGTGGATGATAAGCCCTACAGACTCAATATCAATGATTCCAGAATCTCCTTCTCGATCTCGGAATTTGATGCAAATGGCAAATGGATCAAATTTAACGGAGCCTTAAGCAATGGGGCCACCTTCACTAAGCAACCCCAAACAGCTTACATCGGCTTGATGATTAAGAGCGTAAAATGGGGCGTTGATCTTTATCAGCTCTTTGAGGCCGGACTGAAGATAGATCTGGCGAGTGAGCAGTATATCTGGCAGA
>JAEZNB010000031.1 GCA_023441965.1 Bacillota bacterium
CCGTAACCCTGCCTCCACCAAAGGGCGAACGCAGTGAGCCTGAAGCAGTGGAGCATAGCGGAACTGCGAAACACCGGCCTAGCGTAGCGACGGACGGTGCGAAGGGCCAGTGGCAGAAAAGGGCAGAGTGGAGGGTGAGCGGAGTGAACCTGGAGCAGTGAAGCGCAGCGGAACTGCGGAACACCGGGCAAGCGAAGCGTAGCACGGTGCGGGAGACTGGCGAAACGAGCGATGCAAGCGCAGCGCAGCAGCGCGATGATTGAGCCAGGGGAGGAAAGCCCTGGTCGCTCCCGCAGGAGCGAAATCCTTTCATAGAGTATCCAGCCGAAAGGAGCCTCCTTATGCAGCAATATCTAGAAAAAACCCGCTTAGGCGGAGCCTTGGACACCCTTGGGCTGCGGCTGCTGATCCTCATCTGCTGCATCCTATGGTTTGTATTCCTCTGGGGCCTCACCCTTCCCGCCTTGCTGGCCGGGGCCGCCTTCTCCATGCTGGTGAACTTGGCTATCTATCTGGGCAGAAAAAAAACGGTGGCTCACCGGGAAAGGGAGCTGCGCCAGCGCATCGGGGGCGAGCTGGCCTTGGAAGCGCTGCCCTTATCTCCGCCCCGACAGGCTCATTTCCAAGCCGCCCTCTGGCTGACGCTGGCGCATCCCCTGCGGCTGGAGCGCATCACTGATGAGGGCGTCTTATGCCTTCTGAATGATGAGTTGGTGCTTGTCCGGTGCCTGAACCGCCATGCATCACTGCCAGTGACCGCCCAGGACATCATCGATGCCCAGCGTGCCACCATCACCCACAAGGCTACCCGGTGTGTGCTATGCACCGCATCCCCGTTGCAAAGCGCTGCCCAGGGGGCGCTGGGCAACGCCTCGCCGCCCGTAAAAATTGTTGGCAAGGATCGCTTGATCCGCTTGGCGGGCGCCGCTGCCCCGGTCACGGACGAGCAGTTGATTGCCCTTGGCGCACGGAAAAAACGCCATGTGGGGCTTGATGTCTGGTTGAATCACATCCTGGCCCCGCACAGGACCCGGCGGTACCTTCTATACGGGATAGGCCTTTTGTTGCTCTATTACATTACGCGGCTGCCATATTACCCCGTCCCCGCTGTTTTGTGCCTATGCCTCTCGCTTCTATCTAAGCTGCGCCACGCCAAGGAGGATTCTATCTAGGTAAACGAGGATCTGGCGGTGCGGAACCATAGGGGGCGATGTGGGCATCGCCCCCTACGATTCCGTTCGACAATCCTCAGTCAGCCTGGGGCTGACAGCTCCTTTCAAAAGGAGCCTTCTCACCGGGTCCAGGGTCCGAAGGCCCTGGTCGCTTTTAGGGGAGTGCAGGGGGTGAGTGAGCTGTGCGCGTCCAGTGGACGCAAATAGCGAAGTGAACGAATCAATCGAAACAAGCCTTGCTCATCCTTTGGGTAAGCCCGTCCCTCCCCGAGTCCAGGGCCCGAAGGCCCTGGTCGCTTTAAGGGGGATATGGGGCGGCCCGGGGGGAGCTACGGGGGGAAATCGAAATCCCCCCTGCTCCCTCCTGCCTTGTCGCACCGTCCATCGCAATGCTAGGCCTGTATTTCCCCTGTTTCGTCTGCGCCTTTACAATCTTCCATAAATTCCCTCTAATTTCTGTTCGTGGCGATCTTCTCCACTATCAGGGCCAGGTCATCCACGTGCTGCTCTGTGTTATAAATGCCCACGCTGGCCCGGACCGCGCCTATATCCAGCGTTCCAAGCCATTGATGCACGCTTGGTGCGCAGTGCAGCCCGCCCCGCAAGGCAAATCCTTCCTTGTCCAGGATGTCCGCCACATACCCGCTTTCCATGCCCTCCACATTAAAGCTCACCACGCCCACCTTGGGCGCGTTTTCTTCCCCATAGATGATCACATTTGGTATCTGATGCAGATTGTCACGGAGCCTTTTGGCCAGGTGCTCCTCATACTCCCGTATTTCACGCATATGCGCAGCCACGAACCGCGCGCCGACCATCAGCCCGGCAATGCCCGGCAGATTCATGGTGCCGCTTTCATAGCGGTCCGGCAGCTCATCCGGCTGGATCATGCTCTCTGACCGGGATCCGGTGCCCCCCTCCCGAAGCGGGCGCGGCATCATCCCCGGACCCAGGAGAAGCACACCTGTGCCATGGGGCCCTAAAAGCCCCTTATGCCCGGCCATGGCTACCATATCTACATTAAGCATCTTGGGGCTCACATCCAGAACGCCGGCTGTTTGGGCAGCATCCACCAAGCAGGGTACACCGTTTTCTTTGCATATAAGCCCCAGCCGGCTCACCGGCTGCACTACACCGGTTACATTTGATGCGTGATTTAAAACAATAAGGGCCGTTTTGGGGGAGATCATGGCCTGCAGCTGGTGAGGCTCCAACAGCCCATCCCGGTTGGGCATCAGCGTTTTGACCGTGATCATTCCCTGTTGCTCATACCCCGCAAGCACACGCATCACCGCGTTGTGCTCGCAATGGCTTACAATAACCTCATCTCCCAAATGAAGGCTGCCCCTGATAGCCAGGTTCAGCCCGTCTGTACAGTTATTGGTGAAGATTACACGCTCCGGCTCTTCCATGCGGAACATGTCCGCCAGCTTGTCCCGGCAGACCGACAATACCCGTCCGCCCGCCAGTGAAATGCGGTGCCCCGCGCGGCCCGGGTTCCCGCCAATACGGTTAAGCGTCCCCGCCATTGCCCGTGCCACCTGCGGCGGCTTGGGGAAGCTTGTTGCTGCGTTATCCAAATAAATCATGGGCCGCCCTCTCTTCCCTGGTCTTGCGCACAAAGCGCTCCTTTACCGTATACTATATGAAGTGGGAAGGAGGATTTAACCCTATGAGCGAGATTTTCGGCATCGCTGCTTTTCGCTCCCGGCAGCAGGTGATGCGCTTTGAGTCGGCTCTGAAACGATCCGGGGTGCGGGTAAACGTGGTCGCTACCCCCCGGGACGTGGCAGTGGGCTGCGGCCTTGCCGTTCAGTTCGACATGCGTGATGCACAAAATGTAATGAACGTTTATATGCAGTCACGGCCCAGCAACCTCATCGGTTTTTATAAGGTAGAGCGGGATGGAAGGACCCGGCCCTCCTGTACACGCATGTAAACAGAGCCGGGCATCCCACATAAGGCATGGGAGCCCGGCACTTCTTTATTGGGTCTTATTTTCTTTCCAGAGCCTTTTTGAGCCGTGGCAGGATCAAATAAACAAGAACCATAGCAATGAGAGCAGTAATCCATTGTTGGGTCTGCTTGGCAGCCCCAGCCGCCAGCCGGGCCTGGAAGACCGCTGCCCCTTCCTTAGCAGGGATCACCAGCGCATTCCCTACAGCAATCACCGCAAACTTCAAAACAGCCGCCAGCACCCCTGCGATCCCCCAGGAAAGCAAGTGGGGCTTCCCCTCCTTTCTCATCTTTGGTGCCGCGATCAGCCCGTACAAAAGGACAAGCACTATGTTGCCCGCTATCAAATAAGGCAGCATAGGCGCAGCGGCATAGCCCTGCAAAAGCGCCACCAACGGCGCAGCTACAGAGATAAGAAGCCCCGCCCACAGGCTCACCAGGCTGGCGGCCAGTATGAGGCAGGAATTCACCAGCGTGCCGATAATATAGGTGGAGACCGTTATACCAATGGGCAAAAGCCGGATATTC
>JAEZNB010000053.1 GCA_023441965.1 Bacillota bacterium
TGTATGTGGGGAACATAAAGGGGCCTCTTGTAGCAACATGGCTATCATGTGAAACAGCCCCTTGATCTCTTATTATCCTTTAAACCGCTTCTCTAATCAGCATCGGGGGTACCCGGTGCAGGAGGTCGTTGGTTGCACCCGGATCGAGGATCCAGGTATCGATCTCATGCTTGGGAATCACCAGCGGCATCCGGGTATGAATCTCTTTCATGGAAGCATTGGCATCGGTGGTCAGGATGACAAACCGCATTTCCTCCTGATGATAAGTATATAACCCTGCCATATACAGGGCATTTGTGCCCTCCAGGCGGAAGAGGAATTTCTGCTTCGTACTGTCCCATTCATAAAAGCCGGTGGAGGGTATGATACAGCGGCGGTTCAGCAGGCTGTCCCGGAAGGTCCTCTTTTCGAAAGCAGTCTCTGCCCTGGCATTGATGATGACTCCCTTCTGATCGAATTTCGGAAAGCCCCAGCTGCTTAAGGCAGGCTCCGCCCTCTTCCCTTCCTCTATGAGGATCGGTACCTGATTTGTCGGAAATATCTCTCCGGTCTTGGCCTCTTTACCGTGTATCTTTGCATTCAGCTTCTCTAATATCTCTCTAACCTCATCGCTCTGTTCTACCGTAAAATTATATCTTCCGCACATCGCCAGCCCTCATTTCTTTTTTCTATTTTATATCAGCATTCAAACACCTTCTGCTTCATTTTCCATCCTATATTGTTCAGCACAAGTCGATTATTTCATACTGTTTTTTCCTATACTGATTTTACCATTCCGCATTCTATAAGACAAGCTTCTTTCGTCACTCTTCTTATGCTCATTTCCCTGAAAAAGATATTTGACTTTTTGGGAAATTTGTTTATGATAGATATGGTGTGTATGAAATCTTACAGACGAAGCAGATTAAGATAAAAGAACAAAATAGCCGATAACAATGAAAAGTACCCAAAGGAGGATACCATATGAAAACCGGATTTGATCCGCAGAAGTATATTGAGGAGCAGTCGAAATACATTCTGGAACGCGTCAACAACTATGATAAGCTCTACCTGGAGTTCGGGGGAAAGCTGATTGGTGACAAGCACGCCAAGAGGGTATTGCCCGGCTTTGACGAGGACGCGAAAATCAAGCTGCTTCAAAAGCTGAAGGATCAGGCAGAGATTATTATCTGCGTATATGCCGGTGACATTGAGCGCAATAAGATTCGCGGAGATTTTGGTATCACCTATGACATGGATGTACTGCGCCTGATTGATGATTTCCGCAGCTATGGGCTGCAGGTCAACAGCGTGGTCATTACCCGATATAACAAGCAGCCTGCCACAACAGTCTTTATTAATAAACTGGAAAATCGCAATATCATGGTTTATAAGCATTCTGCAATTCCCGGCTACCCTGCCGATGTGGATACGATTGTCAGTGAACAGGGCTATGGCATCAATCCCTACATAGAGACAACGAAGCCGATCGTAGTAGTTACCGCTCCGGGCCCCAACAGCGGTAAGCTGGCGACCTGCTTGAATCAGCTTTATCATGAATATCAGCTGGGACATTCCGCCGGCTATTCCAAATTTGAAACCTTCCCGATCTGGAACCTGCCCTTAAAGCATCCTGTGAATATTGCTTATGAAGCGGCAACCATCGATCTGAAGGATGTCAATATGATTGACAATTTCCACTTTGAGCGTTATAAGACCGTAACCGTGAACTATAACCGGGATCTGGAGATGTTCCCGGTAATCAAGAGAATCATCGAGAAGATCACGGGCAAGGAATCTATTTACCAATCCCCCACCGATATGGGCGTAAATCGTGCCGGCTTTGGGATTACGGATGATGTCATCGTCTCCGAAGCGTCCCGCCAGGAGATCATCCGCAGGTATTTTAATACCGTATGTGATTACAAGAAGGGTCTACTGGATGAGGAATCCTTAAATCGCATGAAGGTAATCATGGAGGAGGTACAGCTGAAGCAGGAGGACCGTGCCTGCGTGCTTCCTGCCAGAGCATATGCTGCCAAGCTGAGGGAACAGTGCGGTGAAAATGAGCCTACACCAGTGATCGCCTTTGAATTAAATGACGGCAAGATCATTACCGGTAAGAGCTCCTCTACCATGGATTGCTCCTCCGCTGCGATCTTAAATGCCATTAAATATCTGGCCGGCATCAGTGACGATATCTATCTTCTGTCACCCCTGATTTTAAATACGATCAAGGATCTGAAGGAGAAGGATCTGAACAGCAAGATTACGCACCTGAATGCAAATGAAATTCTGATTGCCCTAAGCATCTGCGCCGTTACCAACCCGACTGCTCAGCTGGCTTATGAGAAGTTATCTCAGTTAAAGGGAGTACAGGCCCATTGTACTGCAATGCTGAATAAGAATGACGAGCAGATCTTACGCAAGCTCGGCATCGACGTAACCAGCGACCCCGTATATCCTTCAGAGAATCTGTATTATCTGTAAGCTTCGCCTAAGGCATACGGCTGATCATAGCTAAAACAGAAAGCATTCATAAAGCAGGAATCATTAAAGCTTCCCCAAACAGCTGTCAAGCTGTGAAGGGAAGCTTACTTTTATGTTAACATCACCCTATGGGATTTCTGTACTTTTTGGCCTCTTTGACAAATATAATATTACAAAGTCGGCAAGGAGATTTCCTATGGCAGCCCTCCTCCAGCAATTTGATGAATCCGTCCTCTTCTTCATCCGGGAACAATTAAGAAACCCTGTCATGGACCGCTTCATGGTCTTTGTGACCTCTCTCGGCAATGCAGGGTTCTTGTGGATCTTTATCGCTTTCCTGCTTCTGTGCCGGAAGCGTTACCAGAAATGTGGCATTGCCTTAATCTGCGCCCTATCCCTGACCATGCTGATCAGTGACGAGCTCCTGAAGCCCCTTGTGGGCAGGCTCCGTCCCAATATGAGATTCCCTGAGCTTCCGCTGCTGATCGGCCAAATCCGCTCTTATTCCTTCCCCTCGGGACACAGCTCTGCTGCCTTTGCCTCTGCTACCGTCCTATTCAGCTATTACAAGCATGCAGGTATGCTGGCCTATGTGGCAGCCGCCCTGATTGCATACTCCAGACTCTACCTCTTTGTTCATTATCCTACCGATGTTCTGGCCGGAATACTCCTGGGCAGTGTGATAGCCTTTCTGATCGTAAAGGCTATCAATCGTCTATACTCAACTTGCCTAGAAGGAACTGTCTCATAAGACTTGGTTCTGTTAATCCTCAAAGCCGACCGCATCCCAAGCTTCAGAGTTGATCACAACATCATAATCCGCAGACCACTTGGTATAAAGCTCAGAGAACAGCTTGGTCCGCCGCTCCTCTATAATCGTTTCCTTTACCTGGATCGTTGCATCCTTATTAAAGTCCGAAACACAGTAGATAATATGCCAACCATACTCCGTAGAGATCAAGTCACTGACCTCCCCCGTCTTCAGGGTAAAGGCTGCCTGTTCGAAGGCCGCACTGTATTCCTTGGGCCCCTGTCCTCTGCCAAAGGTATACTCTATCGTCTCTGCCTCTGAATTGGCTTCTGCCAAAGCATAAAAATCCTTCGTCTCCTTCGCCTGATCTAACAGGGCTCTTGCCTTATCATAGGCATTGTTTCTCTCTTCCGCGTTAAAAGGAGTGATCTTTCCGTCCTGATCCACCTCGGCCCCGTAAATCAGAAGCTGCTGAATCGTAACCTGCTTTGCCTCCAGATCCGATACGTTCGTATCTACATTCAGGGTCAAGGTCTCAAAGGCCTTCTCTGCCAGCATATTATCGGCATAAACCTTCTCCAGAAGCTCCCTCGTAATCAGGTACTTATCAATATCCGCATCAGATAAGCCTTCAAAATGCTCGTGGGCAAGGGCTTTCACCTCAGCCAGCTCATCCTCCGTCAGGGTAATTCCCTCTTCCTTGGCCTTCTCTCCGATAATCTTAAGCTCTGTGATCTGGTTTAATACCTCATCCTTAATGTGTGCTCCAAAGGTTTTTCCATCCCCTAAGATATCTGCGCTCCAGATATCCTTGCCGTATTCGGTCTCATAATTTTCCTGAACCGATTTCAGATAGACCATGGCCTCATTATAGTAAACTCGGATATCTCCGACGATCGCAATCAGTTCTCCTGCATTCACATACTCCGTAGGGTCCTCCTGGATCTCTTCCTTCGTCAAAAGGTAGTAGGACAGCTCGGACACAGAATCCGTATTGATATTATAGGAAACATAAAGCTCGCTCTTCTCATTCCGATAGGTGTAGATCAGGAGATTTGCTGCTGAATTAATGGTTTTGGCAGCCTCCTCTCCAAAGGTCTTTGTAAGGCTCTGCTCTGCATCCGCCTTCCTGCTTCCGATCTTGACGCCGAACATGGAGAATTTCTCGCCCTCCGGGAGCAATTTGATGGAAGTAATCTTTCCCTTAGGCGCGATCAGCTGCAGGGACCCCTCCAGGCTGTATACCCCGGTCCCCTCCTCGCTCAGCTTTGTTCCCGTTTTCCTCTGGAAATTCTTAATCGTGCTGCCCGTATACTTGGTCAGCTCGAATTTATCTTCTCCGGCATGACATCCGCTTAGAAAGGTCATGGTGAATACGATGACGATCACCAGCCTGATCAGCGTTCTATATGGATTGATCGAATTATCATTCATGGTTGCACCTCATACTTGCTTCCTGTATATACTCTTTGGAGCCTTCTAGTTTCATTGTAGTGAAGCCCATTTCTATTGTCAAGGTTTATCCACGTACTCCTCTATTCCTCCTGCTTCAGCGGCTTGAAATCCTCCAATAGCTTTTTCAGGTTTTCAAATACAGCGATGCTGTCGGTCTTTCCCTTCGTATGCTTGGGCAGCTGATACAGAAAATAGGGACTTGACTGGGGCAGGAAGCGTAGACTGCCCTGGTATTTTGCGATCAGCTCCGGTATCTTCTCCACCCTTAGCCTAGCCTTGGGATACATCTGAAGCTTTACCTCATTCTCCTTATGGACCAGTCCGTTCACATAAACACTATGGCAGATCGACTTGATCAGGGCGATGTTCAGCAGGTTATTGACCGCAGCCGGCATATCGCCGAAGCGGTCCAGAAGCTCTTCCTGCATATCCATCAGCTCTTCTTCATTTTCAATGTCTGCGATACGTTTATAGATATCCAGCTTCTGAACCTCATTTCTGATATAGGTAGCAGGAATATAGGCATCCATATCCATATCCACCGTGGTCTCAAAGGTCTCCTCCTCGGTTACCTCTCCCTTGGTATGCTTGACTGCTTCATTTAACAGCTTGCAGTAGAGATCATAGCCGACTGCCTCCATATGACCGCTCTGCTCGGCACCCAGGATGTTCCCGGCTCCGCGGATCTCCAGATCCCGCATGGCAATCTTAAAGCCGGAGCCCAGCTCAGTGAATTCCTTGATCGCATGAAGACGCTTTTCGGCAATCTCCTTCAGCATCTTATCCCGTTTATACATTAAGAAGGCATAGGCCGTCCGGTTTGACCGCCCCACCCGGCCTCTTAACTGATAAAGCTGGGACAGACCAAGCCGGTCTGCATCATCAATAATAATCGTATTTACATTGGAGATATCCAGTCCGGTCTCAATGATGGTGGTAGAGATCAGTACATCAATTTCACCGGAGATAAAATCGTACATGATCTTCTCCAGCGTCCTCTCATGCATCTGTCCGTGGGCAAAGGCTACATTTGCCTCCGGAACCAGCTTGGCAACCGTATTCGCCATCTCATCTATTCCATTGACCCGGTTAAAGACATAATAGACCTGTCCACCCCTGGCCAGCTCCCTGGTGATGGCCTCCCGGATGATTTCCTCATTATGCTCCAGTACATAGGTCTGAATCGGAAGCCGGTCCACCGGCGGCTCATCCAGTACGCTCATATCTCTGATTCCTACCAGGCTCATATGAAGGGTTCTGGGAATCGGAGTCGCTGTCAGGGTCAGGACATCCACATCCTTCTTCAGCTGCTTGATTTTCTCCTTATGGGTAACGCCAAAGCGCTGCTCCTCGTCCACGATCAGAAGCCCCAGATTCTTGAACTTCACATCGGAGGACAGCACTCGGTGGGTACCTACCACAATATCCAGGTTCCCCTTTTTCAGCCGATCCAGTGTCTTCCTCTGCTCTGCAGCTGTACGGAAGCGGGACAGGACATCCACGCTGACCGGAAAGTCCATCATGCGCTGAACAAGGGTATTATAATGCTGCTGGGCCAGAATTGTCGTCGGCACCAGGAATACCACCTGCTTTCCGTCAGACACTGCCTTGAAGGCTGCCCGGATCGCAATTTCCGTTTTTCCGTAACCCACATCACCGCAGACCAGACGGTCCATGATCTTCGGGCTCTCCATATCCTTCTTTGTCGCCTCTATGGCCAACAGCTGGTCATAGGTCTCCTCATAGGGGAAGGCCTCCTCGAATTCCTTCTGCCATACGGTGTCAGGCCCATACTGGTAGCCCTGCTTCTCCTGCCTCTGGGCATAGAGATCCACCAGCTCCTTCGCAATTTCCTTGACTGCACCCTTCACCCTCGCCTTGGTATTCTTCCATTCCACGGAATTCAGCTTGTTCAGCTTCGGCTTTCTGCCCTCCTGGCCGGAGTATTTCTGAATCACATCAAGGCCTGTTGCAAGGATATACAACACGCCTCCGCCTGCATATTCTATTTTGATATAGTCTTTTGTAACCTTATCGACCTCGATTTTCTCGATGCCTCTATAGATACCGAGGCCGTGGTTCTCATGTACCACATAATCTCCGGGTGTTAGCTCCGTAAAGCTCTGAATCTTCTTGCCGTCATAGCTGGACTTCTTCTGCTTCTTCCTCTTCTCCGTACCGAAGATATCACTCTCTGAGATGATGACCAGCTTGATCATCGGATACTCGAAGCCCCTCCGAAGATTTCCGTAAGCAACCATGATCTCACTCTGCATGAGTTCACGGTCCATATTCTCACTGTAGAAGGCACTTAAGCCAAAGTCCCGCAGATCCTCACTAAGTCGCATCGCCCTCGTTCTGGAGCCGGAGAGGAGAATGACCCGGTACTTATTCTTCTTCCACCTTTCCAGATCCTTCACCAGTACATCAAAATTCTTATGATAGGAGGCTGCTGCCGATACGGTGAAATCATATTTATGCTTTAAGGAGAGATAATTGTTCTTCGTCTCCATCGTGCTGACCAGAATCGAATTCTTCCTGGCAAGCATGGCAAAGGCTTCCTTATAACCATAGATGACATCCATCTGTCCGGGAAGGATATAGCCCTTCTCGATACGTCCGATCATACCCTCCCGAAATTCTGTCTCAACCGCTTCCCCCTTCTCAGCCAACCGCCCCGGCTCATCCAGAAAGAAGATGGTATCCTCATTATGAAAATACTCGAAGAAGCTCATGGTATGGTCATAGAAGTAATTGATGAAGCTCTCCATGGCAAGGGAACCTTGGAAGGATTCCAGATTCTCCTTGAATTCCCGGATGATCTGCCGAATCCTGGCTGCTTCCTCTGTCTTGAACAGCTCTCTTAAGCCCTTGACATACTCCTTCTCTTCCTCTTCCAGCTTCTTAAGACCCATTCGGATTCGATTCTCATCCGGAATAATCTCTGCCGCGGGATAGATGACCAGGTGGTCCACCTGTTCAATGGAACGCTGGCTGCTGACATCAAAGACACGGATGGAGTCAATCTCATCTCCCCATAGCTCAATCCGGTAGGGGGCTTCCTCCGTTAGGGGGAAGATATCGATGATACCGCCACGGACAGCGAAATCTCCGGGAGCCTCCACCTGGGCCTGCCTTTCATATCCCAAGTGAATCAGGGATGCGCTAAACTCCTGTGTCTTAATGACGGAGTCGGCATTTACCGTAATCACACGGTCCTTTAACAGCTGGAGCGGTAATAGTCTGTCCATGCCTCCGTCCAGGGTCATGATAATGGTCGTATCCTTCTGCTCGATGATCCTCCGCATAATCTTCAGACGGTCTCTGACGATTGCATTTCCATGGATATCCGCACTGTAGAAGATGATATCCTTCGCAGGATAGAGATAGACCTCCTTATCATACAGGCGGTAGTCCTCATAGATCTCCTTCGCCTTCAGGTCGCTGTAGGTAACAATCACCTTAAATCTATAACCCTCGGAAAGCCCGTAAATCAGATGGCATTTCTGAGAATCAATACAGCCGGTAACCTGTACCGGCAAATCCTTCAATTTTATGTTGTCCCTGATATCATTAAATTCCTTTAATTCTCTTAAGGGAGCTGTAAAGGTCTTCACGTGCTTCCTCCTGCCCTATCTCCGGAAGATTCCGGCTATCCTATTTCTTAGCTTTGTCCTTCTGCTGCATCCGGCAGCTTATCCTGTCCTGTAGCTTCTTCTATTCCACAGCTTTGACCTGTGTCACCGCTTATCCCTACTCCACAGCTTTGTCTGTGTCATGGCTTTACCTACTTCACGTCTTTGTCTGTGTCGCGGCTTCACCCACTTCACGGCTTTGTCTGTGTCGCAGCTTATCCCTACTACACAGCTTTGTCCTATGTCACCGCTTATTCCTGCGTTATCGTTTTAACCTGCTCCGCAGTCTTTTCCTGTGCTACGGCTTTCTCTTGCTCCGCAGTCTTCTCCTGTGCTACAGCTTTACCCTTCCCCTTAGGCTTTTCCTTCTGTCCGGCATCCTTCTTCTTATTATATAGATTCATGGCCTCATCAATCATAGAGTTCACCATAAGTCTGCAAGCATCCGAGGTATCCTTCAGGGCATCCCGGATGAGAGGCTGCTCGTCACCCTGGAATCTGGATAGAACATAGTCAGCTAACACCCAGCCCTTTGGCTTGTCACCGACTCCAATCTTAATCCTCGGAAACTCCTCCGTTCCCAGATGGCTGATGATGCTCTTGATGCCGTTATGGCCACCGGCGCTGCCCTTCTTGCGAATCCGAAGCTGTCCCACCTCCAGACTGATATCATCATAAATCACGATGATATCCTCCGGTGAGACCTTATAATAATCTACCAGCTCCCTGACACTTTCTCCGCTCAGGTTCATGTAGGTAACAGGCTGGGCCAGAATAACCTTCTCCCCGCCGATATACCCTTTGCCGCAGATTGCCTTATGCTTCTTAAAATCCAGGGGGATCCGATAGTCGTCCGACAGTCTGGTGATTGCATCCCAGCCGATATTATGTCTGGTCGCCTGGTATTTATCATTCGGGTTCCCCAATCCTATTATAATATGCATCTTATTTCCTCATTCCATCATTCTATATCTATCGGTAATTTATCGTTTTGCATTGCTTCCCGGCTCACCATATACTACTCATAAAGAGCCTCTAAAACTTGTACAATATCTTCATGCGCTAATATTATAATCTTTCCATAAATGATTAGCAACTATTTCATTTAATATAACTACTCTATGCCTTCTGTTTACCTATACTCCTGATAAAGAGAAACTCATCAGGAATTATGGAGAATATACGGATCTTTATAAATACTAATTTACACTCTCGCAGGGGAGCACCATTGTATTATATAATACATCTTTTATGTAATTCACTTTAATCCACGCTCCCCGTATGGGGAGCGACGGCTTGGCAGAGCATCACTAGCCCTTGATCTCATGATTTCAATCCCCACTCCCCGTATGGGGAGCGACTGATAATTAATTGAAATAATGGCTTATATTCACGATTTCAATCCCCACTCCCCGTATGGGGAGCGACGAATACAATAAGTACTCAGATGCAGCTAAAAGAGAATTTCAATCCCCACTCCCCGTATGGGGAGCGACCATATCTGACAGCTAACTCCGGCTCATATTTTTTATTTCAATCCCCACTCCCCGTATGGGGAGCGACATAACAACCTGATTGAGCGCACATATCGATTAGAAGAATTTCAATCCCCACTCCCCGTATGGGGAGCGACATAAGTACCCGTGATTTTCGCATTGCCACCTACTTATTTCAATCCCCACTCCCCGTATGGGGAGCGACGTCTATGATGTTTTTGCCAAACCGGTTCTGTACCATTTCAATCCCCACTCCCCGTATGGGGAGCGACCATACCCCCGGTCGAAATAAAATGCATTTTAATCCAAATTTCAATCCCCACTCCCCGTATGGGGAGCGACTCTATGAAACTGTCCTGCCGTTTTTGCCACCGATGTATTTCAATCCCCACTCCCCGTATGGGGAGCGACGTATTTGCATTGATGCTTTTTATAGCCTCCACACTATTTCAATCCCCACTCCCCGTATGGGGAGCGACGCCGCAGAGGCTCTTTTATTTTACAGAAAGGATGATTTCAATCCCCACTCCCCGTATGGGGAGCGACAGATCATCATCAAGACCATGCAGCGTTATGGCTTTATTTCAATCCCCACTCCCCGTATGGGGAGCGACTGGTGAAGCAAGGTCTTGGGCTCCTACTGGTTCAATTTCAATCCCCACTCCCCGTATGGGGAGCGACGGTAAACATGCATATATTTTGATATATATTTTATATATCACTTTAGCATTTTTTATTATTAACTTGGATACTTAAGAACTTGTATTGACAAGAATTATATATTCAGGTAAGCAAAACTGTTAAAATAAACAAAGTCATAAGTGCGAACCTATTATACTTTTTATGTCTGCTTTACTTTCGCACCGATTATATGATTAGCGTATCTTCAACAAAATAGCTCTTTTTTGCTCCTATGTGCTCTACTTTATGTCTATAATTGTCTCCCAAATAATAAAATCGTAAGCTATCACAATCTTTGTCTATTATGGACTCTAATTTATGTATAACTTCCTTACATTTTGCGGCATCAAGTATGCACTCGAAAACAGAGTTCTGTACTCTCTGCCCGTAATTCATACACTGTTTGGCAACTTTTCTTAACCTTGTCCTGCCAGCAACCGTTTCCGTATTCACATCATACGTTATTAATACAAGCATACCATCACCTACTTCCATAAGAACGGAGGATACTCATCCAAATCACCTCGTAAATATCTAGCTAATAACATTGCCTGTACATATGGTACCAGACCCCATTCAATTTTCTCTTCCAGAAAAGGGTGTGTAATAATTTCCTTCTTTTTTTCTTGCCATGCGGTCAAAAAGGACTTCTTAGCTCCGTCAGTTAATGCAACCGCTCCATCTTCCCTAGTGATAAGGTCTTTTTCATTTATCATCCGTCTATTAATTAAGGAAATAACAAATCTATCTGCATAAACTGATCTAAGTTCTTCCATTATATCCAATGCCAATGAAATCCTGCCTGGTCTATCTCTATGTAAAAAGCCTACATATGCATCTAATCCGACTGCTTCAAGTGCTGCACTCATATTGATTGATAATAGGGTATATGTAAAGGAAAGTAATGCGTTTACATTATCCAGAGGGGGGCGTTTATTCCTTCCCTTTAAAATAAAAGTGCTCTTTTTGGCATAGTATTAGATCATCAAGAACTCCAAAATATAAACTTGCTGCCTCACCTTCATAACCTCTTAACTGTTCCAATGAATCACTTTCCGTTACTAATTGTATAAATTTATGTAATTGTGCTGATACCAGCTTAAGTTTGCTTATGTCCAGCCTCATAGGGTAATCTCTTATAGCTCGTTCTATCACCCATTTAGAATTATATATCTTGCCAATAATAATATTACGCGCTATTTTAAAGCTTTCATACAGGTTATCTGAATATCTATATTGTGTTTTTCTCAATATAACATTTCCTCTTGTTTCTCCAATGATTCTAGCTAAGTACTTGCCACTTTGCGTCATAAATGTAAGATTAATATTTCTTTTTGCACAAGCTCCCATAACAGCGGGACTGGCACCTTTATATCCAAAGGTTATAATAGCTTCAATATTATGTAGTGGAACTCTGCCGACTTCCTGCTCATCTTTTACGACAACCACATTTTCGCCGTCTAAAGATATATAGGAATCCGGTGAAGTAATATACAATGTATTAAGTAACTTTTTCATTATCTTCACCTCCTATCATCTTTTTTATATAAGTACTGGTAGAAATATTCTTACATAATCTGGGTGTGCAAATATCAGCCAATGAACATGCGTTACAGCTTTTTGATATCTTAACTCTTGGAGTATACCTTCTACTAAACATTTGATGCATCTCAATAAAAGCATCAGCAACCTTATTCCGTAATTCAGAATTAAATTCAACAGACAATCTATGCTTAGTTTCACCATAATACAAAAATCCTTCATTAATCTGGCACTGTAACATTTCTTCAAGACACATTGCTTGTGCACACAACTGCATTATGTCAGCATCATTTTTTTTAGGTACACCTCTTTTATATTCAACCGGGACGGGAATATACAGCCCATCCCGGTTGAATAATCTGACACCATTTTCTGACTTATGAAATTCTACGACATCGCATATACCAGACACACCTAGAATAGATGAATATACCGGTAACCCTCTAGTAATTAGAAAGTCTCCTCTTTTTTCAGATAACTCATTATTATGGGCTCTCTCATGTAGGAACTCTCCTTCGATAGTTCTGACATTATCCTGCCATTGCTGTTCAATATGTATTAATGCCCATTGTCTTCGACAGAATTCAAAATGCTGTATACCGGAAAGGCTTAAATAATCCTCTTCTCTATATTCCATCTATACCATCCTTATAAGTGTTACTCCACTGGGAATAGCCTCTTCGTTTATACTTATTTTATAGTCAGAAAAGCTTCTCGCAGGTTCCTCCGTTAATCTATTAATATTTATTGATTCAAAAAGTTTGTGTGCTGGACAGTTTCCTAGCTCACTGTCATGTTTAAATACATAGAGCCCCCGTACAGACATCTTACCCCTTGCTGCAGAATGATCAAATTCAAACATATTGATAATAGCATCCCATAATAGCTCTAAATCCTCTTCAGAAAAACCGGTAGTTTTTCTGGCAAGATTTGCAGAAACATAGCCATCTAAGCGATAAAGACCATACGGTATAATGTGCTTTCGTCCCATTTCAGTCTCCTTTTTCTTAGCATCCTCCTCTGTGGTAATAGCAACTCTCGTAATGGCAACCTCTTGCTGAACTATCGGATCTACACTCCGGGCAAAACTTAATTGTACTGGTCCCCTGATTTGTCCGCAATTTAACTTTGCCTTTACAAATGTAACCATAACTGCTCCAAATGTGCGAATATCATAAAAGTTTTTACACATATAGTCTCTGATTTTATCATCAATCTGTCCCTTTAAGCTTTGAGCATCCTTTTCATCAACGTTAACCTCCTTATAGGCTTCTTTCTCACTCTGAGCAAGCGGAACTCCCTCTTTGATATAGATCCTGTACCCTTCGCTATCTTCTTTCAGCGTCTCTACATAATTACGTATTTTCCTTTTGATGCATACATCCGTGACAATTCCGTAGCTTGTTTCTGCATCGATTCTTGGCATGTTTCCAGCATCGGGATCTCCATTCGGATTCCCATTTTCAACATCAAAAAGTACCGTAAATTCATATCTGTTTTTGATAATTTCACTCATACTAATTCTCCTTTTCTACTTTTTTATACAACTTGTTTTTTTGATGGTAATAACCTAAGATAAATAATCCCTGTTCTTCCAGTGATAAGTTTCTTGGATATGGATTGTTTTTAATATCAAGTTTCTCCATAATTTCTGTTATCCTTTTATCATTCAAAAATCCGTATTCTGCCTTTGAAATATGATGATTTGACAGCCTAAGTATTATGGGGAATACTCTAGCTGGTGTAGCACATGCAGATGTAAAATACATATCCTTTATTGTAGTATTAATTTTTGGATTTGCATCTACTTGCGCCTTTTCAAGGACAGCAAAAAGTCTTCCCAGCACATATGCCTTATTATCACTTTGGTCATTTAAACCCATAGTTAACACCTCCTTATAATTTTTCTCCGGGAAATTTCTTAGTAGATTTGCTTTTATGACTGCAGCCTTAAAGTAATTAATAGATTGTTCTGCCTTTACTCGAGTTAATATGGCGTTATAGAGTGCCATAGGATACGGTAATCCTTGAAGAATTGATCGAAGTGTTGTACCTGATAATAATGGTGAGGATGTTTTTTCATTTGATTTTGGTGATACAGTTTCGTATAGAATTCTCCAGATAGGAATGGAATTCGGCTCATTATTATATTGCTTTTCTATCTGCATATACTGATAATGTTTGATAAACTTTTCAACTATTTCGCCAAAACTATTTTGGATAAAAAAGCGAATCGAGATTCTTGCTGCATTGGGTGATAGACCAAGGATAAAGAATCTAGTCCGTTCGTCAAATATATTGTTTGTTATCTTTACTGCTTTACCGGATGAAATCTTTTCAAACAAATTCTTTATCTCTCGAACTGCGTTCTCATCCCTATCATATTTTCTCTCTTTGACTTCATCACTAGTAATTTCAGATGGGTCAAGTAATAATGATACACAATCCTGATAGCCCCGATTTGGACTTTCAGCCCAAAACATGACCGTGGTATCACCTAATACAAACTTATGAGCGTTATCACTAAGCAGATAATTCAGAACTGTGGTGTATGCGAATGTTGCATTTTCGCTTACCGGAGCGTTCAATCCCTGGCTTTTGTAATTACCATAAGACTCATATGCCAATGCATTAAATGATACCAAGGAATTCCCCATGGCTTGTCCACCAATGATTCCCTTAATACTCGGATGAAGTACTGCTATCCTACTTCTTTTTCCTGTTACCAAACATTGCCTCACGTTCTCACTACTTGTTTCACCCTTATACTTTTCCCATGCATGCTTAACTTCGCTGTAATCGTGAATAAAGACTCCCGGCTTGCTATCAAGCTGGAATACCAGATTTGCGCCTTGAATAATATCCTCGATATGTTTGGATAACACGGGATGTTCATAAGCCTTCTCTACATCCCATTTCTTAACGAAGTTCACTACAGCAGTTGCTTCATCACAATGCGCTTCATTCAAAATTCTTAAGTGCAATTCTTTAAATGCTTGAAAGCAATTTTTTGCTCTGTCAATTTTACCTTTATTATCAAGTCCAAATACATATGTAGAGTTATCGCATAGAAAATTAGACTTTATACCTACTGTTCTCTTCTTCTGTTCGGGAACAATCATTGAAATCGGTATATACTTTGTTCCCTTTTTATCAGGTATTCGCAAAGGAATAATACTAAGTAACTCCCCCTCTTTAGTAATATTTAAGGCATATGAAACATTAACCCTGCTATATCCCAATAACGGTATCCCGCTATTTGGATCCTCAGCTAATATATCATAATACCTGACCAAAGATTGTAATATCACTTTATCACCTCCTTAACTCTACATTTGTCAGATCTACGATACCATTCATCATAATTGCACGAAAAAAAATAGGCTCGATATTTTCCAGGTTGCTAAAGTCCATGTCGTATAGCATGAAGCCAAGATCTCTTTCACCTAATAGATCACTTTTCGGAATTGCTCCTTCAATAAGTCTGAAATTGGTAGGAAACTCTCTGCATCCAAAACATGGCATATGATAAAATTGACCATTACGCATTCTTCGTAAAGCGATATTATAATGCTTTTCCTTGGTATCACCTTCTCCGGCCTTGTCAGTCATTTCAAAATGAAATTCAAGTACATATCTAATATTCTTTAGTATTAGTGATGCCCTTTGTTGAATAGATTCACTGGAGACCAAATATCCCTTGATATTTTTATTTCCTTCCATAAGCCGTTTAATATTTGAAGCCATTATTTTTTCACTGACTTCATTTCTTCTGATATTTGTGAAGATAGGTTCGTTATATACATGAATTCTATCTATCACATATCTAATTGCAGGCTTCCAATATATAGATTCAATAATTCCTCTGGCTGCCGAAGGAGTAATAATATCATAAGATACTCTTTCTACTTTAAATTCCGGTCTTGAAAACAGTCCATAATCGCCCCAAACCTCTAATGCAAAACCATATCCCAAACAGCTCACCTCTTTTTTTTTCTAATTATAATTTATTTATAAATATATGTCAATATCTGCCATAAAATTATTTATGACAGATTAATATATCCATGCTATAATAAGGTGTCGCGTAAAGCGTGGATTGAAATTAATTATAATTTATTTTAATTTCAGGATGGCTGATCATTAACCAGCCATCCTACTTTGTTAACTTACAGATAAATACCGATTCCGCTTTCCGTTCCTATTTTTAAACCAGTATTATCATCATAGTCTTCCTCACTAACCAACGTAATAACACCTTCTCTTATTTGTTTTAATTTTCCTGCCCCTAATAATGCCCTATATTCTGTCTCATAAATATTTACGGTATAGCTTTGTAATGATCTAAGAATTCCCCCTATATATTCTGAGTGCTCCAATTTGTTTATCAGTTCCTTGGCTTCAGCGTTATACGAAACTAGCACTGCATAAGTATTGTCATTAATAATCTTAAACCCATCAGCAACCTTCTGAAAATCATACTCAAACCTGCCACCTGCATACCCGTTTTCGATATGTTTGTATAATTCCTTCGTGTCGATTCCTTTATTGTTTAAGTAATTATATAGAATGTTAAAATAAGTATGTATCGCTTCGGGTGAAGTAATATCGTCATACATTGAGTAAACTTGGTTAGTGACCTCAATTTCTCTCTTAAAACTAGGTGGCTGCCGTTTGGAGTATTCATCTTCCGGTTCAAATACATGTACTTCTCCATAAACTTTAGCTCCATCTTTCGCTACCATCTTCCCTTCTCTATTACATCTGCCAGCTGCCTGAACTATGGAATCAATCCCCGCGATAGACCTGTATACAATAGGGAAGTCTACATCAACTCCTGCTTCAATTAAACGGGTGGAAACCACTGTGCATGGTAAATTACAAGCCAGTCGTTCTTTTATCTCTGCTATTACCTCATGTCTGTGAGCCGGACACATAAGTGTAGATAGATGATACCTTCCCTCACCAGATAAATGCTCAAATACCTTTATTGCATGTTTTCTGGTGTTTACAATGCTAAGGCATTGATGTTGGGCATTCATTTCTTTCGCTAACACTTTAGAAGAAAGTTCTCCTCGTTTAATTACATTTATTCGTTTAAATGTATGATATAATTCTGCCGTATTCTCACATATTTCCTGACATATGATTTTATCAGGAAACATTTTAGTGATTGCGGGCTGGGTAGCACTGCATAAGACTACTGTCGATTTACAGTTATATACCAATTCTGCAATAGCGTTAATGCAAAGTGTCAGGTATTCGGTTGGAAGTATCTGAACTTCATCAAAAATAATTACACTGTTCGCAATATTATGTAATTTTCTACATTTGGATGATTTATTAGAGAATAGGGATTCGAAGAATTGAACATTGGTGGTCACAACAAATGGAACGTCCCAGTTTTCAGTCGATAACCGTAGTTTATTAGTTGATGGGTCTTCTGTATCACTAAAGTCAAAATTAGAATGGTGTTCTAAAACATTGCTATCTCCAAAAATTCTTTTAAACACCATAGAATTCTGTTCGATAATCGAGGTATATGGTATCACATATATGATTCGGCTCATTTTATTCTCAATCAAATGCTTTAGTGCAAAAGCCATTGAAGAAACAGTTTTTCCTCCACCAGTCGGTACTGTTAATGAAAATAGACCCGGCTTACTTTTTGACATTTGAATACATCTTTGTAAAATAACATTCCTATAATGCGATATAACACTTTTTACTTGAAATTGTGATATATAAGAGTCTAGCAACTGATTATAATGGATAAAATTATAATTATTCCTTCGATCTACAGTTCCACTTCTCATAAAATATTCTGTGTTTAGGTAATCAGCATCTACCAAAGCTGAATACAACATACGAATAAGAAATGCTATTGAAAAGCCCCCTTTATTCAAGGGCTTGACCTTAGGGATTACATTTGATAAACTATTGACTTCCGGTATCTCATCCATATAAGCTATATAATTTGGGATTTCATATTCATCTGCTAATCTTCCATAGAGGGTTCCTTCACCCCCCACATCAAAACGACTACCAATATTCTGGAGTCCACTATGATGCCCGGCGATACAATATGAACCTAATATCCCAAAAGGTTTTCTTTTGTACAATTCTCTCGCTCCTGCTGTTGAATGATCACATTTCCTACCATTGTGCTTAATCCTATTTTGAAAATCCTTTGAGTACTTACCGATATCATGTAGAAGGCCACAAATATAAGCGTATTCCCTATTATGAAACGCTTCTCCAAAGTCACCTGCTAGTTTTGCAGTTTCATATAAATGTTCTTGTAAAGGTTGCACTATGTTATCTTCTTCTCTTTTATGTGCTATAAACATGCCATCACCTCCTTGTTCATTATAACATAGGACTTGGACATTATATGTCATGATTTTCTATATTTTTATTATATTCTATATTATTCTATAATCAACACCAAAAAACTAATTATTCCCAACAATATAATGTGTTTGACGATTTAAAATTTTATTCTATAGCACAAATGTGTTTCCACCCCCATTTCTTAAGAATTTATTAATTTTCCCATATAGTCTTGTGATACAGTAGCAAGTATACGATAATTAGTATGGTAGAGTCTGTTTATTTGATGATCACCACTAACCGTAGTACCCAACCAAGGATGATATGACTGATATACAAGGATGTACTTTTTCATATTTGAAAGAGAGGCATAGGATGAGAAAGACAGAAAAGAACACAAGAAAGCATCACCTTAAGCTATGGGGCTTTGCCGCTTCTTTATTACTACTTTGCGCTGCCGGGCTGCTTACCTACAAGAGCTCCTCCGCAGCACAGGCAAGTATCCAAGTCAGGGAAATCAATTATTACAACAGTACTATTACCCTGCAATGTGACAGCAGGGATACCGTCATCTGGTTCTCTGATTCGGCCAAGAAGAAGTGGGAAGCGCTGCCAATTCCCACACCCGGCAGCCAGACTGTTACCATGGATTTCTCCTGGATCAGTGCTTCCTCCAATTACACCCTGCATTTCAAAGGGGATTACTCAGAGAATATCGTTGCCGTGACCATACCAAAGCAGGCTACGAATTTTAAGGTCAGCTTCAACAAGCTGAAGGGTACCGTCACCTTTACCAATGCAGGCAACCGCACCATTCAATGGAGAAAGAAAGGCAGCTCGACCTGGAAGGTGCTGAATGTTGATACACATAATACCGAGATCAGCCAATATTTCACCAACGGAGCACAGCTTTATTATCGCCTGGCTCCGGTGAACGGAACCGCAAGCTCCAACTCCGGCATGAGAGCCAGCACTGAGGTACAGCTTACCATTCCGAAGAAGACTGCGGCTCCGAAAATTAACATAAATGGTTCCCGCTTCAGCATCCCTGTGAAGAAGGGAATGGCCTATCGCAAGCTGAACGGTGAAGGAGTCCTGTCGGAGTGGACAAGCATTACGGGTACTAAGGATCTGCTTTTAAGTGAGCTTGCCCCCGAGATATTCTATCAGGCTAACACCACAGGGAAGGAAGCCGTGCTTCAGTTCAGAATGAATGCCAGCAGCTCCGCCCAGGTTTCTAATATTACAACCGTCACCATCCAGGCCCAGAGACCGGCTCCTTCAGAGGACACACACGGTATATCTCTGACTTATACCAGCTCCTCTACCTTAAGCTTGACGGTCAAGGCCGCTTCATCTACCCTCCCCTTTGAGTATACGATTGTCGGGAAGGGCCGGGAACTGGATTATCGGACAGCCAGCTGGAAAACCATCAGCTCCTCTTCTGCTGTCAGCATCAGCAAAAGCTCGGCTCCGGAGGGAAGCCGGATCTATGTCAGACAGCAGGCCATGGAGGCTACCGAAACCTCTGCTTATCAGCTGCCTTCCGTAGAGCTCAATCTGACCGGCAGCAACGGCGTGGTTTATCCCCCCGCAGCGAAGGCTACCCAGCTGACGAATCTGGTATCCACCGCAGGCGTGTGCCGTACCGATAACAGCCAGGGTTACCTGACCTTCTTCCTTTACAGTCCGACCCAGACCACCGTAGCTTCCATAGAGCTTTATGATGCCTATGGGAACAGCAAAGGCTCCGTACCCTCCAAAAGTGCTGTATCCGTCAATACAAACAGCACCGGTCCGGAGGATAGATATCTGATTACCACCAGGATTACTTCTACGGCGAATGTCGATTCCCTGACAGAAGAGATTCTGTATGCCAACATTACTCTGGCGAACCAGGAGGTGATCCGCAGCAGCGCTACCCAGGGCATTCTGCTCTATCTCTATCCGGCTACTGTGGTTCATAACCCGGCTACCCAGGATTATACCACCAATTTCCGCAGAATTTATCAATCCATTGATCCGAAGGATGCCGCCAGCTTTAAGTTCCAACTGGATTTTGGTACGGCTAAGGTACCGGATCCTACCGGCATCAATCAATACAGCTCTGTGGCGACCGCAATCAGCTCCATGAAATACAACGGCCATCTCCTGGTGGCAGATCAGGATTATACCGTAACCTACGGCTCCTATACCGAGGAGGACGGAAGCTCGGTAGCAACCGCCACTGTCACAGTAAATGTAGTAAGCCTGGAGAAAGCGCCTGCCGTGACCGTCACGGATCAGGCCCTTCCCCTCACCATCAGCCTGAACAACGGAGAGCTGCTGGAGGAGGATATCTTTATTACGCTGATCAGAACTGCTACCATTGATGATATTCCGATTGCCTGGTCCATCACGGAGGGCAGTCTGAAGGAGAAGGCGACCTCGGTCGTAACCAATCCCGACGGCAGTACCACTACGACCACGCAGGATGTAACCACCTATACCATTACCCTTACCCTGTTTGACAGCTCTTACGGTGTCAGCGTCGCCAATGTCACCTGGGGAGATGTATCTATCTTCAGCTCGGCTACCATAAGCAAGGGGAAGGCGATGATTTCCCTCTCCAATGCGAAGATCAATAAGCTGACCACCAGCTCCACGGATACCAAGAATATCGTAATCACCTTAAGCAACGGTTATGTCATAAACAGCGGCTGTAAGCTGACCATACTAAATGCTGATTAAGCGCCGATGGACAGAGAAAGGGAGGTATATATGAGAAGCTTATCTGTTAACTTGAAATATGGTGTAGCGGCGATCCTGCTCCTGATGCTGCTAATCGTTGTCACTCCGACCACTGTAGCCGGGGCCAATTCAGCAACTGCGGTATCCATAGGCTTGATCAATTATGAGGAGCTGACGCTTCAGGTCTTCAACAATCAGAATTCTATCGTATTTTATTCAACGGATCAGATTAACTGGACGGAGGTTGAGGGTAGCTATGAGTCCGGAGCTTACCTGATGGATCTTTCCTGGCTGGCCTCCTCCTCTGATGTCACCTTATATTTTAAGGGAAACAGCAAAACTGCTGTTACCCAAGTAACAATTCCTGCCCAGAACAATGATTTCAAAGTAAGCTTTGATAAGGCAGACGGAAGCTTTACCTTTGAGGATACTGATTTATCGGAATTCTTTGAATGGCGCAAGGCCTCGGATTATCAATGGCACACCGTAAGCCTGGATGAGAGCTCCTCTTCCTATCAGGCCTTTCTGAATACGGTGGAAGCCTTAAGAATCAAGGGTGCTAAGTTCATCATCCGGCTTCCCCAGGTGCCCGGTACCATCCTTGATCCGGGATGCCGTCCCAGCAAGGAGGTTGCCGTAACCATTACAGCACGCGCAGATGCACCCAAGGTCACAGTGAATTCCGCCAAGCTTACCCTGAATACCACGACCTCAATGGAATATTATGATGAAGCTATCGGTATGTGGATGGAGTGCTGGAAGGCTATGACGGTAGAAGAGATCGCGCCGAAGGCGCTTTATCGGTACGGTTCTGCCAATGTGACCTTAAAGCTCCGTACGGCAGCCACAGAGAAGGCCCCTTATTCCAAGACCCTACAGCTAACGATTCCCGGTCAGGAGGCGGCGCCTAAAATTGGCGGCAATACCGATGATGTCTCATATTATTATGTGAATTCGAAATTAACGATGGTTTTCAACCTGGCCTCCAAAACAAATCAATATGAATATGCGATTGTTAAGCCGGGTATGGACTTTGATCTAGCGAAGGTCAAGTGGAACACTGTCAGTCAGTCCAAGCCGATGACCCTGGCCAATTCCACTGCTCCTGACGGAAGTACCATTTATATCAGGAAGAAGGGCATAGATGCAGATGCGAATAAGAATATCAGCTTAAAGCTGTCCTCTGCACTTGCAAGCTTTGATGTGCATATAGCAGGCCGTAACTAAGGATAGTATCAAAAAAGGCAGCCCCCCGGCTGCCTTTTTTGCCTTTTTATTACGCCTTCTCACTACTCTTCGATGTCTTCTTCAGCTTCCAATGCTGCAATCTCGTACTTCTCTAAGATGATTTTCTGGATCTTGTCTCTTGTATCCGAATTAATCGGATGGGCAATATCCCTGTACTCACCATCTCCGGCTTTTCTGCTCGGCATGGCAATAAAAAGTCCCTTGTCTCCTTCAATTACCTTAATATCATGAACTACAAATTCATTATCAAGGGTAATTGATACAACTGCCTTCATCTTGCCTTCCTTACTAACCTTTCGTACGCGTACATCAGTAATTTGCATGGCATAGTCCCCCTTCTGTCGTTATTTATCGTTAGTTTAAGAAAAAGTTATGTAACGAATGTTATCTCCCTTTTCCCCGCTACTAAGTTTTACAGGTCCCTTACACCTAGTAAATTATACCTATCCGCTGCCTAGTGAGACTATTATACCATGTTTATTCAAAAATGTGAATATTTTTTACAAGATTCTAGTTAAAATTTACATCTTTTTGATTATTTTCCTTCCAAATACTGAAATTTCGTTGGTCCAAGTTATTTTTTTACTATTTGCTCCCGTATACTTGCATTCAGATGTATGAAAAAGAATATATTACATTAAGCGAATTTTCACCTGTGATTGTATATTATGGGAAGCACTTGACTTAGTCTTGTATTTTAGGTAAAAAAGGTTATAATAGCTATAGAAATGATGCCACAAGGTAAATCAAACAGAATAGGAAGTGCATTATGTACAAAATAGACTTTAATAGTCCCTGCCGGATCCATTTCATCGGCATCGGCGGAATCAGCATGAGTGGATTCGCAGAATACTTACATAATATCGGATATCAGGTCAGTGGGTCCGATAGCCACAGAAGTAAAATCACCGATCATCTGGTCGAAATAGGTATCCCGGTTGCCATCGGACAGAGAGCTGCCAATATAACTTCGGATATCAGTGTGGTTGTCTATACCGCAGCCATCCGTGAGGATAATGAGGAATATATAGAAGTAATCAAGAGGGAAATCCCCATGCTGAACCGGGCGGAGCTGATCGGACAGCTGATGCTGAACTTTGATAACGCTGTTGCCATCTCCGGTACCCATGGTAAGACCACTACCACCTCCATGGTATCTCTTATTTTTATGGAGGGAGACCTTGATCCCACGATTTCCGTCGGGGGCATCCTGGATGCCATCGGAGGCAATATTCGTATGGGCAAGTCAGAGCATTTTATTGCTGAGGCTTGTGAATATACGAATTCCTACCATAGCTTCTATCCCAAGAGAAGCATCATTCTGAATATCGATGCGGATCATATGGACTTCTTCAAGGACCTGAATGATATCCGCCACTCCTTTCATAAATTTGCCCAGCTGCTTCCCAAGGACGGTCAGCTCTTTATCAACGGCGAGATCCCCTCTTACGAGGAGCTTACCCAGGACCTGGCTTGTGAGGTGTTGACCTACGGTATCATAGACCCCAGGTACCGCAAGACCGATCTATCCTTTGATTATGCAGCGGATCACATCGAATTCGATGACCTTAGCACGGGCAGCTATGACCTCTACTTCAGAGGCCGGTTTGTGGACCGGATTAAGCTTAATGTAATCGGCATCCATAATGTCTCCAATTCATTACCGGCCATCGGGCTGGCGATGCAGGTAGGCATCCCTATGGATAAGATCAAATCCGCTTTACTTAAGTTTCACGGTGCCGAGCGCCGTTTTGAAGTAAAGGGTGAGGTCGGAGGCGTTACAATCATCGATGATTACGCCCATCATCCGACCGAGGTCACCGCTACCTTAAGTGCTGCCAAGGCCTATCCCCACAAAACCCTTTGGTGTGTCTTCCAGCCTCATACCTATACCCGTATGAAGGTACACCTGCAGCATTTTGCAGAAGCCCTTAGTTTAGCAGACAAGGTTGTGCTGGCAGATATCTATGCGGCCAGAGAGAAGGATCCCGGTGATATCTCCTCGAAAGATTTAGTTTCGGAGCTGGAGAAAATGGGAAAAGACGTGCATTATTTCCCCTGCTTCGATGAAATTGAAACTTATTTACTAGAAAATTGTATGAACGGCGACCTGTTGATAACTATGGGAGCCGGAGACATTGTAAAAGTAGGCGAAGCGCTGCTTGGCCTTTAATTATCCACAGTATCCACAGGATTATCAACATTTTTTATGAATAATCCTGTGGATATTCTTTTCCCCTTTGGCTTTTCTACATTTATAGACTTTTCTCCTATATTATTCTTATTTTCAATATACTTCTTCCTATTTTTACATTATTTTACACATGTTTTCATTTATTTTATCCACTTTATCCACACCATCCACAGGGCTGAAAGCCCATAAAATGCCGTGAAATAAGGTGTTTTCAGATGATTTGAACTATGCTATACTAATCACGGTAGCGGAAGCAAAAGCGTTTATCCGCAAGTATAATCTGGGGGAAGAAGGATCATATGAATAAAATATCCCTGTGTACAGAAGGCAATTATGAGATGACGATAGTCCCGAATGTATTTATTGATGAGTATATGCCTTCTGCCAATGGTGCTTATGTTAAGGTGTATCTGTATCTGCTTCGTAGCCTCCAGTCAGATGACAGGGAGATTACGGTATCTTTGATTGCCGATCATCTGGATCATACCGAGAAGGATATCCTTCGGGCCTTACATTACTGGGAGAAGATGAACATACTGAAGCTTACGCTGGATGGGCAGAAGGAAATCAGCGGGATACAGCTTTTGAATTTAAAGAAATCGCAGAATAACAATCAGGCGATGGTCAACAATAAAGGAATAGAGGACGATGAAGCAAGGCAGGATGAGCTTGCCGTCAGTCTTGCAGAACCGAAGCCTGCCGCGCGAAAAAGCAGTGCTGTACCCAAGACTTTGGAGCCTGTCTCCCATGTAGACATCCAAAGCGTTTATCATGTGGTAGAGCTCTATCTGGAACAGCCCTTAAGGCAAATGGATTTTGAATTGATTAATTATCTATATGAGCAGCTTCGTTTTACACCGGAGCTGATCATGTATCTGTACGAATACTGTATCTCCAAATCTAAGAAGAATGTATCCTATATTGAAGCGGTTGCCCTGGCATGGGCAAAAGAGGGAATTGACACCGAGGAGAAGGCCCGAGAATATACGGTTTCCTATGACGAGCATTTTAGTGCCGTGAATAAGGCCTTTGGCTTGGGACGTGCTCCCAGTCAGATCGAACGCCAGTATATCACGAAGTGGGTGGAGGTATTCTCCTTTACGGATGAGATTATTACCGAGGCCTGCAACCGGACAATCCTTCGGACTCAGAAGCCGGATTTTAAATATGCCAACAAGATCCTGGAGACTTGGTTCAAAAAGGGCGCGAAGACCATGGCTGATATCGTAAAGCTGGATGAGGAGTTTAGTAAGGGAAGCAAATCAGCCGCCGAGTACAAGAATCCTACAACGGTAAAGCCCCCCACCAATAGACTGAATCAATTTCCGAAGAGAGAATATTCCAGCAATGATTATGCAGAGCTTGAACGTAAGCTTTTAAATAAGGGATTATAGGAGATTGCCATGTCGCTAAGAAATGACCAGTATAATCAGATTTTACGGGAGTATGATAATCGAAGACTTCAGAATAAGCATGAGCTGGACCAGAGAAGGGCAGAGGCTTATGCTGCCGTTCCCGAGCTAAAGGAGCTGGAGGAGGAGATGATTGCTCTTTCTGCTCAGAGCGGAAGGATGGCTTTAATGGGTAAGCCGGAGAGTCTGCTGGCGCTGAAGGCGAAGACCTTTGAGCTGAAGGCCCGCCAGACAGAGCTTCTGATTCAGAACGGCTACCCCACCGACTATCTAAACCTTCGATATTCCTGCAATAAATGCAAGGATACCGGCTTTATCGGTAATGAAAAATGTAGCTGCTTTAAGCAGGCAATCGCTGATCTGATCTATGAGGGTTCAAATTTGAAATCTGTTCTGAAGCATGAGAACTTTAATTCCTTCTGCTTCAGCTATTACTCAGATCAATATGTGGATGAAACCCTGGGTTTATCCCCCCTATCTAACATACAGAAAATTGTAGCCAGCTGCAAAAGCTTTGTAAGACATTTTGGAAGCAGGCATGAGAATATCCTCTTTCAGGGCTATGCCGGTGTAGGCAAGACCTTTCTGGCCAACTGCATCGCCAAGGAGCTTTTGGACCGGGGCTTTACCGTCATCTACCTTACCGCCTTCAGATTGTTTGATATTCTGGAGAAGAATAAGTTTGCCAAGGAGGAGGAGGTCTCCTATTCCGCTTCCAGCCAATTTGAATATATCCTGGAATGCGATCTGCTGATCATTGATGATCTGGGGACAGAGCTGATCAACTCCTTTACCAATTCTCAGCTTTATCTGATTATTAATGAACGGCTGCTGAAGCAAAAATCCACCATAATCTCGACCAATCTATCCTTGGACAATATCAACAGCAGCTATGGGGAGCGTATCTATTCCAGAATTATCGGCAACTATTCCGTCCGCAGGATCATCGGGGAGGACATCCGGCTTTATAAGGCCTTAAACCCTTCCTCACAGTAAGACGACCCATTTATTTACATACAAATGTTACTTGCTATGTAATTTCTTATATGATATAACATGTAGTGGGTTATAATGCCAACAACACAAATTTTATGGAGGGACACGTAATGTCAAAGAATGAGCAGATCGTTGAAACCATTCCTGTAGGCCGGCTGGGAATCATTGCACTGGAGAGCAGCAAGGTCTTAGGCGGGAAAGTAAATGACTATCTTGTAGAATGGCGTAATGCGAGAGAAAGCGAGCACAAGGGTACGATCGCCTTCACCGGTTATCAGAGAGATTCTTATTTGCTTAGTGCCTGCTGCCCCAGATTCGGTACAGGTGAAGCCAAGGGAATGATTAAGGAGTCTGTCCGTGGTACAGATCTCTTCCTGCTCGTGGATGTCACGAATTACAGCATGACCTACACAGTCTGCGGACACACGAATCATATGTCACCCGACGATCATTATCAGGATTTGAAGCGAATCATAGCGGCAGTTGGTGGTAAGGCGAGAAGAATTACCGTCATCATGCCCTATCTTTATGAAGGCAGACAGCATAAGCGCAGCTCCAGAGAGTCCCTCGATTGTGCCTTAGCCTTACAAGAACTGACTAATATGGGCGTGGAAAGCATCATCACCTTCGATGCTCACGACCCCAGAGTACAGAATGCGATCCCCTTAACAAGTTTGGAAACCGTGTCTCCTACCTATCAGTTCATCAAAGCTTTACTCAGAAATGTTCCTGATATCAAGATAGATTCCGACCACATGATGGTGATCAGCCCCGATGAAGGCGGCATGTCCAGAGCAGTATACTATGCCAATGTCCTTGGACTTGATATGGGTATGTTCTATAAGAGAAGGGATTATACAAGGATCGTCAACGGCCGTAATCCGATCGTAGCCCATGAATTTCTGGGTACGGATGTGGAAGGAAAGGACATGCTGATTATTGACGACATGATTTCCTCCGGTGAGAGTATCCTGGATGTAGCCACGGAGTTAAAGCGCAGAAAGGCAAACCGCATTTTTGTAGCTTCGACCTTCGGTTTATTCACCGGCGGACTGGCGAAGTTTGATGAAGCTTATGAGAAAGGCCTCATTCACCGTCTGATGACCACCAATCTGATCTATCAGACACCTGAACTGCTGACCAAGCCTTACTACATTAATGTAGATATGAGCAAGTATATTGCCTTGATCATAGATACCATGAACCACGATAACAGCATCAGTGCTCTTTTGAATCCTGTGGAAAGAATTCACAAAATTATGGACAAGTATAATCAAGGCAACGGAAAGCACAATTACAGCGGGATTAAGTCCTCTAAGTAACGGAAACACGGCCGTATACGATTACTAAAAACAGCCCTCCGGATAAGACGGATTTGTCTTACCCGGAGGGTTCTTGTTATGGTTCTTCTGCTTCTATAGGTTCAGCGGCTGCCTTCTCCCCTCTCCAGTCATAGGTCTCAAAGGTCTCTGTCATCGTTGCATCATGAATCTTCTCCATAAAATCATGCCAAATGATGCCGGGATAGGAGGCTCCCCTCAGATCCTCCAGCTTCTTGGGCATATCATATCCGACCCATACACTTGTGGTATAGTAGGGCGTGTATCCGACGAACCAGCCATCCTTTCTCTCATCCGTGGTACCGGTTTTCCCTGCACTGACCGTATCCGCAAGTCCCAGACCTCTTGCGGTTCCCCGTTCTATTACTCCGGTCAGGGCTTCTGTGATCATTCTTACCGCCCTTGTCTGATAAATCTGCTTTGAAGGAAGTTCATCCCCGACAAGCTCCTTACCTTCGGCATCCATGATCTTAACGATACAGGTCGGCTGCCTGTAAATACCGTCATTCTCCAAGGTCGCATAGGCGGAAGCCATCTCAAGAGGGCTGACCCCGATGGTCAGTCCACCGAGGGCTGCCGCAGGAACATAATCCCTCTCCGAAATCCTCATAAAATTCATAGCAAACAGATATTCCAGCCCTACCTGGGGAGTCAGCTCCTCAAACAGCTTCCAGGCGACTGTATTCTTAGAGAGCTCAATGGCTCTGGCCAGCTTCATTTCCCCGGAATAGCTGTCACCGGAATTCTTCGGTCCCCCTTCAAAGGCTTCATCGATCACAGTGCTGTCCGGGTCATAACCCCGCTCAAAAGCAGGAGTGTAGACAATCAAGGGTTTGATTGCACTTCCCGGCTGACGGTAGCTCTGGTAAGCCCGGTTCAGCGTATAGCCCTCCAGCTCCTGGCTCCTTCCACCTACGATGGCTACTACTCTTCCTGAGTCATTGTCGATACATACTGCTGCCCCCTGAAGCCGGTATACCCCCTCGTCACTTAAGTCCCCGAATTTCTCCAAGGCTTCATCCACCGATTTCTGCAGAAGCTCCTGCTTATCCTGGTCTATGGAGGTATAGATTCGATAGCCTGCAGTATAGAGCTGCTTCTGATACCGGTAATACAGCTCCTCATATTCCTCCTCATAGGCCTTCCGATCCTCATCATCGGTGAAGCGGTTCCGGAATACAAAGCCCTCAGCCATCATCAGGGACCGAATCGCCGAATGATAGACATAGGTCTCCACATAATTGTTCTTATCCCTCACCGGCAGCTTCAGGGCAATCCTCTCAGCCAGTGCAGTCCGGTACTCGATCAGATTGATTTTCTCTGTCTCTAAGAGCTGGGCGAGGATTCTGTCCCGCCGTTCCAAGGTTGCCTCCATATTCGTCAGTGGATTATAGCGGTTGGGATTATTGGGAATCGCACACAGAAAGGCCATCTGGGAAAGCGTCAGATTATTGACCCCCGTACTGAAATAACCGTAGGCTGCAGCCTGAATCCCGTAATGACCATTGGCAAAATAAATATTATTAAAGTAATACTCTAAGATATCAGCCTTGGAATACTTCCGTTCCAGCTCCTGCGCAATAAAGATCTCCCGCAGTTTTCGTTCATAGGTTACCTCATGGCTTAAAAAGATATTACGTGCCAATTGCTGGGTTATCGTACTGGCCCCTTGGGTAATCTCCCCCTTATGCTTCATCAGGGCTATTGCGGCACGGACATTGGCAAGATAATCCACTCCCTTATGATACATGAATTTCTTGTCCTCGGAGGTAAGAATCGCATCAATGATAAGCTCCGGAACATCCTGAAATTTAATATAATAAACATCCTTCTCCGCCTTCAGGGACGAGATCAGACCACCCTCCGAATCATACACAAGGCTAGTCTGGGAGGCCCGGAAGGTCTCAGGTGACGAGGCACTGACCAGCTTCTTCGCTTCCGACTGCATCTGAAGTATGGTCCGCCCATAGGTAATGTAGAAGTACCCTATGCCGATTGCGATGGCAAGGAGGACCAGAAGAAGCATCACCTTCAGGCTTATTCCAATCACCTGACCGATGCTCTTTGCATCCTTCTTACTCCTCTTTTCTTTCCTTTTGTTCAATCCAACTTCCCTCCTGCTACCGCAGACAGTCCTTGATCATTTGTCCCTGCATCTACAGATTCAAAGGTGTTTCGGTTAACTCGATATCATGATAGGGGAGCCCCAGCTCCTCCAGTATTCTTCGTTCTCTTTTATGACAGGTAAAAATCAGAAGCTGTCCCCGTCCGGCCAGCCTTTTGATGGCTGCCTTAATCCGATTTTCATCATAGAAGGCAAAGCTGTCATCCAGCAGTAAAGGCAGCTCCTCCTTACCCAGCAGAAGGTCTGCTGCTGCCAGACGCAGAGACAGGTATACCTGATCCATCGTTCCTGCGCTGAGCCGGTCAAGAGGAACATACTCTCCCTGATGGCACACCTTGACCTCCAGCCTCTCATCCAGCTTAAGGTCAGTATATTTATGGTCTGTCACTTCCTTCATCATTTCGGATACAGCCGCATTCAGCTCTTGTCCATAGCTGTCATGGATGTCTGTGGACAGGCTCTGAATCGTACTTAGGGCCAGGTGGATCGCGTCCAGCTCTTGGGCTGTTTCCTTCTGCTTCTGCTCCAGCAGATCATAATCTTCCTGCTTCCGTAGCAGCTGCTCCTCATTGCCCTCTAAGGCGCCGATCTCCCAACGAAGCTTTTCTGCCTCCAGCCTGCAGGCATTCAGCTGTCTCTTCCTCTCTTCCAGCTTCTCCAGGGCTTCCTGCTTCTTCGCCTGAACCTGCTCCTTCAGTTTCTGTACCGCAGCATCATTCAATTCATCTTCGGCAAGAAAATACTGCATATAGGTCATGATCTGATCCAGCAGCAGATCGGCTTTGTCCTCCAGCTCCGACCTGCTTCGGGTAAACTCCTCCAGCCTAAGCCTCCCCTGCTCCAGGGAAAATACGGTCCCTAACAGCTTCTCCTGCTGTGCGGTGATGATTTCCTGCGGGGTGGATACCTTGTATTTATCCGCCAAGACCCTCCATCTGCTGTCTGCCTTCCGGTAAAGAAGCTCCTGCTCCTTGAGCCGGTCCCCATACTCCTGCAGGACACGGTGGTTTCTGCTGCCCAAGAAGAGATAAAGCAGACCTCCTGCCAAGATACTTCCTGCAAAGACAGGGATACGAAACGGAGAGGGCAGCAGCAAAACCGCCGGTATCGCAATCATGCATGCCGGTAGGATGCTGGACAGTATATTTCTTCTGGTCCTGCTACCCCTGGCTTCCTTCTTCTCCTCCCTTAATTGCTTCAACTTGCTTTCATACAGGGGCAGGCTGCTGCACAGGTCCCCCGCCTCCTTCAGTTCCTTTCGTATGGAATCCAGGTTCCCTGCCTCTTTCTCTAAGCTAGTGTTGCTCTCCTTTCGCTCCTCTATCTGCAACTCCAGAAACCGCTCCTGTCGGACGAGCACCCGATAGGCTTCGTATTTCTCCAGGATGGCCGGAAGCTGATCGATCCTCTGCATCAGCTCCTGGTTTAAGCCTTCCGCGTCCCGTTCAAGGCTTGCGGTAAGCTCTGCCTCCTCTGCCTGTAGCCGTCTTAGCTTACGCACCAGCTCATTCAGCCTTTCTTCCCGGAAAGCCCCTTCCTCAAGCTCCAAGGACAGCCTCTTCAATTCCTCTGTAGGATCGGCTGCCTCCAGTGCCTTTTTTTGATCGTTCAGGAAGGTCAGGGCCTTTTTTATGTCTACTTCCTTACTCTTTGTCACCGATAGGTTTGTGATATAGTTACTTACCTGGGAGGCCAGCTCCGCATCCGTCCGGCTACTAAGCTGACCGATGCTCACCGTATTCCGGTAGGAGGCCTCGGTAAGGCCGGGGATCAGCTCACTAATCAGCCCTTCCGTAAGCTTAAGCTCTCTGCCGGTCTCCAGCTCCAGAACCGAGAAGCTCTTATGGTTCTTATGGAAGCTTCTTAGCAGGCGGTATTCCTTGCCCTGAAGGAGCAGATCCATCTGACCGCGGTAGGCTCCGGGATAATTCCATGGCAGATACTTCATATAGATATCATCCTTACTGGCGGCACCCCTGCCCCTTGCCGGTTCAATTCCGAACAGCATTCCCTTGATAAAGGTATGAACCGTGGTTTTACCGGCTTCATTCTCTCCGTAGATCAGGTTAATCCCCGGCTTCAGCTCCAGCGTAATATTATGAAATTTGCCGAAAGGATTCATTTTTAACCTTGTGATTTGCATGCTCCACCCGCCCTTTCCGGGACTATATCTTATCTATGTCCGATTCCCTCTGTATATCCGATACTATCCATAGATCCATTCCATCTATATATCCGGTTCCTGAATTCTTATGTACTCATGGAATAGATTGCCCTAATATTTCAGCATACTGGCTGTCTGCTTCTTTATGATCTGTCTCTGGCACCCAGAAGGGCCTCTATCCCGTAATACAGGGCCTTCCTTGTCACCTCATCCTGCTTCTCGCTCTCCCGGATTCTTCGAATAAACTGGCCGATGATGTTATCGGCATTCTCTCTATATAAAGCTTCAAAATCGTAATCCGGTACGGACTCATCCGTAATCTCAAGGACATTCCCCAACTGATAGATGGCCTGCTGATCGAACCGGAGGCTTTCCTCCCGCAGTCCCTGCAGCAGAAAACGGTAGATATGCCTGCTGCCGTTCTGCCCGATCGCTTCCCTGGCCTGATCCAGTAAAGCACCGTTCGTAGTATCCGGTGTAACAGGCAGGGTGACACATCTATATTCCCGAAGAGAACTGGGGATAAAGCGGATCCTCGTCTGTCTGCCGCCTCCGGGGCCCTCCTCAAGGATCTCTCCCAGAATATAACCCCGTTCTCCGGTTTCATTCTTATCCAGAGGCTCCAGGGAACCACTATAGGCCATCTTCTGATTGATCAGCTCCGGCTTATGGATATGGCCGAGGGCAACATAATCAAAGCATGCTTCGGCTATTCTCCTGCGGTTGATGGGAATATCCCTCTCATCCCCGCCGTGGGCAAGCAGGATATTGATCCTATCCCTGTTTACCGGCCTAAGCTGATCATAAAGCGGCTCCGTTATGTCCCTTTTACGGTAGCTGAAGCCATAGACCTCCGTATGCAGCTCCTGAAGGTGAACGCTGCCTGCAGTATCCTCCAGGAACATATGAACCCTATCCACCCAGACAAAGTCCTGGTAGTAGGATCTGGGCCCGATATAGTCATGATTTCCTGCCATCAGGACCACCTGGGCAGTCGTAAGCTTCCCGAGGCAGTAATTGACCTCCTTCAGCTCCTTGACCAGGGGCTGGCGGTGGAACAGATCTCCCGCAATCAATAAGAGGTCCACCCTATGCTCGTTGCAAGCCTCAATCACCCTACGGAAGCTTTCCCAAATTTCCTTCTCCCTCTCTGCTCCCCAGGGCATAGCGGAATCCGGTACCGCTCCCAGGTGCACATCCGCAATATGTATGAACTTCATATTACTCCATCCTCCGCAAATTATACTCATCCCCATTGAAGACCTCTCCGTACTGCCGGCGGAAGGAAAAATCATAGGGGGCCTTCATAATACTTTCTGTCATCTGACCAGCCCTTATGAATAGGCTCGACCCTTGTAAAGGTTTGATACTCCCTGATCTCTTTCATCTTTCCCCTGTCCCTATCCTGCTCTCTCCTGATGCAGTCAAACCACAGCTCCATGCCTTCATAACATCATCAGTATACCATATCCGCAGTCTGTTCTGCAAGCAATTGCCGAACACCTATTCTGTTATGGGAAGTGCCTCTCCCTGTACTCAAAATTCTCTTTTACCCCTTATTACGTGGATCTGCTGCTCCGGAAGGATCTGATTCTGTATCCAAAAAATCAAGCCATTTGTAAAAGAATGTGTTATTATGTTCCTATACGGTACCGTTATATCAGATCCATAAGGAAGGTGGAGCCTTTGAAAAACTTCTACATACTGACGGATGCAATCAACTATATTGAAGACAATCTATGCAATGAATTCACCCTGGAGGATGTGGCAGAGGCCTGCTATTCGTCCCTGTCAGGCTTGAAAAAGCTGTTCCGGTATGCATTTCATCATGGGCTATATGAATATGTCTCCAAGCGGAGGCTGACCCATGCTGCCCACGATCTTTTGAATACCGAACTGTCTGTTACGCAGATTGCCATGAAATATCAGTATAATTCACCGGAGGTATTTACCCGTGCCTTTTCAAAGGTCTGGGGAACACCCCCCTCTGCCTTCAAGAAACAATGGAAATTCTCAGGAATCTTTCCGAGAATTCAATTTGAATATGACGGAGGTGAAATAATGAGTAGAAAGAATGTTGATTTATCCGAGCTTTATGATCTGTTGAAAAGTCGTACCGACAGCTATGTGCTCTGCTTTGACATCATCTGTCTTATGCCGATCAACGATACTTACGGACATGAGGCCGGAGATAAGGTTATTCTGGAATGCTTAAGAAGGATTGACAGCCTGTCCGATGACAGCTGTATCCTGTTCCGGATCGGCGGGGATGAATTTGCTCTGGTAACCGATCTTAAGAATAAAGCTGATGTGGAGGAACTCGTAAGGAAGATCCTGGCGAAGAACGGTGAGGCGATTGAATACAATCACAGCCTCATTCCGGTTGGGATGAGAGTCGGCTGTACCCGCCTTGTCGGCAGCAATGTCCGCTATAGCAGTCTCTATGCAGACCTCTCCCGTGCTATTGAAACTGCTAAGGAGAGCTCCGTGGACTATGTTATCGCTTGAAGGACCATGTGAGTCATCCGGTAGTCCTCTGCCACCCCAGGTATCTCAATGCTATGATATGATACCTGTGTGAGCAAAGAAGCAGTCAGGTGATTCTCTGTTATCCCGCTCATTCCCAGACGACTATATGATTACCTGTGTGCGTAAGGGAGCTGTCCCGGCTGCTAATTCATATAATTTCAATTCTTTAGGTACTGTATCCTACCGGTCGCCTGTCACAGAAAGGATTAATCTCCTCTGTGGCAGCCCGCCAGGGGGATACAGTACTTTTAATTTTATGTCCGGACATGGCTTCTGAATACTTCTGAATAATATAATAAATTTTTTCCTATCTCCTATTGACAAAGAGCAAGATACGTAATATATTACATATAAAAGGTAACATATTACTTATTAGGAGGTGCTTCAATGATACTACCGGAAAACACCAATGACGAGCGTCTGATTTTTGGACTTTTGTTCTTACTATCCAATAAACTGCAGACCATAGGCGACTCCTTTTTTAAGGAGATTACAACAAAGCAGTGGTTTATCACCCTGGTCCTTAGCATCCTGGGAGATAAAGAGCCGACTTTGAATGAGCTCTCCGAAGCTGCAGGTACCTCAAGGCAGAATGTGAAACAGCTGATACTTAAGCTTGAGAATAAGGGCTTTGTTGACCTTAGAAAGGACGAGCAGGATTCCAGGAAGTTCAGAATTAAGCTGACCCCGGCATGCTATGCATTCTTTCAGTCCAATGCGGAGCGTAGTCAGGAATTCATGGACCGGTTATTCCGCAACCTGGAGCCTGATGAGCTGAAGACTACCTCTGCTGCCTTATTAAAACTAGTGTCCAATCTGGAGGAAATGGAGAAGGATTATGTCTAAGAACAGAAAACCGGTGGTTGTATACCGGTCTAAAACAGGATTTACAAAGAATTATGCTCAGTGGATTGCCGAAGAATTGAAGTGCGATCTGCTGGAGGGTGAGAAGACTTCGGTAAAGGATCTGATGAAGTATGATACCATTATCTACGGAGCCGGACTCTATGCCTGCGGCATCAGCGGAATCAAGCTGATCACAAATCATTATGAGGCCTTGAAGGATAAGGAGCTGCTTGTCTTTGCCGTGGGAGCCTCTCCGGTCCGTCCCGAGACAACGGAGTTTCTAAGAGTTTCAAATTTCACAGGCGAACAGCTGGAAAGGATTCATTTCTATTATCTGAGAGGGGGCTTTGATTATTTTAGACTTAGCCGCCTATACCGCTTCCTGATGACCCTGAAAAAGCTTCAGCTGAAGCTGAGAAAGAACCCTGACTCTGATACTAAGGGTATGCTGGCCAGCTATGAGCATCCACTGGATTTTACTAAGAAGAATAACGTAGAGCCGATCATCCGGGATGTATTGGCGGGCCAGAGCCCTTCGGAAGGAATGGAGGATGTATTCGCATGAGAATAAAAAAAGGTTATCTGATTGCTGCCTTTGTCATCCTTGTCCTGATTGTTGTGGGAAGCATTGGCTTTACGGCAATCGCAAAAAAGCTGGAGAGCTTCGGTCATATCGATTTCTCCACCCTTGATCTAAGCACCATAGAGGACGGTACCTATAACGGAAGTGCAGATGGTGGCATCGTGAAGGTTAGTGTAGAGGTAACCGTGAAGGACCATGTGCTTCGCTCTATAAGTCTTGTAAGCCACGATAACGGCAAGGGGAAGCCGGCGGAGGTTATCGTCCAAAGGATCGTGGAACAGAACAGCCTGGAGGTGGATGCCATAAGCGGTGCAACCCATTCCAGTAATATTATCAAGGCTGCCGTCCTGGATGCTCTGACAAAATAGCCTATACCTGGCCATATGATCTAGGATCATTCGGCGCATAATATCCATTATCATTACATAAGACATAAAAACACAGGGCATTTATACCGACACCCTGTGTTTTACTTTTCCGGTTACTTCTTAATCTTATTTAAGGAGGAGGCAGTCATTGCCTGCCCTGCTCCCTCCGTTTCCCTGGGAAACAGATTGCGGATCAGCTGGTGGGTACCGGTCGATGCCAGCCCACTGGCAAGACCGCCCAACAGTACCTCCGGTGTAAATATCCAGTTGTTCAGCCAAAGGTTTATGACAACACCGGCGACACCCAGAATAAGTGGTATGTATTTGTTCGGAATAACCGTGATACTGTGCTTTATGATATAGCCTAAGCATAAGCATATCGCCAGAACCAATACTACTATATAACGCGATAGGATTTCCATAGGGTAACCTCCTTCCTGCGGGAATAGCGGATTCCTATCCTACGTTCTTTCTATCTCTCTATGTAAAATGTAATATATCTTCACCCTTCCGTGTATCTACTTCCGCAGTCGGCACCACAGATTGTCTATGCAGTATGGTAACTTGTTCTTATATAGATAGATATGTTGCCCAGGTGTTCCTGATGCCTATTTTCAACAAGCTGCCGCATTTACTTCTGAAAACACAAGTTGCCTATTCAGACTCTGTCTTCATCAAAAAGTTAGGCGAAAAATCCACCATGAAACCGGTAAAAGCATCTACACCTATGACCCGCGCGGAAAAGTTGCGGCGGCATATGAAACCCTGACTAATCAGCCCTTTCCAATCGCGCTCCTTTAACCCCTGCTTTCCTCCAGAGGTCATCCAGAGGTCACATCAGCAATTACTCTTGCAATTTTCCATCAGTAGAAATATAATAACCCTAACATAAATTATATAAAAGTAGGTGGGTATATGGACTACATCACAATGAGCGAAGCAGCAGAAAAATGGGGCGTTTCCAGGCGGTCGCTCAATTATCATTTGATAGGCGGACATATTTTAGGTGCAGAGAAGAAGGGAAACACATGGCTGATTCCCAAAGACGCTGCCAAACCGAAGGACCAAAGGCGCAGAGAAGGTCTCGCACAGATAGAAGCGGAAGCACCCTTTCATCCGCTGACCGAAAACAAAGATGTGTTTGTGGAGATGTTCAAGCATTTTCCTTACCCAGTGCAAATATGTGATCCGGAGGGCGCAATGTTATTTGCGAACGACGCGTTTTTTAAGCACATAAAATTATCCAACCCGCCGGAAGATTTGAGAATATTTAATACGCGCTACGAGCCAAATCTCGAAAATTGGGGCATCAAGGATTTTGTCGAGCGAGCCTATCGGGGCGAGGTCGCTTACATCTACGATGTCAAGATGCCGATCCGAGAGGCCGTCTCAAAGTATGGCGGCAATACAGAATTCCCTCCAGAGAGCTTATATGTCGATATGGCCTCCTTTCCCATCTATGACAAAAATAATCAAATTGCCTATGTCGTGGGTATTTTCATCCCCTCCCGATACTATCAGGGTAGGGAAGAAGTGATAAAAGGCATGGAATACTTAGATGACCATTGGAAGGATAAGTTTGATGCCGATGCGCTTTCATTTATCGTCCATATGAGTAAGTCGCATTATACCCGCCTGTTCAACCAGCACACCGGCATGACCCCCCACCAGTATTATCAGACTGTTAAGCTCCAAAAACTCAAGGAAATGTTATCTGACAGTAATCTATCGATCATTCAAGTTTTTGATGAATGCGGCGTGGATTACAATGGTAAGCTGGCGAAAAAGCTCAAACAGGAGTTAGGAATGACCCCGTCTGAATATCGGGCGGCAACAAAATCATAATGGTAAATACAAGGAAAATCCCTTCGAGCAAAATGCTTCGGAGGGATTTTTTGTATGCAGAATAGCAAAAAAGTCAGTAGATACGATCACGAACGCTCTAACCTATTCTTCTCAAAAACAGTAAAATTATATCAGCCGATTTGTAGGCTCATTTCTTAATTACAGCTATCCCAATCGTGATGACCTTGAGGAGGAAGATTATATGATCATGAACACAAATACGCGCAAACCGTTCGAGCGGCTTTTGGCAATAGCATTATCCTTTGCCATGCTGTTCAGCCTTTTGCCGATGACTGCTTTTGCAGAAAGTGGCACATCCGCTATGGGTGTGAGCGGCGAAATCATCGCCTTTGAGCCGCTGACTGAGGCGGTGGCAAAGCAAGCTGTACGTTTGGGTACATCTTTAAATAAGCTAAATCTGCCGGAGTCTTTGATGGCTACGGTTCGTGTTGCCACGGCTACGGACGCGGCTGTGCCGGAGCCAACAGAACCGGCTGCTGAACCTGACACAAGCGAACCACCGAAAATCGAGGCACCTCAGATCACGGAAAAGACAATCACGGTTCCTGTGGCTTGGGTGTCCGAGCCGGAGTTTGACGGCAAAAAGGTCGGAGCTTACATCTTCACCGCAAACGTTGAAGGCTTCACAGTCAGTGCCGCACTGCCGACCATCAGCGTAACGGTAGGCAAGAGTATTGGCACAGTGACAGCATTTGTGGAATTATCAGATGAAATTCGCTGGCAGAATACAGTTCAGCCATTGTTCCCCGAAACGGTGAGTGGCGCAGTGTACGGCAAGCCCACAGAAATTCCTGTGACTTGGCAGGCCGACCATACTTATAACGCAGCAAGCCCCGCACGGGGTTTATATGTGTTTGATGCTGTTTTGGGTGAGGGCTTCACCCTTGCGGAGGACGTGGAAGTCCCTCGTATCACGGTGTACATGCCCGAAGCCGGCTTCAGCTTATTCCGCATGGGCGGCAGCGGTACGTCTGAAGGTCCGCTGGAAATCACCACGGCTGCGCAGCTTGCGGAAATCGCCGTGCTGGTCAACGCAGGACGATTGGAAACCTTTTTGCTCAATGACACTAACGCTACGGTATCCCTGAAGCTGATGAACGACCTCGACCTTTCCGCATATGGTCAAAGCTACAACGGCGGCAAGGGCTGGGTGCCGATTGGTTTTTACAATGGAATGTCCGCTATCCCCTTTAAAGGCAGCTTTGACGGCGGCGGACATACGATTTCGGGTCTGTACATCAACGACAGCACCCGTGATTTCGCCGGATTATTCGGCATAACCAAATCGGCTACGCTAGAAAATCTAAACCTGGCGGCGGTCAGTATCTGCGCAAGAAATTGCGTTGGCAGCATTGTCGGAATGGCCTACGGCACAGGAAGTATCACAAATTGCCGAGTCAGCGGCTCGGTGGATGGCAACAGTAATCTTGGCGGACTCATTGGCACAACCTCTACGATGGAAGCTACCGATTATTCCATGAGCCATTGCTCATTTGAGGGAACAGTCAGCGGATTGGGAAGCGGCTCTTACATAGGCGGTCTTATTGGTGACGTGAAAAATTGTGCAGTATCGGATTCATATGCCGCAGCCGCAGTCAGCGGTAACTTATATGTCGGCGGACTGGTCGGCTACTTTAATTGTTTACCGGCAATAGGGGTACTGCAATACTGCTATGCTATAGGCAGTGTCGAAGGCGCAAAATATGTCGGGGGATTGGCCGGCGTTGCTCAATATGGAGATGTCCAAAACTGCGCCGCGCTGAATTCCGCCGTAGAAGCAAGCGTCTCCGATGGCGGGCGCGTGGCGGGACGGCTTGGCAACGCCACCCTCTCCGGCAATGCCGCTTTTTCAGGCATGACGGTGAAAGTGAACGGCAGTACGAAACCTGCTCAAGATGATGCGTCAGATGTTGACGGCGCAGACATGGCCGCCGCAGATATCATAGCGGATGGCAGCATCGCTACTCGCTTTACGGATACGGACGGATGGACTATTGAAAATGGTAAGCTGCCCGGCTTCGGTTCGGCGGTGGATATGCCGGAGTATATCACGGACGGAAGTGACCCCAACTTCCCCGGTGCGGGTACTGTTGAGAAGCCCTACCTTATTGGCACAGCGGAGAAGCTCGCCAAGCTGGCGGAGCTGGTGAATGCGGGCACTTCCCCTTATGCAGAGGCGGGCGTATATTACAAGCTTGCGAACGATATCGACCTTTCTTCCTACGGCAGCGGTTGGAACAGCGGCAAGGGCTGGGTACCCATCGGGTATGACAGCGATTATCCATTCAAGGGTAACTTTGACGGCGCGTGTAACATCATTTCCGGACTGTATATTGAGACAAATGATCCATATCGGCCCAATGTCGGGCTGTTCGGCGTAATTGGCGATAGCAGTGCCGTGGTGGAAAATCTCGGTATTATTGGAGCAAGCGTCAGCGCACTTAACTATATTGGCGGCGTGGCGGGGCTTGTTAAAGGCGGTACAGTGCAAAATTGCTACACAACCGGTAGCGTCAGCGGTGAGCTCAGAGTCGGCGGCGTGGTGGGGTATGTCGATGGCGGCATGGTGCAAAACTGCTACACAACCGGTAGCGTCAGCGGTGGGCAATATATAGGCGGCGTGGCGGGGTATGTCGAAGACGGTACAGTGCAATACTGCTACACAACCGGTAGCGTCAGCGGTTGGATCTTGGTCGGCGGCGTGGTGGGGTATGTCGCAGACAGTGCGGTGAGTTCCGCAGGCGCTACAGTGCAACTCTGCTTCGCACTGAACCCAATGGTCAGTGCGGCGAATCTTGTTGGGCGTGTAGCTGGGTCCAATGCTGATGGAACTCTCACCAACAACTACGCATTCTCCGGGATGACAGGTGGGGGTAATAGCAAGACCCTAACCGGATTAGACGGCATGGATATATCCGCCGAGGGCTTACAGGCATTAGGCGGCTTTACCACTGCGCCGTGGACATATCAACACGGCTCCCTGCCCGGCCTGTTCGGTAAGACCGTGGAAATGCCGGCGCATATTACCGCCAAACTGACGCATTTCTTCATGGGCGGTACGGGCGAGCAATCCGCCCCCTACCAAATCGCCACCCCCGCTCAGCTTGCAAAACTGGCGGAGCTGGTGAATGCGGGGAATGTTGATTACAACAGCAAATATTATAAGCTCATCTCTGATATTGACCTCTCCGGCTACGGCGTCTCCAACACCGCTTTCAATGGCGGCAAGGGCTGGATTCCGATTGGGAATGACACCGGCGCCACGTTCAAAGGCAGCTTTGACGGGAACTATAACACGATCAGCGGACTGTACATCAATAACAGTCTTTACTATACCGGCTTGTTTGGCTTGGCGGACGGCCCCATTTTTAATCTGGGACTGACATCGGTAAACATTACCTCCACCGGCACGGGCGGCACAGGTGGAATTGCAGGAATTACCCAGGCAAGCGGCGCCGTGTCGGGCTGCTTTGTGGCAGGAGAAGTAAGCGGTGTCGCTAATGTCGGCGGGGTGGTTGGCAATGCTGGATGCAGTATTACAAACTGTTATGCCGTAGGCAGTGTAAAAGGAACAGTCACTTACATCGGCGGTATCGCAGGTGACTGTGCGGCACTTAGCAACTGCTACGCCGCCAATGCAGTCATCGGCAGCAGTCTGGTGGGCGGCATCGCCGGTAGGACGGTAGGAGACATAAAGAACTGCGCCGCGCTGAACCCAAGCGTAGCGCCAGACAATGCATATGTCCGCCGGGTTGCAGGCAGCAATACCGGGGCGGGAAGAACCCTGAACAATTATGCCTTTTCCGGTATGAAGGGCGGTGGCAATGATAAGGCGTTGAACAATCTTGACGGTGCGGATTTTAGCATTGCCCAAGCCAACACCGCCGCGTTCTGGACAACAGCTGCTAATTGGGATGGCGGAGCCTGGAGCGGCACTGTCTGGACTTTCGCAGACGGCAAGCTGCCCGTCCTGACGGGCTTTGCTTCCGGCGTCCAATCCGGTGATGGCGGTCTTTACCTCACCGAGCGGGATATAGCGAACGCAACAGTTGATGCGGGCGGGCTTTACCTTTATACCGGCAGCGCAATTGAGCCAAACTTAAGTGTCACCTTTGACGGTGCGACGCTTACGAAGGGTACAGATTATACCGTTGCTGTCATCAGTTCGGACAACGCAGAAGGCACCACCAGCGCAGGCACCAGCGCAGGAGAAGTTACCATAAAGCTCACAGGTATCGGCAACTTCAAGGGTGAAAAAACCGGCGTGACCTACACGATTAAGAGCAGTGAAATTGATAAAGATAAGTCCACGGTCACAGCCGATCCCATTTCTGTGTATATCGACGGCATTGACAAATCGACTGTTACCATAACGCTGAAAAAAGCAAATGAGGAATCTTTGGGAAGCGGTATGTTAGTAACGTTAAGCCAAGGGCCCGGAAGATCAGTCATAACACCGGTGAACGGCGGCGTTACAGACAGCACCGGAAAAGCAATATTTACTGTGACTAATACGACAGCCGAAGCTGTAACCTACACCGCAACAGCGGATGGTATAACGCTGTCCCAAACCGCAACAGTACAGTTTACCCAGGAAGAATGCAATTTTAGCGGCGATGGTTCGCAGACTGCCCCCTACCAAATAGGCGCCGCCGTTCAGCTTGCCAAGCTGGCGGAGCAGGTGAATGCGGGGAATGCCAACTTCAACGGCAAATATTATATTCTGATGGACGACATTGACCTCTCAGGCTACGGCGAATCATACACCAATCTCAATGGCGATAAGGGCTGGGCGCCGATTGGGAATTATGACCGACAGTTTACGGGCGTGTTCGATGGAAACGGGCATACAGTGTCCGGGCTTTATGCAAATGTTACAACTATGTATTCAGATAACAGAAAGCATGCGGGGCTGTTTGGGTATTTAGGTACAGGCGGCACAGTCAAAAATCTTGGAGTGAGCGGCAATGTTAATGCAACCGGGAGTAGCGGTACAGTAAATCTGGCAGGCGGAATCGCAGGATACAGCGAAGGCGGTATAATCAGCAACTGTTACAGTACCTGTAATGTCACGACCACCGGGAGCGGTTATAATATATCCGGCGGGATTGTCGGGTACAATTACAACAGCGGGACAGTCATAAATTGTTACGCTGCGGGCAATATTTCTGCCACTACAAACAATGCGTGGGCAGGCGGACTGGCCGGGGTTATCAACAGCGCTGCCGTTACATATTCCTATTGGAATACTGACGCAATAGTACAGGGTGTTACCCAAGGCACATTGGGGACGGGTTGCGAAGGTAAGACATCAGAGTCAATGAAAACTCAAGCATTTACGGATGCCTTAAATGACTGCCCAGGGTTCCCTTCTGATTGGATAAAATGGGCTTATTCATCATCCGTCAACGGTGGTCTTCCGTATATCGTAAGGAAGGAATCGGAACCCGATACAGTGATTAGCATCGCAGCAATCGGTGGAGTGACTGCCCCGGCAAGAGGTGGGACCCCTGTTGCATCAATTACAGAAACAGCGCAATATACGGGAACTGTAACCTGGTTACCAAATAATAATCCCTTTGCGGCAAGCACAACCTACACCGCAACGATTACCTTGACACCGAAAACAGGATTTAAACTGACCGGCGTGGCAGCTAATTTCTTCACGGTAGCAGGCGCAACCTCGGTAAGCAATGATATCAACTTAGGTGTGATTACAGCAGTATTCCCGAAGACGGAGGCAGAAAGCCCTGCGCCGGGAGAATGTCTGCTCACCTACCGGGGTGCGCAAAAGAGATATAACGCAGACACCGATACCTATGACATTCGTTTCATTGCTACCATTGATACGCTGAATGCAAAAGAAGTTGGATTTGTTTTCTCAAAATCTGTATCAACACCAACTAAGGAAAATGCAACTGTAAAAGCAACAACTACGGTATATAGGTCTATAACAGCAGAAGGGGTAACGGTAACCGCTGTAAACCTGGGCGGAGTATATATTGTTGCTTACACCATTACCGATATTCCGATTAGTGATATTGATGTTCCGCTCTATGTGAGAGCTTTTTCCACTGTGGGGACGGAAACAAAATATACAACGGCAGTAGAAGTAACTGTAAACAATTTACCATAATGAAGGGAGATAATAAAATGAAAAAGCCATATGAAAAACCGGTGATGGAAATCACCGTATTCGAACCGGAGGATATCATGTCAAGCGGTTTGATCGATGGCGGCGACGGCACCGGTGATGAAGGCGGCTGGGGCGGAATCGGATAAAAAGTGTTCGTAAAGCATAGACAAGCGGTAAAATCCGCCTGTCTATGCTCCATTATCAAAGATTTGAAAGGAAGAGTATCGAATTGAACCAATATAAAATAGCAGATTTAACTGTGTCAATGGAAGGTTCCAGTAAAGCACTGCAAAGGCGGATGGAACCGTATGCGGTACCTGCGGACGGGAAGGCGGATATCACCATAAGCATCGACAGGGAAAGAATGGACAGGGACAGGATGGAATTTCCGCACCTGTCACCTGATGAATGGGAATACATTCAGACGGGCTATGCCTTTGCCTGTAAACTGCTGGACTTCGGCGGGTTTTGCCTGCATTCCTCGGCAGTTGCACTAAATGGTAGGGCGGTTCTCTTTTCTGGCCCCTGCGGTACGGGCAAGTCTACCCATACAGGTCTGTGGCAGCAGTATTTTGGTTCAGACCGGGCGGTTATCATCAATGACGACAAGCCTGCACTCCGCAGGGCAAACGGCATTTTTTATACCTATGGCACTCCCTGGAGCGGAAAAAGTACCCTGAATACCAATATCCTAGTACCGCTTGGTGCTGTTGTATTTCTGAATCAGGCAAAAGAAAACCGTATAAGACGGCTGGATAGCAGAGGAGCCGTGCAGATGCTGATTTATCAGAGCCAACGCCCGGGCAGCAACCGTGATAGAATGGATAGCCTGTTAACTCTCCTTGATGCACTGCTGCAAGTGATACCGATATATCAACTGGACTGCAATATCAGCTTTGATGCGGTGAAAACGGTTTACGATGAAATCTATCAATAGAGAATGAAAAGAGGACTAAAAGAATGAAGATTAAAGCCGATTATTTAATGCGTGAGGTTGCCGGGAGCTGTGTGGTTGTGCCCACAGGCAAAGCCTCCGTTGACTTTTTAGGTATGATTAGCTTAAACGGCACAGGCGTATTTCTATGGAAACAGCTTGCCGAAGACAAAGATGAACAGGAATTGATTTCTGCTCTGATAGAGGAATACGATACGGATGAAGTAACCGCCAGCTCAGATATTTCAGAATTCATCAAAGAATTAAAGGCAGCTGATCTCCTTGAATAAAAGAGTAGCTATGTCGGAGCTTTCTCCTTTAATGGCGGAGATACTGGATAACGCAGGAGAAGTAACGCTTCAGGTAACCGGAAACAGTATGCTGCCCCTGCTGCGACACCGAAGGGATAAGGTGTGCATTGTGAAACCACAGCAAAACTCCTTGAAAAAATATGATATTACGTTGTTTGTCCGCAGTGACGGAAAATATATCCTGCACAGGGTTGTGGCAGTTAAGGCAGGAGGCTATGTTATCACTGGAGATAATCAATACGTAAATGAATACCCGGTACTGCATTCACAGGTTATTGGTGTGGTAAAAGGTATATGGCGCAAAGGAAAATATCTGTCGTGTGGGGATTTGAGCTATCGAAGGTATAGCAGAATATGGGTAGGTACCTATCCCATGAGATGGTTTTTCTTAAGGATAAAGCAGTCACTTTTTAATATAAAAAGATTTTTGGGAGCAAACGCAGATGAAGGATAAGCAGACGTTTAGATGGCTGTATGAGAATTCAAGAAAACAACGGTTCCCCATACTGGCACTGATTTTGAGCAATGCGGTATTTTCAGGCTGTGGCATTGTGTTCGCTCTGGCATGTCGGAGTGTTATAGACAGTGCCGCCGCAGGAGAAAAAAGAGCTTTGCTTTTGCATGGCTTGGGACTGTTCGCGATCATTGCGACACAGCTTATCCTGCGCATCCTCTGCAAAACCCTAGAAGCCAGAATACAGGGTAGACTAGAAATGTCCTTTAAAACAAAACTGTTTGGGAAAATTCTGCACAGGGATTATACCCATATCATGCAATATCATAGCGGAGAGCTCATGAACAGATTGACAGGTGACATTCGGGTGACCAGCGAGGGTCTCACCACTCTCCTGCCTAACTTTGCCGGACTGGTGACCAAGATGGTCTGTGCATTGGCGGTATTATATGTATTCGGCCCCCTCTTTGCCGTGATTTTTGCCTGCGGCGGTCTTGCTTTACTTCTCACGATAAGATTTTTCCGGGGTAAGCTCAAAGACCTGCATAAAAAGGTACAGGAAAAAGACGGAGCGGTGCGTTCCTTCATGCAGGAAATTCTGGAAAATATGCTGGTAGTAAAAACCTTTGGTGTAGAAACTGAAATGCAGACAAAAGCAGAAGGCTATGGGGAGAAATATTACAAAGCGATGCTAAAGAAGAATGCCGCCAGTATTCTGGCAAATTCAGGTGTTTCCTTTGCTTTTTCCACAGGATACGTCTATGCGCTGCTCTGGAGTTCCTTTGGTCTGGCTGCAAAGACCATCAGCTTCGGAACACTCACAGCGATTTTGCAATTGGCGGCGCAGATTCAAACACCCCTTTCCGGTTTGTCGGGACTGATACCCACGGCTTACTCCATCCTGGCATCAGCAGAGCGGCTGATGGAGCTGGAAAATCTTCCGGAAGAATGGGAAGCAAATAAGCGCGATATCCAGGTACAAGCGGTATATGAGAAAATGGACAGCCTTTTCTTTCAGGAGGTTTCCTTCGGATATGACCGTGAGTTTATTTTTAAAAACGCTGATTTAAACTTAAAAAAAGGGGATTTTGTAATCGTATCCGGTTCCTCGGGTATCGGCAAGAGCACGCTTTGCAAATTGCTGCTGTGTGTGTTAGCACCAACGGCTGGAGTAATCGGTCTGAGCCTACGTTCCGGTGAGCAGCTGCCTATAGACAGACATACCCGTAAGCTTTTTGCCTATGTGCCCCAGGAAAATCTTCTGCTGTCAGGAACCATCCGGGAGAATATCTTACTGGTAAACCCCCAGGCTACGGAAGATGAAATGATGACGGCTATACGGGTGAGCTGTGCTGCAGAGTTTATCTTCTCCCTGCCCGAAGGCTTAAATACCGTAATCGGTGAAAAGGGGAAAGGCTTATCCGAGGGGCAGGTTCAGCGTCTGGCAATTGCAAGGGCAATCGTAAGCGGACAGCCCATTCTCTTACTGGATGAAGCAACCTCCGCCCTGGACGCATCCACAGAGGAAAAGCTTATCACCAACATACGGAGCCTGACCGGCAAGACCTGTATCCTGATCAGCCATAAAAAAACGGCATTATCCGTATGTGATAAGGAAATCCGCATCGAAAACGGCAAACTGACCACCATTGAAAGGAGGCGTCAACATGCAGTCCATACGGCTTGAAAGCCATTATTTAATCCACCTGCTGTCCTCGGTATTGAGAGATACACAGCCCCAAAATCCGCCGGATAAGCTGGATTGGGAAAATCTATACAGGTTTGCGGCCTGGCATGGCGTATCGAATATGGCCTGCTATGGTGTAAACAGGCTGACATGTGACAGCCGGCCACCCCAGGACATCCTTGAGAAATTTGAGAACGACCGAAAAAAGGCCGTGGCAAGGGAAGCCACCCAGCATATCGCCGTTAAAAAGATTTTGGAAGCCTTTGAAGAAAAGGGGATAACCTGTATTCTACTGAAAGGCTGTCTGGTCAAATACCTCTATCCGCGGCCAGATATGCGCATGATGGCCGATATCGATATTTACTTTAAAACTGAACAGGCGGAAAAAATAAAGAAGATCATGCTGGAGCAAGGCTATACAGCCAAGCACCGGGGCGGAAACCACGATGTTTATTACAGGCAACCGTTCATGAATATAGAAATGCACCGCAGGCTTATTTCAGAAGACAGTCCCTACAACGATTATCTGAATAAAACCTGGGAAAGGGCCGCCTTGAAACCCGGCAACCGCTATACCTATGAGCTTTCCCATGAGGACTTTTTCATCTATTTGCTCATTCACCTCACCAAGCATTATGCCAATGGCGGGACCGGCATCCGTTCTTTTTTGGACATATGGGTGTACAAAGAGCGGTACAAAGATGAAATGGATTGGGACTACATACAGGCGGAGCTAAATGAAATCAACTTCCAGGACTTTGCTGAAAACATCTTTGGGCTTTGTGAAGTATGGTTTGGTAATGCCGGGAGCAATGTATTGTACGATGAAATGACGGAGTATGTTTCTTGCAGCGGCGTTTACGGTATAAGAAAACACGCTGTCGTATCCTCTATGGGCATCAAGTCAAGCAAAAAACATTCGGTCAGGATGGCAAAATGGCTGTATAGTTTGAGGCTGTTTTTTCCACCCCTTGATGTCATGAAAATTCAATTTCCATTCCTTGAAAGGATGCATTCCCTGTTGCCGGCCTGCTGGGTGCTGCGGGGCCTACGGTGTATTGTTTTCAAACGCAGGCATACGCTGCAAATGATCAATAATGTCCACTCCGTATCGGAGCAAGACATGAGAAAAATAGGACGCCTGCATGAGCGGACCGGGCTATTGAAGCAATGAAAAGGCGGGCCTATAGAATTACCGGATTATATAAGGTCCTTTCGGGAGGAAAACAGATGAAAAATATCATGGTGCAGAAATCAGGCTGGAACACGGTCGCTGCGCTGGCCGGTCCCTGTCACCGCTTGACAACCCCCATTTTCATGCTATACTTATTAAGTCGCAAAGTCCTGTCGATCCGGGCTTGCAGTAAGCACAACGTCAGTTCGAGACCTTCCTGACGTAAAACAAAACTAAAGGAGAATTTCATATGACTACCAAAAAGACATTATTTGTCACACAGGCTGCGGTAATCGCAGCCATCTACATCGTTCTCGTAACGGTCTTCAATTATTCCAGCTTTGGTCCTGTGCAGTTCAGAGTAGCGGAAGCCCTGACTGTCCTCCCCTGCTTTACCCCTGCTGCCATACCCGGCCTTGCCATCGGATGCTTCTTAAGTAATCTTCTGAACAGTGCCGATGTGCTGGACATTATTTTCGGTTCCCTGGCTACCCTGATTGCGGCGATCCTCTCTTATCGGTTAAGAACTTATAAGCTGCTGGTACCGGTTCCTCCGATCGTAGTGAATGCCCTGGTGGTACCCTTCATCCTGAAATACGCTTACTTTGAGGCAGATCCCATTCCGCTTATGATGGCTTCTGTCGGAGCGGGACAATTACTGGCTGCCGGTGTAATCGGCCTGGTGCTGCTCTTCTCCTTGGACAAGGTAAAGCATATCATCTTCAGAAATGAATGAGCGAGTGGACGTATATTCACCTACGCAAGTTTCTATACAGTAAGGTCAGACGATTATCCCTGTCAGATATGGCAGGGATTTTTTTGTCTTGCGTTTACAGCTGTCGTACGAAAATGCTATAATCAGATAAAAGGCAGCGAAGGGTACGAAAAGTAAATATAATAAGTAAATTTAATATTATGTTCGATTGAAACGTATGTTTGGCTATGGTAATATATTGGCAAATATTACCCTAACCTGACAGCCGATTTGTGGCCTTACCTTTCTGAAGGGCTGCTGCAGGCCGGGACGATGCATAAGGAGAGATGCTACAATGATAATTGATCAACTAAAGCAGGAAGCCAAAGCTCACGGGAACCAGCTACTGGTTCTGCCTATTGAACGGTTGCAGAACCTGAAGGATGACCTCGATACTTTTCGGGCAGAGAATTCTCTGAACTCCTTCCAGCAATGGATTATGAATGATATGTATCAGCTGAACCTTCCGGATGCAGAGTTTCAGCTCCGCTCCATTCTTCTGATTGCCCTCCCCCATGCGCCTTACGCTTATGTGGAGTTTCACAGAAACGGACAGCTATATTCCTTCCGCAGCCTTGTGGTTGCAAATTTTCAGGAGACCTATCAATATCTTATGAATATACTGGAACCGCAGGGTTATCATATTCTACATACGGAGGGTCTCCCCCTGAAGCGATTGGCAGCCAGCAGTGGTTTGGCTTCTTACGGCAGGAATAACATCTGCTATGTAGAGGGTATGGGCAGCAATGTACTTTTCGATGTATATTTTTCTGATCTGCCCGCTGCTGATATGGCTTGGTCCGGTCCTAAGCTTTCTGATGCCTGCCACAGCTGTACCTACTGTATGAGAGCCTGTCCTACCGGTGCAATTAGGGAAACTCCCTTTGTAATTGATAATATGAGATGTCTTTCCTTCCTGAATGAAGTCCCGGATCCCTTCCCGGATTGGCTATCCCCTTCTGTCCATCATACCCTTTATGACTGTCTAAGATGCCAGGAAGGCTGCCCGATGAACCGAGACCATTGGGGTGAACCAATCGGTCCCGTGGTATTTGATGAAGAGGAGACAGAGCTGCTATTATCCGGCAGTCCTTACAAAGCCTTCAGTCCCGCTCTGAAGGAGAAGTCAGATCTGCTCGGGATGGCACAATGGATAGATGCCATTCCCCGTAATTTGAAGGTTTTAATGGAACAAACCATACTTACCCAATAGAAAGGAGTTATCCTTATGACTGAGAAAGCGATAAACATTGATGCGTATATTGCCTCCTGCAAACCTGAGGTTCAACCAAGCCTAATGGAACTAAGACAGCTGATTCATAATGCCGAGCCAAGCCTGAAGGAGAAAATCAGCTGGAACATGCCCACCTTTTATACAAAGCAAAATGTGATTCATTTTGCCGCCCACAAGAACCATATCGGAATCTATCCGGGAGCCGAAGCAAACGAGCGCTTTTCTGATCGCCTACAGGACTATCACGTATCAAAAGGAGCCTTCCAGATTCCTTATGATAAGCCCTTTGATCAGGCGCTGATCGCAGATATGATCAGGTTTAATCTGGGTGAGAACAAATCCTTCTCGGGATAGGATTATCTTTTCCTATTCACAGTTAAGTTCATTTCCAATATGACTTAAGACCTGGCAAAGGCATAGATAGGAGGTCCGTAATGACCAGTATTTATTTTGTACGGCATGCACAGCCGGATAAGACCATAACGGATGACCGTACCCGCCCCCTTACCGAAGAGGGGCAGCGGGATGCGAAGAAGGTCACCGCACACCTGCGGAATAAGCAGCTTCATTTTCTCATGTCCAGTCCTTATAAGAGAAGTATGGATACGATCAGGGATCTGGCAGACAGCCTGCAGCTGGAGATACATACTGACGAGGATTTCAGGGAGAGAGCAATCGGAATTGGATACCTGGGAGATGCGGACCGTTATATCAGAAATATGTGGGCTGATTATACTTATAAAGCAGAAGGTGCCGAATGCTTGGCTGAAGTTCAGGAAAGGAATATGCGGGCCTTAAAGAAGGTATTGGCACAGCATCCTGATGAGAATCTGGTCATCGGTACCCATGCTACCGCTCTAAGCTCTATTTTGTGCTACTATAATCCTTTATTTGGTGTGGAGGCTTTCTTCAGACTCTTAAAATACCGTCCCTACATCATCCGCCTGGACTTTGAGGGAGATACCTGCATAGGTATGACAGAAGAATTGCTGATAGAAAAGTAAGGTTCTACCTATTTCAATAAACAGTAGGAGGTTTCCAATGCTATCCTTGCGTGCAATCACTGATTACTTGAATGACCGGGTGATCGATCCTGTCCCCCGCTTTATCCTGCTTAAGGAAATACTTAAGGTCCCTTCCGATGCTGCTGCCTATAGGGATACCTATCAGGAAGTGAAGGAGTCGAAATGGTATCTGCAGCTAAGCAAGGAGCAATGGCCGGATGGTTCCTGGGGACGCTTCCATACCCAGGATTCCAAAGCTGAAATCAAACAGATTTTTCCCACGACAGAGGCCGCTCTTCAACGAATCAGGGAGCTCAGCCTGGATCAGCAGGATCCCATGTTAGCCGCAGCGATCCACCGTATGGAATGCTATCTGGACGGAAGCGATCAATGGACGGATCGAATTGAGAAGCATTACGGTTTTGTTATAGCATTGAACACCATCGTTGCCTCCAACTTAAGTCTCTTCGTTCCCGACCATCCTCTCATTGAAGAGAAACGCAGGGTCTGTGCAGAGAATATAACAAAGGCCTTCTGTAAGGGAGAATTGGATGAGGAGCTCTGGGCTTCGGAGAATATCAAAAGCAACGAAATTCTGCTCCAGGCTTATATGGTTCATATTGCTCGTTTATTACAGAAAAATCCCTATTTGGAGGAAGAGCTCCAGAGAAAGTATCTCAACTATATATGGAACAGAAAAGAAGGTATTTATTACATATCCGGTACTGCTCCTGCTGTTACCTTCTCCTTGGAAAGCCCCAAATTCAACGAATGGTTATCAAATCTTGAGTCCCTGAGTGCTTTCTCCCTCTTCCCTGAGTTTATGGAGCAAGGGGCTTTAGAATTCCTACTGAAGGAAGCGGAACGTCTTATGAATGAGAAGGTTACCCTCCCGACCGCTCATCCGGTCTATGGGCACTATTCAGAGAGCTGGAGGAACAAAGAGAAACGCCAGTATGATCTGCTTCTTCGGATCTTAAGACTGCTGGTAAAGGCAGGCTACAGCCGGTAATCGTGTTGGTGTCATAAGATAGGTTCATAAAATAAAGTCATTTTATCCAATGGGATGACATTTCACAAAGAAATAGAGGCACCATATGCTCCCCACACATGCTCTTGCATTATGGGAAACCTATGGTGCCTCTTGTATCTGCCTGGCTATAAAGAATCTCCTGATTCTATCCTATAGCTCACAATTGTTCACTGTTCTCGGGAAGGGTACCACATCACGGATATTGCTCATTCCGGTCAGGTACATAACACAGCGTTCAAAGCCCAATCCGAAGCCTGCATGTCTGACAGAGCCGTATTTTCTTAAGTCAAGGTAGAACTCATAATCCTCTTTCCTAAGGCCCAGCTCTTCCATTCTCTGCAACAGCTTATCGTAGTCATCCTCTCTCTGGCTTCCGCCGATGATCTCTCCGATACCCGGTACCAGCAGGTCCATAGCAGCCACGGTCTTTTGATCCTCATTGAGCTTCATATAGAAGGCCTTGATCTCCTTCGGGTAATCGGTTACGAAGACCGGCTTCTTAAATACCTGCTCGGTTAAGTAGCGTTCGTGCTCTGTCTGAAGGTCGCAGCCCCAGAACACCTTATAATCAAAGTTATCATTATTCTTCTCAAGCAGCTCGATTGCCTGGGTATAGGTTACATGACCAAATTCCGAGCTTGCTACATGATTCAGACGCTCTAAGAGTCCCTGGTCAATAAATTGGTTGAAGAAGCTCATCTCCTCAGGCGCATGCTCCAGTACATAGTTAATAATGTACTTCAGCATCCCCTCTGCCATCGCCATATCATCCTTCAGATCGGCAAATGCAATCTCAGGCTCAATCATCCAAAACTCCGCAGCATGGCGGGTCGTATTAGAATTCTCGGCACGGAAGGTAGGTCCGAAGGTGTAAATATTCTTAAAGGCCATCGCATAGGTTTCACCGTTGAGCTGTCCGCTTACGGTAAGATTGGTTGCCTTTCCGAAGAAATCCTGGGAGCTGTCAACCTTTCCATCCTCTGTTCTGGGGAGGTTCTCCAGATCCAGGGTTGTTACACGGAACATCTCGCCTGCTCCCTCAGCGTCACTGCCTGTGATGATGGGAGTGTGGACATAGACGAAATCCCTATCCTGAAAATACTTATGGATTGCATAGGCAATCAGGGAGCGCACACGGAATACTGCCTGAAAGGTATTTGTTCTGGGTCTTAAATGGGTAATGGTCCTTAGATACTCCAGGGTATGTCTCTTCTTCTGAAGAGGGTAATCCGAGGTGGAAGCTCCTTCAATTTCTACACTCTCTGCCTGAATCTCAAAGGGCTGCTTTGCTTCCGGAGTAGCAACCAGCTCACCGGTCACGATGATTGCAGATCCGACGTTCAGCTTGGATACCTCCACAAAATTGCTCATCGAATCGTGATAAACGATCTGTAGGGTATCAAAATAGGTTCCGTCATTCAAAACGATAAAGCCAAAGGTCTTTGAGTCTCTTACGCTGCGGACCCAACCACCCACTGTAATTTTCTTTCCGATATACTGCTCTTTGTTGCGGTATAGTTCCCTGATTTCAACTAATTCCATATGATAAACTCCTTTGTTTATATTTCTTCCCACGGATTTTAAGGTACGCAGATTAGGGTAGAGATGGTGCAAGCACGGAAAGTCCTTTGTCTCGGTCATCTGCTTCGCAGATTAGGGTAGAGATGGTGCAACCACGGAAAGTCCTTTGTCTCGGACATCTGCTTCGCAGATTAGGAACTCATGAACTTCGTTCATTCGTTCACGTTGCACTTATCCTTAGTAGCCTAAGGCCTTTCCCGTGCAAGCACGGAAAGTCCTTTGTCTCCTAAGGACTAATCTGCTTATCGTGTACATTATAACATAGTATGGGAGGTTTTCAATGCCATTATTATATCTTCTCGATTTTTGCTACGGGCATACAAGTGATTGACCGGCTCGTTGATATACTCCAGTGAATGGGCATCAGAGTTGGTGATGATGTTACAGCCGGTAAGGTAGGGATACTTATGGCTGAACTCCTCCCTCTTCCCCATGTCCTTCAGCTCCGCACAGGGAAAGGCAGCATCCGGCGGTATAAAGCCGAGGTTTGAGATCAGACTGTTCGAGGTCTTATCGATATGGGCAGGAATATAGACCCCTTGATATTCCTCCATCAAAGCCTCCAGGCTGTCGAAGGAGATGTCTGCCGCATTGATCAGCAGATAAGGCTCCCTCCCGATCCATTGATCCCCCTCGTCATAGATTTCCTGTTTACCGAAGATTGACTCCTTGTTCGGAAATTTCACCAGCCGCCCATATACATAGGCATCAAAGTCCAGAGCCGTCTGCAAATCCGGAAAGAGACACAGTACATGAACCTCCTCCGATGTACATAGCTCCATGCCGGGAAGGGCAGTAATCCCCAGCCTCTCGGCAAAGCTTAACACAGCCGGACAGTTCTTACAGGAATTGTGATCTGTCACGGCAATGATATCAAGCTCCTTTAAGGCTGCCATCTGAACAATATTGGCCGGTGTCATATCATCACTTCCACAGGGAGAAAGACAGGAGTGGATATGCAGATCATAGGATAGCTTAAGCATGCAGCTTCTGATGGATCATCAGGGCGGCATCAAAGATGGGCTGCTCTGTAAACAGAACTGTTACCCCCTGCTCCTTGGCTTTCATGGAGGCAGGCTCATCCAGACTGCTTCCCTCTGCCAGTATGATGCAGGCAGCATCTGCGAGAGTGGCAACTGCCAAGGTATTGATATTGCCCATCACTGTCACCCAGGCAGCACCGGCAGGCATCTTCCCCATTGCGATGCTTAAGAGATCACAGCAATAGGGTACTGAAATCTCCCTTTCCGGATCGGCTCCTTCATTCAGTACCTTGAAAATCCCTGCGTTAATAAGCTCTTTTACCTTCATCGTTTCTTCCCTCTTATTTCTTCGTATCTATTTTGGACAGCTCATCCGACAGCTTATGGATATAGTCACGAAGGATATGGATACAATCCTGCTCCTTGGCTGCTCCACGCACGATGTCCTCTGCCAGGGCTTTACAGGTCGGTGCCCCGCAGGAGCCGCAATCAAGGCCGGGGAACTTCGCATACAGCTCCTCCACTCTTGACATCTTGGTGATACTATCCTGCATATTCTTGCCCAGCTTGAATACAGGCTCATATTTTACCTCGTCCGTCCAGTAGGCATCCTTGATTTTACTGCCGGACAAGCGGGATACCGCCACTGGCATGTATTTTCTAAGCCGCTTCAGCTTGACCTTCGCCGCATAAGGGTTCTCAACGGTCAGGACCCCACCGACACATCCGCCGGCACAGGCGTTCAATTCAATGAATTCCAGCTGGTCAAACTTACGGTCCTCCAGATCCTCTAATACCCGAAGCACATTTTCGATCCCGTCCGCCGCCAGATAATTATCGATCAGCAGTCCTCCCGCTTCTCCACCGGTTCCACCCCAACTGATTCCGATTCTGCCCGAGATCCCCAGGTCTTCGGTATCATCTATGCTTTGCTTCATCAGGGGGAGCAGCATCGGGTAGACCTCTTTGATCGCCAGCACCGCATCTATGCCGCTCTTCTCTGCACCGATCGGTGATTTCACCGCTGTTACCTTGGCCGGGCAGGGAGAGATAAAGATAATCCCGATCTTCTCCGCAGGAAGGCCGGTTTTCTCCATGGCTGCTTTTCTGGCAAGGCTGGCTGCCAGCTCGGAGGGTGCGCTGATCGGAAGCAGATGCTCAATCAGATCCGGAAATCTGACCTGGATCAGCCGGACCACCGTAGGACAGGCTGTACTGATAATCGGCCACTTCTCCTTATGCTCCTGCACATACTTTCTGGACATCTCCGATACCAGCTCAGCGGCACCGCTTACCTCATAAACATCGTTAAAGCCCATTTTCTTTAAGGCCGTCAGGACGATGTTCACATCCTCCAGATGATTAAACTGACCGTAAAGAGAAGGGGCCGGTAATGCCACGGTATATTCATATTTCTGCATGACCTTGGGAGAATCATAGGTGGCCTCCTTCGCATGATGAGGACAGATTCGGATACATTCTCCACAGTCGATACAGAATTCCTTCGTAATAGCAGCCTTACTGTTCCTTACACGGATGGCTTGAGTAGGGCAACGCTTAATGCAGTTGATACAGCCCTTGCATAACTCTTCCTTCAAATGCACTGATGTAAAGAACTTGCTCATTTTATTTCCTTCCTTTCGGCACCATATATTTGGGGTAAATGAAAGACCAGGCTATTGACGCTGCTACTATAATTTTATTATGTATAGGCGCCCCGTCACGCCATCCGTACCCGCATGGTAACGGTTGTTCCGACTCCGACGGTACTTTCTATTTCCATCTCGTCACTGTACTTTTTCATGTTGGATAGTCCCATACCTGCTCCGAAGCCCAGATTACGGATATTATCAGGCGCGGTTGAGAAGCCCGGCTGCATGGCCAGCTCGATGTCTTCAATCCCTGGACCCTGATCCTTCAGAACCATCAGAATTTCTTCCGGTGTTACGGTAACCTCTATGTCGCCTCCGTGGGCATGGATGACCATGTTGATTTCGCCCTCATACATGGCAATCGCTACCTTACGAATGATCTCAGGGCTGACTCCCATCTGCTTCAGAATACTTTTTACATTGCTGGAGGCCTCCCCTGCTCTGGTGAAATCATCAGCAGGTACCTGGTAGAGTAATGTAATTTTATCCTTCATCGATATGTCGACCCCCCACGTAATCCTTTTTCGTAGAGAATTCCGCAGGCAGAAAACATACGGTGACCGGAGGTGATCAGGGTGATATTTCTTTCCTTCGCCATCTCAATCATGCCCTCATCCGGTACCTTTCCACGGACAAAGACGATACAAATGATATCCATCATCTCCGCAGTACGGATCACCTGGGGATTACACAGCCCGGTAAGCAGAACGGCCTGGTCCTTAACAAATGCCAGAACATCACTCATCATATCTGAGCCGCAGGCAGAATGAACCTCCCTGTCCTTTAACTCCTCCCCTGTGATATAGCGGGCTCCTAAAGCTTCTCTAATGTCTTCAATTGTCATTTCACTTCTTCCTCCAACAATAATTGTTACAGTTCTTCATCAGATGTCCTTGCTTGTCCGTCGTTTTCCTTAGTTACCTACCGTACCATAGAATACCTCAAAGGCGCTGCCACTCTCCTTCTTCGCCATGACAAGCGCTGCTTTGGCATTGGCCATCAAGGTCTGGTACTCCATTTGATCTCCCTTGGTAAATGCGACTCCGATGCTGACAGATAAGCCGTTCCGGTTATGTTCGAAGCAGTATCTGCTTTCAATCTCCCTGCAGATTTTCTCTGCCCTCTCATATGCACTTCTGTCAGTGCTGATATCCTTCATATGAACGACAAACTCACTTAAGCTGATTCTGCCGATGACGTCCGAGGTTCTGAACCTAAACTTCAGACAGTCTGCAATCGAGGTCAGGACATTTTCACCGTTCACTGCCTTCATCACTTCATTGATTGTCTTATAATTACGGATCTCAATCAGCATCAGGGCCGAGAGGGAATCCGAGGCTTGCTTTGCCAGACCGTCCATAATGGCCTTCTCTGCATAATCCTTGGTATATACCTTCGTGAGAGGATCCAGCTGCGGTGCAGGTACCACCTCTGCTTCCTTTCTCATCGGATTGCTCGTAGCCAGCTTGCCGATTACCCTATAGGGATTCTTGTTTTCATCAAAGATGATAGAGGCGTAGCAGACATACCAGGTAGGGCCCCCTTCCTTAGGGAACATCCGAAACTCAAACCTGACCTGCTTCTTACCGCTCATCATGCTCTTGAATATTTTAATTACTGCCGGTAGCTCAGAAGGATAAACCAGCTTCGTCTTCTCCAGTCTCTTGCTGAATTCCTTAATCACGGAATCTCTGCCGAACACCTCATGGAAGAGCTCACTGAAGCTCAAGGTGTCCTGAGCGATCTCATATACGAAATACAACTCCTTGGACAGCTCGGATATGGTTCTGTGATAATCGAATTCCTGCTCCAGCCTTTTATACTTAACCATATGATCAGTGACATCCATGGCCATGCAGGAATAGACCGGTACGGTCTTGCTGCCTGATTGATAGACTTCCTCTGTTTTCATACCGTTGATCATTACCCATTTGAAGCTTCCGTTGGGCTGCAGGGTACGGAAATGGATGCTGATGATATTATCCTTCCTGCCCCTTTGAGCAGCCAGTTGCTGTGTGACATAGATGATATCAGCCGAGTATACGATGCGGAGCAGAGCAAGGGGTGCGTTGGGATTCATCTTCTCAGTGGCATTCTTAATCAGGGAAAAGAAGGTATCTGTGGCATACAGAATGGTGAGATCATTGTCCAATGCCAGCTTTGCTATACCTCCGGGGACAGAATTCAGTAATTGATCAACATTACTCCTATTGATATCATTCATACTCCTCACTACTCCTTAATTTGTCTTATGTTGCATCTATTTGACAATAAATTCATTACAATTACAAAAGGGATTGTTATCATTATAATACGGTTTGTCGGAAATTACAACGTCAACCGAAGGCCCTTACAAGCAAAATAAACCCTGGGAATTTTCCTCATTTTTACCTATTATACACCTTGCATACATCACAACCATTTTTTCGCATATAATTGTTTATATTTTTTGTAGATTTTTTAACACAGTTATGCTATAATGTCAATGTTTTGTGGCGTTAACATTTTTAAGAGGAGGTAATAGACAATGGGTATAACAAAAAACTCAGTACCCTTTGCAGGAACGAAGGAGCAGGAGGCTGCACTTTTACAGGTTATCGCTGATCACCGTGATGACAAAGGAGCTCTGATGCCCATCCTGCAGAAGGCACAGGATATTTATGGTTACCTGCCGATTGAGGTACAGACCATGATATCGGATGAATTAAATGTTCCTTTAGAGAAAATATATGGTATCGTGACCTTCTATTCACAGTTTTCCCTTTATCCCAAGGGTAAATATAAGGTTTCTGTGTGCCTTGGAACTGCTTGCTACGTAAAGGGTTCTGGTGATATTTTTAACAAGCTTCAGGATATGTTGGGCATTAAGGATGGCGAATGCACTCCGGACGGAAACTTTTCCTTGGAATCCTGCCGTTGTATCGGTGCCTGCGGTCTTGCACCTGTTATTACAATAAACGAAGATGTCTATGGTAAATTAACGCTCGACGATTTGGACGGAATTATCGCTAAGTATAAATAACATGATGACGGAATTATCCCTTAATGTATTAGATATTGCCAATAATTCAGTCCGGGCCGGTGCAAGCCTGATTGAAATTCATGTGAACATAGATACGGAACAGGATATCCTGTCCCTGCTTATATCCGACAATGGCTGCGGTATGACCGGTGAACAGCTGAAGAAGGTAGAGGATCCCTTCTATACCACCAGAACGACAAGAGCTGTCGGTCTGGGAATTCCTTTTATGAAGCAGGCTGCAGTCGGTACAGGAGGAAGCTTCCATATAGAATCGGCCTGCGGAGCAGGAACTGCGGTTACAGCATCCTTCGGTTTATCCCATATTGACAGGATGCCACTGGGTGATATCAACAGCACAATCTATACATTAATCATAGCGAACACACAGATAGATTTTAAGTATACCTATGGCTTTAACGGAAAGAGCTTTACCCTTGACACCAGAGAGCTTCGTCAGATCCTTGGTGACGTTCCGTTTACAGTTCCGGAGGTTGCTGCTTATATAAAAGAATATCTGAGCGAGAACAAAGATGAGGTGGACGGAGGTCTACCGATATGACCACTCCACTACAAACGAATTGAACAGTATAATCAAATTAGGAGGGAAACAGATGAAAACTCTTGAAGAGCTTAAGGCGATCAGGGAAATGATGCAGGGCCAGATGGGTCTCCGCAATGAGAGCCATAATCAGACACGTATCGTTGTCGGTATGGCAACCTGCGGTATTGCAAGCGGTGCCAGACCGGTTCTTAACGCCCTTTCCGATGCGGTACAGTCAAAAGGCCTGACCGACGTGGCAGTCGTTCAGACAGGATGCATCGGTCTGTGCCAGTATGAGCCGATCGTTGAAGTATTAGAACCGGGTAAGGAAAAAGTAACCTATGTGAAAATGACAGCGGAAAAGGCCCTCGAAGTATTAGAGCAGCATATCATCCGTGGTCAGATCGTGAAAAAATATACCATTGCCGAGGCAATCGGTTAATCCAAAGGAGGTCACATTATGTATCGTTCACACGTATTGGTTTGTGGTGGAACCGGGTGTACTTCCTCAGGAACCCCCAAAATCTTAGAAGCACTGCAGACTGAACTGGAGAAAGCAGGCTTAAAGGAAGAAGTGGCTGTTGTTCAGACCGGCTGTCACGGACTTTGTGCCTTAGGTCCGATTATGGTTATTTATCCCGAAGCCACCTTCTATGCATTGATCAAGCCGGAGGATGTTCCGGAGATCGTTAACGAGCATCTGTTGAAGGGCCGTATCGTAACCCGTCTTGTATATAAGGAAGAGGACAAGGAAGGCTCTACCAAGTCCTTAAATGATACTGATTTCTATAAGAAGCAGCACAGAATAGCTCTTCGTAACTGCGGTGTCATCAATCCCGAAAATATTGATGAGTATATCGCAACCAGCGGCTATGAGGCTCTCGGCAAGGTTCTTACCGAGTACACTCCCGACCAGGTAATCCAGACCATTCTGGACAGCGGTCTTCGTGGCCGTGGAGGCGGCGGCTTCCCCACCGGTATGAAGTGGAAGCTGGCCAAGGGCAATGATGCCGATCAGAAGTATGTCTGCTGTAATGCGGATGAAGGCGATCCCGGTGCTTTCATGGACCGTTCCGTCTTAGAGGGAGATCCGCATGTGGTACTTGAGGCCATGGCAATCGCCGGTTATGCAATCGGTGCTTCCCAGGGTTATATCTATGTTCGTGCAGAATACCCGATCGCAGTAGAGCGTCTTAAGATCGCAATCGCTCAGGCCAGAGAATACGGCCTGCTCGGTAAGAATATATTCGGAACTGACTTTAGCTTTGATATCGACTTAAGACTTGGTGCCGGCGCCTTCGTATGCGGTGAGGAAACAGCTCTTATGACCTCCATCGAAGGAAACCGTGGCGAACCCCGCCCGCGTCCTCCGTTCCCCGCACAGAAGGGTCTATTCCAGAAGCCTACCATCTTAAACAATGTTGAGACCTATGCAAATATTCCTCAGATTATTTTACACGGAGCCGAGTGGTTTGCTTCCATGGGTACCGAAAAGTCCAAGGGAACCAAGGTTTTTGCTCTCGGCGGTAAGATCAAGAATACCGGTCTTGTAGAGATCCCGATGGGTACCACCCTCCGTGAGGTTATTGAGGATATCGGCGGTGGCATCCCCAACGGCAAGAAATTTAAGGCTGCCCAGACCGGTGGTCCCTCCGGTGGCTGTATCCCCGCTGAACATTATGATATCCCCATTGACTACGATAACCTGATTAGAATCGGTTCCATGATGGGCTCCGGCGGTCTGATCGTTATGGATGAGGATAACTGTATGGTGGATATCGCAAAGTTCTTCCTGGAATTCACCGTTGACGAGTCCTGTGGCAAATGTACCCCTTGCCGTATCGGAACCAAGCGCCTGTACGAGATTTTAGACAAGATCACTCAGGGTAACGGTACTCCTGAGGACCTGGATCGTCTGGAGGAGCTTTGCCTCTACATCAAGGAGAATGCTCTCTGCGGACTTGGACAGACAGCTCCCAACCCGGTATTATCCACTCTGAATTACTTCAAGGATGAGTATATCGCCCATGTAATTGACAAGAAGTGTCCTGCCGGTGTATGTAAGTCCCTTCTGTCCTATGTGATTGATGCTGATAAATGTAAAGGCTGTACCTTATGTGCCCGCGTATGTCCGAACAATGCCATTCAGGGCAAGGTTAAGGAAGCCCATATCATCGACCAGAGTAAGTGTATCAAGTGCGGTGCCTGCATGGAGAAATGCCGCTTTGGTGCCATCTCTAAGAGATAAAGGAGGAAACTATGGAAACGGTAAATATCAAAATAAATGGTATGTCACTCGAAGTACCGAAGGGTTCCACTATTTTAGAGGCGGCCAAAATGGCTCACATCGATATTCCTACCTTATGTTATCTGAAGGAAATCAATGAAATCGGCGCTTGCCGTATCTGTGTCGTTGAAGTGAAGGGTGCCAAAAGCCTCGTTGCCTCCTGTATGTATCCCGTAGCAGACGGTATGGAGATCAGAACCAATTCTCCTAAGGTATTGGAATCCAGAAAGCAGACCCTGGAGCTGATCCTCTCCGACCATGACAGAAAGTGTCTGTCCTGCGTCAGAAGCGGAAAATGTGAGCTTCAGAAGCTTTGCAATGATCTGATGGTATCCGACGAGCGGATCTTCGAGGGAGATCGGAATCAGTATGAATTAGATCTGACTTCCCCCCACATGGTTCGTGATAATAACAAATGTATTCTCTGCAGACGCTGTGCTGCAGTATGTGACAGAGTGCAGGGCATCGGCGTAATCGGCGCCAACGAGCGTGGCTTTGATACCACAATCGCCTGCGCCTTTGATATGGGTCTGGGCGAGACCAGCTGTGTTTCCTGCGGACAGTGTATCGCAGTCTGTCCGACCGGAGCTCTTGCTGAAAAGGATTATACGAGAGAGGTTTTCGCTGCTTTAAATGATCCCGAGAAATACGTGGTTGTTCAGACAGCACCTGCTGTACGTGCTGCTCTTGGTGAAGAATTCGGTTATCCGATCGGCACCAATGTTCAGGGTAAGATGGTTGCAGCACTCCGTCGCCTGGGCTTTGATAAGGTATTTGACACCGACTTTGCTGCCGACCTCACCATCATGGAGGAAGCAACCGAATTCCTGGGCAGAGTACAGAATGGCGGCGTACTTCCGCTGATCACCTCCTGTTCCCCCGGTTGGATCAAATTCTGTGAACACTATTATCCCGATATGCTGGATAATCTGTCCAGCTGTAAGTCTCCTCAGCAGATGTTCGGTGCAATCACCAAGACCTATTATGCCGAGAAGATGGGACTTGATCCCGAGAAGATCGTAATGGTCAGCGTAATGCCTTGTACGGCTAAGAAGTTCGAAATCGGCAGAGAGGATCAGAATGCAGCGGGCGTTCCCGATGTTGATATTTCCATCACTACCAGAGAGCTTGCCAGAATGATCGAGCGTGTTGGCCTAAACTTTGCTTCCCTTCCGGATGAAGAGTTTGACAATCCTCTCGGTGAATCCACCGGTGCCGCAGTCATCTTCGGTGCTACCGGCGGTGTTATGGAAGCTGCTCTTCGTACCGCAGTTGAGACCCTTACCGGTGAGGAGCTTGCTAATCTTGACTTTGCTGAGGTAAGAGGTACCAAGGGCGTGAAGGAAGCAACCTATCACGTAGCCGGTATGGATATCAATGTAGCAGTTGCTTCCGGCTTATCCAATGCCAGAAAGGTACTTGACGCTGTAAAGTCCGGCGAAGCAAATTACCACTTTATCGAGATCATGGGTTGCCCCGGCGGTTGTGTCAATGGTGGCGGTCAGCCGATACAGCCTGCTACCGTAAGGAATTTCACAGATCTCCGCGCAGAGCGTGCGAAGGCTCTCTATGCTCAGGATGCTGCTATGCCGATCCGCAAGTCCCATGAGAATCCTTCCATCAAGAAGCTCTATGAGGAATATCTTGAGAAGCCCGGCAGCCATAAGGCACATCATCTTCTGCATACGACTTATGTGAAGAGAGCAATCAATCAGCTGTAATACTTTCGCTGATTAAGCTGCTGATATCAGAAATTCATCTATAAAGCCCCCGGTCATCTGACACCCCCCTTGGGTGGTTAAGAGACCGGGGTTTTTTATGCTTAAATTAGTGTTTTAATAAATGACACTCCGCGTCTGTCCTTTCCTTCCTGTTCTATTGACATTTACCATTTATTTTCCTATACTTAAATTACAACATCAATCGTGACCTAAGTTTATCAGATAGGTTATTGGAAGGAGTGGTCTATTATGGAGAGAAAACCGAGTAATCCATTACTGCTGCTAGATAACAGCAACATGAATACCCTTTTTAACGAGGGCGAATACAAATGTACCAATATGACCTTTGAGGAAGCCAGAGAAATCATTGGAATGTATGACAAGGATGAGATTATTCTATGCTTTAACCACCCGGATACCTACGACATTATTTTCAATTACATCGGTGTTCCGAAGAAGGACTATGTCTTTAAGCAGATCAGGAATATGAGAGTAAATCAGGACGGCATCATCTTTAAGCTCTATACCACTCCCTCAGAGACACAGCCGGTCATTCATGTAGACGGAGTAGAAGCCAAGAAGATACAGAATATTTATGTTTATTGTGTACATATCATGAGAATCAAGTAGCATAAGCCTTATGCCCCTATGACACAGGCCGTAATGTCATAAAGACGACAAATACGCTACATGCTTTAATACCTATAATACAAGAAACGCCCCGGGGGGAGGGGCGTTTCTTTTTATTGGGGGAGCAAAAAATATAAAGAAGAGGACTGCCATACAGTTCTGTCTGTTCATGTCAGTCCCCGGGGTCAGCTAAAAATTATTTACCAAAATATCTTTCAAGTAGTCCCTGGAAGGCCTTGCCGTGTCTTGCTTCGTCCTTGGCCATCTCGTGAACCGTATCATGGATCGCATCCAGATTAGCTGCCTTAGCGCGGGTAGCAAGATCCTTCTTACCCATGCAGGCGCCGTTCTCTGCATCTACTCTTAACTGCAGGTTCTTCTTCGTACTGTCGGTTACCACTTCACCGAGCAGCTCTGCAAACTTGGCTGCATGCTCTGCTTCTTCCCAGGCAGCCTTCTCATAATACATACCAATTTCAGGATACCCTTCTCTGTGGGCCACTCTGGCCATCGCCAGATACATTCCGACTTCTGTGCATTCACCCATGTAATTATCCCGAAGATCCTTAATAATGTCTTCACTTACGCCCTGAGCTACGCCTACAACATGCTCATCTGCCCAGAATAATCCTTCAGACTTCTCTGCGAATTTCTCCTTACGAGCTTTACAGATCGGACAGGCATCCGGTGCACTGTCTCCTTCGTGTACATAACCACATACCTGACAAACAAACTTCTTCATGTTAGATCTCCTTTTTAATATGTAATTATATAATAACAGTAACTGTTATCGTTATTTATATAATAATACATATATGAACAATTGTCAATCACTTTTTTTACATTTTTTCATGAAAAAGGCTGACTTACCATATCTATGAAACCTGCTCCGATTCCCGATAGAAATGATAACACAGCCTTTTCTGTTATGAACGCTTCATTATGACAGCTCTTACTTTTTACACTGAGGACATGCCCCATGGAAGAAGGTAACATGACCGTCAACCCGTCCCTCAAAGCCGGAATTGGCAATCACATTGATATGCTCAATGGACTTCATATCCAGATCAATCACCTTACCGCATTCGTTGCAGATAAAATGGTAATGAAGTGATGCATTCCCATCAAACCTGTCACTCCCGTCCCGGCAATTGATTTTAATGATTTCACCCTGTTCCGCCAGCAGGTTTAGGTTCCGGTATACTGTACCCAGACTGATATTCGGATAGATATTACGTATATTCATATAAACCATATCCGCAGTCGGGTGCTCTTTGGTATGAGCCAGGTATTCCTTGATCGCTTCACGCTGACGGCTATACTTTGTCGCTGCCATACATTCACTCCTCATTCAGATCTATGATATAAAGAATAATAATAGTAATTATTATTATATGACAGTAAGAAGCCTATGTCAAGAAGACCTTCAGGCCCGGCTCTGCCCTGTAGTCCTTATTTCCTATGCAATCTGTTTATTTTCTGTTTGCCGGTTCGATGTTTATGCTCTTTCCCTTGATTTTCGCCGTTTTCATCGTCTGAATGACCTCTGCTGCATACTCTCTCGGAACCTCGACAAAGGTGTATTTATCATACATGTCGATGGAACCGATCAGCTTACCCGGCATACCGGTCTCTCCTGCTATGGCACCAAGAATATCTCCCGGCCGTACATTCTGTTTTTTCCCCAGATTGACAAATAAGCGGACCATGCCTGCCTCTGCTCCTGTATCTCCAAAGTCCGAATACCCCTTCTCTTCCTCATCCCTGCCACAATCATCACCCATGGCAAGCTTGAGGAAGGCTGCTGCCAGCTCCAGAGAGGTATACTCCTCCTCATTCACCCTGTCCTCAATCAAGGCGATCATCTTGGTCAGATCCTCATCCATAACGATATTATGGATCTTATCCAAAATCTTTTCTGCCTTCACTGCCGTAACATCATTGACCGAAGGAATGGGCTGCAGCTTAATCTTGGTTTTGCAGTAGCGCTGAATGTCTCTGAGCTTAAAGACCTCTCTGCCTACCACCAGGGTGAAGGCTCTGCCCTCCCTGCCTGCCCGGCCTGTACGTCCGATCCTATGCACATAGTATTCATCATCCTGCGGAACATCATAATTAAATACCGCCTCAACATCATCCACATCAATCCCTCTGGCTGCTACATCCGTAGCCACCAGAATTTCGGTCTTACCATTGCGGAAGCTGTTCATAACACGGTCTCTCTGTACCTGCTTTAAATCTCCGTGAAGGGCCTCTGCAAAATACCCTCTGCCCTGGAGATTGGCAGTCAGCTCATCCACCTGCTTCTTCGTATTACAGAAGACAAGGGACAGCTTCGGGTTATACATATCCAGCAGCCTGGACAGTACCTCCTCCTTATTCTTCGGACTGACCTCATAATAATACTGTTCAATCTTGGGAACCGTCAGCTCCTTCTTTACGACCCGGATCATCTCAGCATTCTTCTGATAGGTACGGGCGATTTCCAGAATCGGTCCGGGCATCGTCGCAGAGAAAAGTACGGTCTGACGTTCTGTGGGAGCATCCTTCAAAATCGTCTCGATATCCTCACGGAAGCCCATATTCAGCATCTCATCCGCTTCATCCAGAACCACCATCTTTAAGTTGTCAAAGCGAATTGTCCTTCTTCTCATGTGGTCCATTACCCGGCCCGGTGTACCGATGATAACCTGTACTCCTCCCTTCAGGGACCGAATCTGCTTGGAGATTTCCTGCCCTCCATATACGGGCAGTATCTTAATTCCATGCAGGAATAAAGCCAGTTTGCGGAACTCCTCCGCCACCTGAATCGCCAGCTCTCTGGTGGGGCATAATACGAGTGCCTGCAGGCTTCTGTCCTTTGGGTTCACCAGCTGCAGAAGCGGTATACCAAAGGCTGCCGTCTTACCGGTTCCTGTCTGTGCCTGTCCAACTATATCCTTACCCTCCATAATGGCAGGGATTGCTTTCGCCTGAATGGGTGACATTTCTTCAAAGCCCATCTCCTCCACTGCCCGAAGAATCTGGGGATTTAATTCCATTTCAGTAAATTTGTTTGTTTCCATCCTTATTTCCTTTCTCATATTGATTCCTATATCATTTGTGTATATATTTCCCAAAACCATAGTTCCTATGTATCTGATCGGGAAACCATCCGTAGCCATATAACGCCTACACGTAAGCGTAAAACAGCTCCTGGTCTGCCTGGACCAAGAGCCGATTAGTCTAAGTATCTCGATATTTGAAACAGATGCCTTGCGTAGTATATCATCTTCTCTAAATCTTGTCAATAAAAACAATCCGCTTATTTACAACCCTTATCGCTTAGGTTTTCCACTGCTGTTGCTACCGGCTCTGCCTTTTCTGTCTGTTCTTTGTCTGTCTGATCTTTGTTTGTCTGTGTTTTGTCTGCCTGTCATGCTTCTGCCGGAACTGCTTGCCGGTGCCTTGCCATGGCTGGTTTTTCCGCCACCTATCGCCTTCCTGCCCTCGGTTCTCTTTCCGCCTTCTGCCGTTCTTCGGCTATCTGACCGCTTTCCACCCTCTGCCGACCGATGACTCTCAGTCCTCTTGGTGCCTTCTGTCGACCATTGACTCTCAGTACGACTATTTCCTCCTGCCGATCTTTTGCCTTCAGACCTCTTGTTACCCTCTGTCGGCCTTCTGCCTTCGGTCCTGCCTCCGGCATCAGCCCACTTCTTCTCCTTGGATAGGAGTCTTGGGCGCACCAGACACTTCTTCTCAAAGCCGATCAGGTCTGTCCGGCCTGCTTTGGTCAGGGCTTCCACCACCAGGTTATAGTTCTTGGGATTACGGTACTGGATCAGAGCCCGCTGCATGGCCTTCTCATGGGGTGTTCTCGGTACATAGACCTCTTCCATCGTATTGGGATCCAGGCCGGTATAATACATACAGGTGGAAATGGTCGAAGGGGTCGGATAAAAGTCCTGCACCTGTTCCGGCATATAGCCCAGGTCCCTTAGGTATTCTGCCAGCTTTATCGCTTCCGTTAGGGTAGAGCCGGGATGGGAGGAGATCAGGTAAGGAACCACAAATTGATTCTTACCCAGCTTCTCATTCATCTTCTTGTACTTGGCCTGGAACTCCTCATACACAGCGTTCTCCGGCTTGCCCATCAGGGCCAGTACCTGATCGCTGATATGCTCCGGTGCCACCTTGAGCTGGCCGCTGATATGATGCTCACATAGCTCCTTGAAGAAGGTATCCTCCTTATCCTGAAGCAGATAATCATAACGGATGCCTGACCGGATAAATACCTTTTTCACATTCGGCAGCTTTCTTAGCTTCCGAAGCAGCTGCAGATAATCGGAGTGGTCTACCTTAAGGCTCCGGCAGGGCTTCGGAAACAGGCATTGCTTATTGACACAGGCCCCCTTCGTCTGCTGCTTCTCACAGGCAGTATGCCGGAAGTTGGCTGTCGGTCCTCCGACATCGTGGATGTAGCCCTTAAAATCCTTATCCCAGACCAGCTGATTTGCTTCTGCCAGAATGGACTCATGGCTTCTGGTCTGAAGGATCCTTCCCTGATGGAAGGTCAGGGCGCAGTAATTACAGCCTCCATAACAGCCCCGATTGCTGACCAGACTGAATTTTACCTCCTGTATGGCAGGTATCCCTCCCGCCTCCTCATAGGTCGGATGATACTCTCTCCTATAGGGGAGAGCATAAACCCGATCCATTTCCGCCTGAGTCAGAGGCATGGCAGGAGGATTCTGGACTACATACTCCTTCTCGCCGTAAGGCTCCACCAGGCGTTTGCCCGAATAGGGATCCGTATTGGTGTACTGGAGATAGAAGCTTCTCGCAAATTCTCTCTTACTGCCTGTGATCTCTTGGAAAGCAGGTAGCTTTACGGCATCGTATACTGACTCCAGGCTGCTTGTCCGATAAACGGTTCCTGCCACATAGGTGATATCCTTAATCGAAAGACCACTGTTCAGGGCTTCCGCTATTTCGATGATTGCATGCTCACCCATGCCATAGGAGAGGAGATCGGCCTGCGAATCAAGCAGAATGGACCGCTTCACCTTATCGCTCCAGTAATCGTAGTGTGCCAATCTGCGGAGGCTTGCTTCTATTCCTCCGATGATGATCGGAATATTCTTATACTGCTTTCTGATCAGATTACAATAGACGACAGTTGCATGATCCGGCCGCAGTCCCATCCTTCCTCCGGGGGAATAGGCATCGGTCTGCCTCCGCTTCTTCGCCACCGAATAATGGTTCACCATGGAGTCCATGTTACCTCCGCTGACCAGAAAGCCTAATCTGGGTTCGCCAAGCAGGGCAATACTGTCATCCTTCTTCCAGTCCGGCTGAGCAAGTATGCCCACCTTATAGCTGTAGCTTTCCAGCAGTCTGCTGATAATTGCCGGACCAAAGGAGGGATGGTCCACATAGGCATCCCCTGTCACAAAGACAAAGTCACATTGTGTCCATCCCCTCTGTACCATATCATTTTTATTAATAGGTAAAAAATCCTTTATCATAAAACCTTCTTCTCAAGTTATTTCACAATTGCTTCTGCTACAATGAAATCCAATACCATATCCATATTGATCTCTTCTCTTAGGACTGCCGGATCAGCGATTGACAGAAAATCCTCCACACTCTCATAACCGTATTCTTCGGCTTTGGCTAAGGCCTTTGCATCATACTCTTCCTCAGACAGCTCCATACCCTCAGCCTTGATGATAGCGTTAATGATCAGATCCCTCTTGGTCATATTTTCAGCGTATCTGGTCGAATCCTGATCAAACAGCTCCTCGCTTACTCCGGAAGCAGCCAAAAAGCCGGCAAAATCCGTACCATAGGCCATGGCAACATTGCTGTAATAAACCTTGATGTCATTTTTATAATATGCCAGCAGAGCTGGAGGCAGAGAACTGAACTTAGAGTCTTCTAAGATGCTTTCATATACAGTGCTCTCAATCTCTAATTGTCTGTCTGCAATCTTTTCCTCCAACAGACTTTCCTCAATACCGGCCTTATATGCTTCTACACTCGCATACTCGGTATTTGATGTTACATATTCCTCTGTCAGCTCATACTCTTGAATCTTGTTTACGGTAATCTTGAATACGACAGGCTGACCGGCCAGGTCTGCATTACTGTAGTTTTCAGGGAAGGTGATATCCAGATCCAGCTTGTCACCGATCTTAGCACCGATTATGCCATCCTCAAAGCCGGGGATAAAGTCTCCCGAACCAATCATCAGATTATAGCCCGAAGCGGTTCCACCATCAAATGCAACCCCATCCTTCAGTCCCTCGTAATCAATGTTCACGGTATGACCAAGCCTCACGGTAGGTCCGCTGACCTCTTTCAGCTCAGCACCGCCATTTATATCAAGCTCGGTCTGAATCGCAAAGAAGATATCATCCTCTGTCACTTCAGCCGGTGCAACATTGACCTCCACTCCCTTGTACTTTCCTAAGGAAATATAATCATCTACATTATACTCCCCTTTCTCCAGATCATTTACCAGGTACTGGGGCTCTGTATCCGCTGTTGTATCACTTCCCTCTGTGTCCTCGGGGCTTCCTGTTACTGTAGGCGTCGGATTACCCGCCTCCTTTTTATCCTCCTTAGTATTGCAGCCTGCAGCCAACACGAATAAGCTCATACATACTGCCAAAAACAATACTCTTTTCTTCATTCTGTTATCCTTTCTCATTCCCGCCCGGGCAGCAGTATGCAAGCTCCGAACTCATATTGATTTGCTTCTTTGTTTATATCACATTTTCATTCAAAAAGAAAGCGTAAATGCTTATTTCACAAATATTTCAGATTTAGCTAAGGCTCCCTCTTCCCAACATGGAGCAAAACCTTCGGGGGATGCTTTCATGAGCGTTATCGGCCTGAACCGGACATAAAAAGTCCCGGACTTCAGCGATGGCTGTCTATACCGCTTAAGCTCCGGGACCGGTATGGCATATGAATCAGTCGAACCCCTTATGATTTCCGCCGAAGGGCTTCAGATTTTTTCGAAGCGGTCTACCTCTGTTACAAATATGGTCGCTCCTCCCACATTGACTACCACATTCATTGCCGCATACTCGCCGGGCCCAATCGGATTGGATATAATCTGCTTCCTGGGTCCGCAGGCGTTCTTCACGATTGTAATGACCTCCTCCACCTTCTCGGCATCCGTTCCGATCATTAAGGTCGTATTCCCTTCCCTTAAGAAGCCTCCGGTGGATGCGAGCTTGGTTACATAGAAGCCCTGTTTATTTAAAGCCTGTGTGACATCACCGCTATCAATATTGCGCACTATGACATAAATCAGTTTCATGGGATCACAACCTTTCTGATTATTCTGTGGATCGTTTCATCCAGCTTTATTATATAATAAAAAAGCCGAAAAGTAAACGAAACTTCTGATTTCAGCGACAAAGCGACCGCGCGGGACTTCCATATTATGACAAACTGTTCCTGATCGCGGAGTAACGCTTGATTTTGCTTTAAGAAAAACAGCATAAAAACCACCGGTCTTCGGTAGTACCCGGAAACCGGTGGCTTTTGATCCGTTTATTTCATATCAAGCTATACTTCTGTTTACAGCTTCTCCACACCCAAGGTAACCTTCTCGCCGTTCAGCTCCCATTCCTTCGTGAAGCCCTGTGCCTGGTCAAGCAGAAGCTGATCCGCCATTACCTCTGCTTTGATCTCCTCGGCATTCCGCTCCATGATGGCCTTAACCTTGTCATTGCCGCCCATGGAGACGCGGATATGGTCCATTACCTCGAAATCAGCATCCTTACGCATGGTCTGTATCTTACTGATGATTTCACGGACGAAGCCTTCTTCGATCAGTTCTGCGGTCAGATTGGTATCCAGCACCACGGTAATGCCATAATTGGAATCCGACACGAACCCTTCTGTCTGTGCGGCTTCAATCAGCAAGTCCTCCTTCTCCAGAGTCACCTCAGTGCCCTCCAGATCAATTTTCAGCTTGCCTGTAGCATTGATCTCATCCATGGCCAGATTGCCATTCAGCTCTGACAATATGGTACGGATCGCTCCCAGCTGCTTGCCGAATTTCGGTCCCAGTGTCTTAAGCTGTGGCTTAAAGCTATAGGAGGTAAAGGCTCTTACATCCTCGGTGAAGACGACCTCCTTGACATTCAATTCCTCGGCAACGATACTCTGATAGAACTCGGAAAGCTTGGCATCGGCCTTCACATACATTCTGCCGATCGGCTGACGGTTCTTGATGTTAGCGGCATTCCTGCAGGCACGGCCCAGTACAACCACCTCCAGAACCTCCTCCATATTAGCCTCCAGCTCCTTATCGATATATGCCTCTTGATAGGAAGGGAAGCTGCAAAGATGAATGCTCTTCGGTGCCTCCTTATCAATATTTACCACAAGATTCTGATAGATCTCCTCTGTCATGAAGGGGATGAAGGGGGCAGCCGTCTTACATACCTCAACCAGGGTCGTATAAAGCGTCATATAGGCATTGATCTTATCCTGAGGCATGCCATTTGCCCAGAAGCGGTCCCTGCTTCTTCTGACATACCAGTTGGAAAGCTCATCCACGAAGTCAGCCAGCATTCTGGCACCCTCTGTGATCCGGTAGTTATCCAGATGCTCATCCACGGCCTTGATCAGGGAGTTCAGCTTGGAGAGCAGCCACTTATCCATTACGGAAAGCTTATCATATTCCAGCTTATATTTTGTAGCATCGAATTGATCGATATTCGCATAGAGCACGAAGAAGGCATAGGTATTCCAGAGGGTACCCATGAACTTTCTCTGTCCTTCCGTTACTGCTCCATGGTGGAAGCGGTTGGGCAACCACAGGGCGGAGTTGATATAGAAGTACCAGCGGATCGCATCTGCTCCGTGCTTCTCCAGGGCATCAAAGGGATCCACTGCATTGCCTTTGGATTTGGACATCTTCTGTCCATTCTCATCCTGAACATGGCCTAATAC
>JAEZNB010000098.1 GCA_023441965.1 Bacillota bacterium
CAGAGGAATAGGGCTGCCTCATAATTAGGGTAAATAATATAGGAGACAGCCCCTTTAAATTATTCTTCAATATCAATGACACTGACAGGGCAGCCATCCCTGGCCTCAATGGCTCTATCCTCGCAATCCTTGGGAATATCACCTTCGATTGCTTGGGAAACATCATTTTCATTATAACTGAATACCTCGGGGCATACATCAATGCATAGTCCGCAGCTGATGCAGCCATCCTGGTCAACCGATGCTTTCATGGACTTACTCCTTTCCATTTATTCTTTCTAAGGTATTATGTATAAATGCGATGTGATTTATTCTTTGAACAGAAAGCTTCAATTTGGTCAGCCTTGACAGTGGGGGACGGCAGAGATAAGATGGTTATCAAGGAGGTACTTATGAAGAGAGAATTTTTTCCCGCAGGTAATATGCTCTATCCCATTCCCGCAGTGATGGTAAGCTGTGCAGGAGAGGGAATAAAGCCGAATATCATTACAATCGCATGGGCAGGCACGATATGCAGTAATCCACCCATGGTTTCCATATCGATCCGCAAGGAGCGTTATTCCTATGATATCATCAAGAATAGCGGAGAGTTCGTGATCAACCTGGTAATAGAGGAGCTGACCCGAGCTGCCGATTTTTGTGGAGTAAGGTCCGGACGGGAGCTTGATAAATTCAAGGAGATGAAGCTGACTCCTGCCATGGGTAAGCTCTCCATAGCACCATTGATCATGGAGGCTCCGGTGAACATCGAATGCAGGGTCAAGGAGATCATTCCCTTGGGCTCCCATGATATGTTCCTGGGAGAAGTGGTAAGTGTGGCAGTGGATCAGCGCTATCTGGATGAAAAGGGTAAGTTCCACTTAAATCAAACAGGGCTGATCGTATATTCCCACGGAGAATACTACGGTCTTGGTAAATATATCGGTAAGTTCGGCTATTCAGTGCAAAAGCCTAAGCCAGCAAAGAGCAAGAAGGATATGCAACGATAACATTAACAGTGAAGAAAAGACGGATACCCGGCGATAACCTAAGCCAGCGAAGAAAATAACGGACAAGCAGTGATAAGTCACAGACTACGAAGCATAGATGTATCAACGGCGATCAGCTTGAGAGGGTCAGAGGATGCTTCCTTCATCGAAGCAGCTACAAGAGCTCCCATAGGTTACTACCATAAATGGGACCCTTGTATCTGCTGGTGATGAAGAAACAGCCCTGACCCTTTCCCTATCAATTTAAGCTTTCGACAAAATAATCCATGATACGGACCGGAGGCTCTAATACCTCCCTACCCACATAGAGGCTTCTGTCCGGTTTGATCATGATCGCCCATTTGACAAGGGATATGGTACCATTGTTAATCTCCAGGGCTGTGATACTACGGGGATGAATACAGCTGCCGTCATTAAAATACAGGGTCTGCCCCGGCTTCGGGAAAACCGGTCTATGGGTATGGCCACAGATGAGCATCTGGTTTTCCTTTCTGGACCAATCCTCCAGTTTTTTTTCCACACTGAATTTTAACTCATTATTTTTCGCAGCACTGGTCGGATCACGGATGCCGATTAATTCCAGAGGCTTCCATAAGTAGCGGACCAAAAAACGGGATACTCTCCACAGGGTATCGTTCAATATATCCGCCTGATGACCATGGGTGAGAAAGATCTGATATCCGCTATTTCCGTATTTCAGTATAATACCCTCATGGATCTTGATTCCGGGGAAGAGAGCAATATTGGATTTTAAACTTTCGCAATAAAAGGATTTGCATTTTATCTTAGTGTATTTCGAATCCCTCTTTACGATATCATGATTGCCGTAAAGCATATAAAGCCTGCCGGCCCGATAGAACTGTGACATCAGCCAGAAGGCGTCGCTATGAGTCTGGATGATCGCGTCGATACTTCGGTTCTCCCAGAGCTCATCGCCATCCCCAAGCTCTATATAAGTATAACCGCATTCATAATAGTAGGTGAGCGCTGCAAAGAAAAGGTTCTGGTTATCAGAGAAGTTATCGGACCAGCCTCCGACTCCCCTATGGCAATCACTCATGATGACAATTCTAGAGTTGTCAGAAAAGGGTATGACAGCGGAAGTAGCGAGTACCTGGGATAAACGTTTTGAAGTAGACATGGATCACCCTCCCTGATCGGTCTCTTGCTTTTTGACAAATCCTTTGAGCTTTGAATAGGCATCGAAGACTTCGCGGGGTTTACCTATGTTGAGGATCTGACGATACATGTTCGGCGATTCGTTCTTGACGATTTCCAGCTTATCGAGGGTGTCTGTATAGGATTCAGTCAGATAGTAATAAGCGTCACATAAGGACCGGTTGTTTTTCTGCATCAGCTTCTCAATGAAGCCGGTCCTCGAAAGAGGCTGCGGCGTATGAGGCTGATCAAAACGGATCCAGACCCGATTCCCTCTGACGGCGAATTCATCCTCGGTATAGCCTGCTTTCATCAATGCTTCCCCGAATACATAGGCCATCCTCCGATCATACAGATCCATGATAATGTCCATGGAAAGCTCAGAAGGATAGGAAAACTCACCCAGCTTAAAGCCTGTAATCCACCAGTGATAGGCACTGCGCGTGAAGAGCAGATTTCCGTTTTTGCGAAGGGCAAAGGACATATTGATCATGTGTTCATCCTTAAGGGCATGATAAAAGGTGCCATTAAAGATCCCCGGGATATTTAAGCTGGGTCCTTTGGCATAATAGATACCGACCTCCCCTCCGGTTGTCATCCCATATTGACCCTTCCAGAACTCGATCAGGTATTTCACTCCGTTATATTCAAAAGGTATCGGCTCACAATCAATGATCATGCTGAAGGCTGCGCAGGCCTCGTCATAGAGTCTGCAATACCCAAAGTTTCTTTGCCAGCCATTCAACAGGGAATGGAAGATATCTTGGACAGGCTCATAGATAAAACCAAAGGGTTCCAGATCCTCATTTAACTCGGCCAAACGCTCCTGATGGGTCCCTACGATGTTCGTAACGGGAGGTATCACCTTTTTCTCTTGTTCCTTCTTCTTCCTCTTTTTTTTGCTAACATTACGGAAGAATAGTGAAGCACCGAATAATAGCAGCAGCAGAACGATGATAGTCAATACCTTATACTCCAGATAAAAGGCCCAGAGGGCGGTAGCACTGACAATGCCGGCTGTTCCTGCCGGTAGAGATAGCATAAAATCAACTCCCTTCATAATGCTATATATCATCATATTCCGGGAGTAAGACACTTGTTAAAGATATTTTTATGTTCGGACGGGAAGATTGACATATATGAAAAAAAGCATATAATGGGTAGATGAAGAGAAACCTCATGAGGATTTAAGGAGAGATATATGAGCGAAAATTGTAATTCTGATTGCAATAGCTGCGGTGCAGATTGTGCCAGCAGAAAAAATAAGGAGACGAACTTCAGCCTGCAGCCCCACGAGATGAGTAATATCAAAAAAGTAATCGGTGTGGTCAGCGGTAAGGGTGGTGTCGGAAAGTCCCTGGTCACCTCTCTTATGGCAGTTACGATGAACAGGAGAGGCTACAATAGTGCGATCCTGGATGCGGATATCACGGGTCCATCCATTCCCAAGGCCTTTGGACTGAAGGAGAAGGCCAGAGGAAATGAGCTGGGAATCTTTCCGTCAAAAAGTAAGACCGGGGTGGACATCATGTCCGTTAACCTCTTATTAAATAATGAAAGCGATCCAGTGGTCTGGAGAGGCCCGATCATAGCCGGTACAGTCAAACAGTTCTGGACAGATGTGATCTGGGGTGATGTGGATTTTATGTTTGTAGATATGCCTCCGGGAACAGGGGATGTACCTCTTACGGTATTTCAATCCTTGCCTGTGGACGGGATCATCATCGTAACCACACCCCAGGAGCTGGTTTCCATGATTGTCGGTAAGGCTGTAAAAATGGCCGAGATGATGAAGGTCCCGATCCTGGGTATCGTCGAGAATATGTCTTATTTCAAATGTCCGGACTGTGATAAGGAGTATCCGATCTTTGGGGAAAGTCATATCGAAGTGCTTGCCAAGATGCATCAGATTCCTGCAGTAGCCAAGCTTCCGATAGATCCGAAGTTTGCGGCGGCCTGTGACAAGGGGATGATCGAGCTCTTTGAAGCAGATCACTTAGAAGCACTGGCAGATTATCTGCTCACTCATTTTGGAGTCAGCCTATGAAAAAAAATGATATCATACTTATTGCCGGTATACTGCTGATCGGCGTTCTCTTCCTGCTCTTTTTCAATCTGTCCAAGGAGGAAGGCAGTACGGTCAAGGTATTCGTTGACGGTAAGGTTTATAAGGAGCTAAGTCTGAAGGAAGATACCAGCTTTACGGTTGAGCTTGAGCACGGGGAGTGGAACACCTTCGTGATCAAGGACGGTTATGTTGACATGACCGAGGCCAGCTGTCCCGATAAATTATGTGTTAAGTCACCGAACAAGATCCGTTATGATCATGAAACAATCACCTGCCTGCCGCATAATGTCATTCTTCAGATAGTTGGCGGTGAGGAGAATGAAGTGGATGCAGTAGCAAAGTAACGGAAGATGAAGGAGTTTGAATGAAATCTAAGAAATTAGCAACCTATGGACTATTGATTGCATTGGCATTCATATTCAGCTATATCGAGAGCCTCTTCCCTATGCCCTTTGCTGTACCGGGAATGAAGCTGGGATTGGCAAATCTGGTGGTAATAACTGCTTTATATGGAATGGGGACAAAGGAAGCCTTCGTCCTGTCCGTTATCCGTATTCTGCTGGTGGGTCTTACCTTTCGGGATCCGAATACCATGCTTTTCAGCCTTGCAGGAGGTATCTTAAGCTGGCTTATGATGGTGATCTTCATGAAAGGCAAGCTCTTCAGCATGGTAGGAGTCAGTATCATCGGTGGTGTATCCCATAATATCGGGCAGATAGCCGTAGCAATCCTTTATGTTGAAAATATGAATCTGGTATTTTATCTCCCTGTGCTGCTGATCTTCGGTGCGGTAACCGGTACCCTGATCGGTATCTTAGGAGCGATGATTGTCAGGAGACTGAAGAAGTTTTTGTCCTCCTAATTAGAATACTTATCACCGGGCATGGAGTATATGGTGATTCTGATCGGTGGTAATGATACTGACACTCCCATGTGTTACCAATGCTGCATCGGGGGATTGAAGAAACAGCATGCATAATTTGGAGAATATGAATATATACTAACAGAAAAATATGTAGGTTTACCTACATATTTTTTTTGATATATGGGATAACTATTAGTAGAAAGATACATGAAAAATGTGGTAATTTATAAATATACAAAAGAATCTACAAATAATACAAATAAATAAATTGTATAGTAAACAGTTGAAAAATACGGCAGATTTAGTATAATTAAGAGGACGGTCTTAAGACCGATCAAATGCAGGAGGATGAAAAATGAAAAAAGTAATGTCATTATTGTTGGTTATAGTTCTGGCTGTAGGCTTATTATCAGCTTGTGGCACTAAAGAGAAGGACAGAAACGATGCCGGACAAATCACCGATCAGAAGGATGATACCGGCAAGAATGACGAAGGCAAGAATGAGCCCTCTACGGGCAATGCAGGTACTGATGGTAAATTCGAGATCGCTTTGATTACGGACAAGGGTAACATTGACGACAAGTCCTTTAACCAGGGTTCCTGGGAAGGTGTCGTGGCTTTTGCATCTGCCAATAATATCTCTCATCAGTATTACAAGCCGGAAGAGGCATCCGATGCAGGATATCTTGCAGCAATCGATCTGGCAATACAGGGTGGTGCGAAGGTTGTCGTAACTCCCGGTTTCCTCTTCGAGGTTCCGATTTATGAAGCACAGACCATGTATCCGGAGGTGAAGTTCATCCTTCTGGATGGTGCTCCTCACACTGCTGATTACGCAACCTATGAGACTAAGTCAAATGTAGCAAGTGTAATGTATGCAGAGGAAGAGTCCGGTTATCTGGCCGGTTATGCAGCAGTAAAGGACGGTATGAAGAAGCTCGGTTTCATGGGTGGTATGGCAGTTCCTGCGGTACAAGCCTTCGGTTACGGCTTCCTGCAGGGAGCACAGGATGCGGCTGCAGAATTGGGACTTGCAGACGGTGAGGTTAAGGTTACCTATCACTATACCGGTAACTTTGATGAGAATGATACCAATAAAGCATCAGCAAAGACCATGTACCAGGAAGGCACGGAAGTAATCTTTGCCTGTGGCGGTTCCGTAGGTAAGAGTGTTATGGCAGCGGCTTCCGAAGCCGGTGCGAAGGTAATCGGTGTTGACGTTGACCAGAGATATGACAGTAACACGGTAGTCACTTCCGCAACCAAGGGCCTTGGAGCATCTGTTATTCAGGTGCTGGATGCGATCTACAAAACCAATACCTGGGATACCTTTGCTGGTAAAACCACCTACTTTAATGCAACAAACAATGGCGTGGGTCTGCCTACGGAAGTAATCGGAGATTCCAGTGCCAATGCCTTTGATAGATTTACTTCCTTTGATCAGGCAGCATATGAAACAGTCTATGCGAAGCTTGTAAACGGAAGCGTAGACCCTGTCCGTTCCATCACAGTGGAAGATGCCAGCGGTGTTGCAACTTCTGATGAGCTAGTAAGCGGACTGAAATTAAGCAAGGTATCTGTTGAGGTCAGATAGCATTTTCTGACAATCACAGACCTTGGCAGGTTACAGGAAAAAGAGGCTGTTTCACATTATCTTTCCGAAAACACGAGGAACCATAGGTGATCCCTCACACACTGGTTGCAGGACAGATTTCGATTATATGCGCCAGCTTCGGACGCCTACGTCCGCATCTGGCATCACATAATCATCAATCTGTTCGGTAAAACAGTGTATTATGGGACCACCTATGGTTCCTCGTGATTCAAGGATGTTGATGTGAAACAGCCTCTTATTGATTACATAACAGACGCAGAGCTGAAATCCGGACATTGGATTTCAATATGTAACATAAGATGAAACAGTTATATTCATACTATAGGTTGACCAACTTGAAATGAATTCTTAGGAAATAATACAATAACTTTTATGGAAGAGGTTAACGTGGAAGATTATATTATTGAAATGATAGGAATCACGAAAGAATTCCCGGGTATCGTTGCCAATGATGATATCACCCTAAGGCTTCGAAGGGGTGAAATACATGCCCTGTTAGGTGAGAACGGGGCCGGTAAATCCACCCTGATGAGCGTATTGTTCGGTCTCTATAAAGCAGAGAAGGGGGAGATCCGTAAGAATGGACAGCCCGTTAAAATCAGTAACCCCAATGATGCCAATGCTTTGGGCATAGGTATGGTGCATCAGCATTTCAAGCTGGTGGACATCTTTACCGTATTGGAGAATATTATTCTGGGTGTGGAGCCGGAGAAGCTGGGCTTCATACAGAAGCAGGAAGCCAGAGAGAAGGTCATGGCCTTAAGTGAGCAGTATGGCCTTAAGGTGAATCCGGATGCTTATATAGAGAAAATCTCCGTTGGTATGCAGCAGAGGGTTGAGATCCTGAAGATGCTGTACCGGGAAAACGATATCTTGATCTTTGACGAACCGACCGCAGTTTTGACCCCTCAGGAGATCGAGGAGCTGATGGACATCATGCGGGGCTTCGCAAAGGAAGGGAAGTCCATTCTCTTTATTACGCATAAGCTGAATGAAATCATGGCAGTTGCTGACCGTTGTACTGTTCTGCGCAAGGGAAGATGCATTGGCACAGTTGACATAAAGGATACCTCCAAGGAAGAGCTTTCCAGGATGATGGTAGGCAGGGAGGTCAGCTTCAAGGTCGAAAAGAAGGAGGCTGCCAAGGGAGAGCGGGTGCTATCCGTCAGAAATCTTACGGTGCCCTCTCAGACGCACAAGAACGACGCAGTGAAGAATGTATCCTTTGATGTTTATGGAGGAGAGATTGTTTGCCTGGCAGGGATTGACGGTAACGGACAATCGGAATTTGTTGCAGCTCTGACCGGTCTTGAGAAGCCCGGCAAAGGAAGTATCCTTTTGTCCGGCAGGGATATCACCAAGGCTTCCATCCGAACCAGGTCAAAAACAGGTATGAGCCATATTCCTGAAGACAGACATAAGCATGGACTGGTTTTGGATTACAGCTTGGAAGAGAATATGATTCTCCAGAGATACTGGCAGCCTGAGTTTACCAAGAGAGGCTTTATCCGCAAGAAGAGGATGCGGGTCTATGCCGAGCGCCTGATCAGGCAGTATGATGTAAGAAGCGGTCAGGGACCGGTTACCATAACCCGCAGCATGTCCGGCGGTAACCAGCAGAAGGCAATCGTGGCCAGAGAAATCGATAAGGAGCATATGCTTCTGGTTGCGGTACAGCCAACGAGAGGCCTGGATGTCGGAGCAATTGAGTACATTCACCGGCAACTGGTAGCATCCCGTGATGCAGGGAAGGGAGTACTGCTTGTTTCCCTGGAGCTGGACGAGGTCATGAATGTCAGCGACCGTATACTGGTCATGTATGAGGGAGAGATCGTTGGGGAGCTGGATCCTAAGAAAACCACCGTTCAGGAGCTAGGTCTGTATATGTCCGGTGCAAAACGGGATGCTGTAAAGGAGTATGGGGATGCAAAATAAATCATTTTTGGATACAGAAAAAGTATTATGGAAGAAGTTTATCAAAAGTAAGGGCTTTTCTGCATTTACCTCCGCACTTCTGGCGATTGCGCTAGGCTTAATCATCGGTTATATCGTAATGATTATTGCCGGCTCAGAAAGGGCCGGAATCGGCTTTCAGACAGTTCTGACCGGAGGCTTTCGCAAGCTGGGTGATGTATTTTATTTTGCCACACCGATCATGATGACCGGACTGGCAGTCGGCTTCGCCTTTAAGATGGGCCTATTTAATATCGGTGCCTCGGGACAGTACACCATGGGTATGTTTTTTGCCATGTATGTGGGCTTTATGTTTCCCATGCCTCCGGAGCTCCATTGGATTGCCTGTGTTCTGGCCGGAATGATCGGCGGAATGCTGTGGGGGATCATCCCCGGCTTCTTCAAGGCCTTTCTGAATGTAAATGAAGTGATCACCTCCATTATGTTCAATTATATCGGCATGTATCTGGTGGACATGTGGATTCGGGGCAATAAGAAAATGTATGTGGCTATGATGACCAGAACAGCCTATCTGCCGTCTTCGGCCCAGCTGCCTTCTCTTGGTGTCAAGGGCTCCAATGTTAATGTTTCCATCTATATCGCAATCGCTCTGGCGATCCTGCTGTTCATTGTACTGAATATGACCACCTTCGGCTATGAGCTGAAGGCGACAGGCTATAATAAGCATGCCAGTAAGTATGCCGGTATGAACGGGACCAGAAATATCATCTATACCATGGCCATCGCCGGAGGACTTGCCGGTCTTGGCGGTGCCTTCTTCATACTGGCACCGGCAGCAATCAAGGGAAGCAGTATGACCTATGAGCCGATCAATGTAATCGCTGCCAATGGCTTTAACGGTATCGCAGTTGCGCTCCTGGGGAATTCCAGTCCTTTGGGAATCATATTCTCGGCTCTGTTTATCTCTCATATCCAGAGAGGCGGTACGCTGACCAGTCTTTACGGATATAAGCCGGAAATCATTGATATCGTAATTGCGGTCATCATATATTTCTCAGCCTTCTCCATGCTGATGAAGACAGCAGCCGGAGCCTTCTTTATGAGGATGAGGAAGCCCGGACAGAAGCCGGAGCAGAAGAACGGGAGCAGCGCCTTAGCAGGAGAGCTGAAGGCCGGAGTCGATATACCGGATCATCCGGAAACAAAGGTGAAGGTTGATACTGCTGACCGGATGGCAGGCTCACGAGCGAATGCGAACAAGATAGCAGAGAAGGAGGTGGAGTAAATGAATGATCTGTATTATCTGATTCAGAATACCCTTCCGGTTGCTATCGCCTTGCTCTTGGTGGCTCTCGGCGGAATGTTCAGTGAGCGGAGCGGTGTCATCAATATTGCGTTGGAAGGAATTATGCTCTTTGGAGCTTATATCGGCTGTGTCTTCGTCTATCATATTGAGAAGGCCGATTGGAACCTGAATCCCCAGGTGATCCTGCTCTTGGGAATGGTAGTAGCGGCGATCGCAGGAGTCATCTTCTCCCTGCTCTTATCCCTGGCAGCCATTAATATGAAGGCTGACCAGACCATCGTGGGAACCTCCCTGAACATGCTGGTACCGGCAGGTGTCCTGCTTTTCTCCAAGATGTTCTTCGGCAGTGACGGAGTCACCACGGATACTTATTTTTATATTAAAGAGGTCCCCGGTTTAAGCAAGATACCGGTTTTGGGGAAGATGTTCTTTCAGAATACCTATCTTAGTGTTTATATAGGCTTTTTCCTATTGCTTGTGGTGACGATCCTGTTCTATAAGACCAGCTTCGGACTTCATCTGAGGGCTTGTGGAGAGCATCCCCAGGCTGCCGACTCGGTAGGCATCAATGTTTATCGGATGCGTTATGCGGGAGTAGGTCTGTCCGGTGTCCTTGGAGGAATCGGAGGCTTCTTCTACGCAGTCGGTATCATGAACGGAGATGCCAACGGACATACCGGTGTGGCCGGCTTTGGTTTCCTGGCGCTGGCGGTTATGATTTTCGGCCAGTGGAAGCCGATCCGCATCCTGATTGCAGCTCTGTTCTTTGCCTTCCTAAGGACCCTGGCCTATTCGGTTTCCCTGTTTCCCTTCCTGGTAAAGCTGAAGCTGGACCAGACCTATTATAAGATGCTGCCCTATATCGCTACCATGGTGGTGCTGGCCTTTACCTCGAAGAAATCCCGTGCTCCCAAGGCAGAGGGTATTCCCTATGATAAGGGCATGAGATAGAAGAACAGAACCCGTAATGAATCATGTCAGATAAAGAAAAAATGTAGCTACGGCTACATTTTTTCTTTTTGTATATGATATAATCAGTATAACGAATGACACGATAAAAGAAAACGATGAATATAAATTGGGAGGATGATGAAATGATAAGACAGATTATTCATATTGATGAGGATCTATGTAATGGCTGTGGCCTGTGTGTCAGCGCCTGCCATGAAGCTGCCATAGGCTTAGTAGACGGAAAGGCAAAGCTGCTTCGGGATGATTATTGCGACGGACTTGGGAATTGCCTTCCCGTCTGTCCTACAGGAGCTATCAGCTTCGTGGAGAGAGAAGCCTTGGAGTATAATGAAGAGGAGGTCAAGAGAAATATGAAGCTGCAGGAAGAGAAGGAGAAAGCTGCTGCAGAAGCCAGGGAAGCTACAGCTAAGGCACAGGTGGCGGCACCTCATCCTGCCCATGCAGGAGGCTGTCCCGGTTCCAGACTCCGGACCATCCATAGGGAAGAGACTCCGGTAACACCGAAGCACGAAGAGAAGGAGACTGTCATCCCTTCCGAGCTAAGACAATGGCCGGTCCAGATTCAGCTGGTACCAGTCAATGCCCCTTATTTTAACGGAGCAGATCTGCTGATTGCTGCAGACTGTACAGCCTATGCCTATGGCAATATCCATCAGTTCATGAAGGGGAAGATCACTCTAATCGGCTGCCCCAAGCTGGATGATGCGGATTATGCAGGGAAGCTGACCCAGATTCTGATGAACAATGAGCTGAAAAGTATTACCGTTCTTCGGATGGAGGTTCCCTGCTGCGGAGGAATCGTCCATGCGGTCAAGACTGCCATGCTAAATTCCGGCAAGCTCCTTCCCTGGAGGGTCGTGACCATTTCCACTGACGGCCTTGTTCTGGAAGACAGGGGCTAGAGCTTATATTGATAGTATAAAAGAGCAGTAATGGAAAATCGGGAATTCTCTTAAGATTTTCGCATTACTGCTCCTTTTATTTACGATATTAATCTTGGATGGCAGCTGCCAGTCTATCAAATAGCTCTTGGGGCTCTAAGCTTAAATGGAACAGCTCTGTGAGATTATTCCAATATATTTCTCCCGCATCCATAGGTAAATAGGTTGGATAACTGTCCATCATCCTGTCACATTCCCTAACGATCTCCAAGAACTCCTCAGTCAGCGGATGATCGGATGTGAAGTCCTTTAAAGGAGACAGGAAGTTATTGGTGTCATACTGCTCAATGGCGATATCATCTGTCAGATATGAAATCAGCCCAAAGGCGGCTTCCGCTTGCTGGCTGTCTGAACTGATGCTGTAGATGTTATCGACGGAATGTCCGAGTGCATACTTCGATTGTTCATCTCCTCTTGCAAAGGCTGGGAAGGCAAAGAAGCCCAGGTCGGATTCTGACATCCAACCCTGAAGGTTAGTGAGACGATAGTTGGCATTCAGATACATGGCACTTTCTCCATTTGCAAAAGCCACATAGGCCTCATCATCCGATGTTTCGGTGAAATTTTCTTTAAAATAGCCATTTCTGATCCATAACTGTAGCTTTTCGCCGGCATACAGATAACCATCCTCTAAGGATGCTGTGTCTTTATAAGGGATTCTTAATAAGGGATCCTCTCCGCTAAAGCGTGCCGCCAGGCTGCTGAAATAGATTTCACTATATACTTCTTCCAGCCCTCCTAGAGAGTAGGGAGTGATACCGTTCGCAAGCAAGGTATCACAAATCTGCTCCAGCTCATGAATGGTTTCCGGAACCTTCAGGCCAAGGCGATTGAAGAGCTCCTTATGATAAAACATACCATTTATTCTGATACCGCCTCCGGGAACACCATAGAAGCGACCCATATTGCTCACCTGGTCTAGGGCTGCCTCCAGATATCTGTCTTCATAACCATACTGCTCGATAAAATCAGTGATATCCAGGATAAGACCATCTGCTATGTTTGAATGAAATTGATGCTGATTCAAAGTAACAAAGATGTCCGGGAGGTCACCGGCTGCTATGGCTAAAGCAAGCCGATCCTCATAGTCAGTGATATTTATGGCTGTTACTTCAACATCACAATCGGGGTTCGCTGCCCTGAAACGCTCGACTGCATCTGCGATAATTGATTCGTTATTCAGTCTGGGAATATACCATAATTCCAAATCCCCTTCCAGGTTCCGGGCTTCCGTCCGGGCAGGGATCGGGGTGGGAGCAACCGCATCCGGTAATATTGCGGGACTGTCTGTGTTCGGTTTTGTAGGAGCGGACCTATCCGGTGATGGTGCTGTTGTATCAGTATTTTTGTGTGACGCCGGACTCATTTCTGTTATGGATTTCATTTTCGCCTTGTCGAAGGAAGCCTTGTTGTAGTCCTTCAGCCTTAAGTTAACCGTAAGGCTCTCCACATCACTTCCGTCAGTATATTTCATGTGGAAGCTGAAGGAGGAAAGATAACCTTTACCGATGGTAAGCTCCAGGGAGCATTTACGGATAGCTTCGGCCTCCTTCAGCAAGGAATTCTTCTCATTCTCGTAATCCTTTCTGAAAGCAGGCTTCAGAATCTCATAGATTTCTTCTGTCAGTTTTATTGTGTCAAATTCAAAAAGGTAGATGGTTTCGTCTTTTTCGATTCTTCTTTCAAACTTATTACATACCTCCTGCAGGAAGGCCGGGTCATTTAATTTATCCCGAAGCTCATCCATACAGTCTGCGATTTCATCCTTAAACAGGTAGGAGGAGAGACCGCTATCCTTTACAGCCTTTTCCCAGTCCACATCCTGAAAGGAAGTAAGGGCGCCTCGATATTCTTCGTAAAATTCGAAGAAGTATGTGAGACCGAGGCTTAAATTGCTCTTCCCTTGTAATTCTCCGTTGTTCAGTATATAAGCGTTGTCGTTATAAAGGATGAATTCAGAAGCATCATCCGCATATATATCCACCAGCAGCTTGCCCTTCGCCAGGTCATATTCCGCTAGTCCATCCGCATGATGAACCTGATCGGATTCATCATTGGCTTCCGCAATGTCCAGATCGAAGGCAAAGCTATCGGAATCCAGAGTTCCCTGGAGCGCTTTTAGGATATCGTCCAGGACCAGGACTTTCTTAGGCTTAAGTAAAAAGGAAGCCGCTACTATGGCTACAAGGATCAGGAGCGCTGACGGTATGAGCCAGAGCAGGAGGCGCTTCTTATTGTTGGGCTTTGGTATTGTATTACGATTGATTGCATTTTCTTTGCTTCCTGCTTCCGGAAGCTTTTCCTGTGATAGCGGGCTGATCGCTTGGGGATGAGACGATAATGGAGTTCCGCATTTAGAACAGAAGCCTGCCGTATCATCATTTTTGAATCCGCATTTTGTACAGAACATAGGTCCCTCCTAAAATGTTGTTAATTCTTTGTCCGTAAATTTAAGGTACACAAAGAAAATTGTAACATATTCGACAAAATTAGTCAAAGTGAAGCAGAGGATATTCTTTGATATAGATATTCTTTGATAACAAGCTTACATTTCATTGGAGTTCTCATATGATTCAATATATTAATAAGAAAAGAGAGTTGCTATGGAGGACTATTATGAATCAAGGATGCCTCTGATCGGAGATATTGCACCTGCCTTTCACGCAAGAACGACCCAGGGAGAAATTGATTTTCCCAAGGATTATTGTGGGAAATGGGTCATATTCTTTTCTCATCCCGGAGATTTTACACCGGTATGTACGACAGAATTTATGACCTTTGCATCGATGATGCAGGAGTTCAGGGATTTGAATACGGAATTGCTGGGTTTATCGATTGATACCATCTATGCACACATAGCTTGGCTAAGAAAGATACAGGAGCTGGTCTGGAAGGATATCAAGCATGTGGAGGTTACCTTTCCTCTGATTGAGGATATCACTATGGAGATTGCGGGCAAGTACGGTATGATACATCCGAATATGTCAGGTACGCAGACAGTCAGGGCTGTATTTATCATCGATCCTGAGGGAAGGATCAGAGCGATCCTGTATTATCCGGCCTCTACCGGCCGCAATACGGAGGAGCTGAAGCGAATGATCCTAGCCCTGCAGAAGGCCGATTGTGAGGGGATTGCGACACCGGCGAACTGGATGCCCTGCGAAGATGTAATCCTACCGCCTCCCAACTCCTGCGGAGGCGCCAGGGAGAGACTGGCCGGTGTGGATCAGGAACAGGGCGGCTACTGCCTTGATTGGTTTCTCTGCTTTCGGCAAAGCGGCTGCAGCTCCTGTCAGGAAAATGTTATGCCCCAGGTTCCGGAGTATTTTTCAAGATATCAGAACAGAAGGAATTATTACAGAAGATAAATGTAGTGTTCTAGTGAAGTGTAAGGCTATGGAAGCTGAGATTGTTATGGAATAATATCGGGAGGAGCTTGATTTAAGGTACGAGTAGCAGGAGATTGGCTGAAGCTTTGAGCTGGAGGAGAATAATGAAGGTACAGATTGACAGTCTGCTGACCGGAAGCTATAATGTCAAATATGCGGATATAAGCAGAATGATTATCGGACAAAGGATGAATGCACATGGATCAGAGAAAAGAACATAGAATAACTTCAAAGCTTGCTTTATTCGGAGCTTCTCTCATCTGGGGAAGCTCCTTCCTCATAATGAAAAACTCGGTGGATGCGATCTCACCTCATTTTCTGCTGGCGCTTCGCTTTACCATCGGTTGTCTCTTGTTAAGCCTGATTTTCCATCGCAGGCTGAAGCAGCTAAATGCATCCTATTTTATCAAGGGCGGTCTGATCGGACTCTTTCTTTTCCTGGCCTATAGCCTGCAGACCATCGGACTCACCGGTACAACACCGGGGAAAAATGCCTTCCTGACAGCCATTTATTGTGTAATCGTACCCTTCTTATACTGGGCGGTAGACCGGAAGAAGCCGGATGTTTTTCACCTGTCGGCTGCCTTTCTCACGATACTGGGCATTGGTCTGGTATCCTTGACCAGCAGTCTGACCATAGAGTATGGGGATGCCTTTACAATGGCAGGAGGCTTCTTCTATGCAGCCCATATGGTTGCGGTTGCAAAGCTCACCAGGGACAAGGACCCGGTGCTGATCACCATTCTGCAGTTCGGTTATGCGGCCTTGATTTCCTGGATTATTGCCCTCCTGTCGGAAGACATGACACTTCCCATGGAGGCAGGAGTGCTCAGTGGAGTACTATATCTGTCCGTATTTGCCACCGCTGTCGCCCTTCTGTTGCAGAACGTAGGGCAGAAGTACACCAACCCTGCTCCGGCAGCCATTATCCTAAGCCTGGAGGCAGTATTCGGTGTCCTGTTTTCCGTCATCTTCTACGGAGAAGAGGTTGATATAAAGCTTTTGTTCGGATTTCTTCTGATCTTCCTGGCTGTCATCATCTCAGAGACAAAGCTAAGCTTCCTTCGAAAAAAGGAGGAATAAGGCTACAGAGGGTATCCTTATGTTTGTTCTTTCAGTAAGTATTCCTCTATAATCTCCGTCACCCCGTCCTCCTTACAGGTTCGGCCGGTGATGATATCCGCAGAGGCTTTCACGGTATCCAGGGCATTCTTCATGGCGATACCCAATCCCGCCATCTGTAGCATGGCGATATCGTTCTCACCGTCACCGGCAGCGATGGCCTTGGACAGAGGATATCCGTGCAGCTTACAGACATATTCCATACCGAGTCCCTTGCTGGCATGGATGGAGGTGAACTCCAGAGTATAGATACTGGAGAATTCCGCATTCAGAGTCTCTTTGGTCATAGCTTCTGTAGCCCGGCGATAAGCCTCCAGCTTTTCTCGGTCCTTACTGAGCAGGAAGAATTTTAAAGGTACCTCCTTTAAACCCAGGCCCGGATCCTCCATATCCACCAGATAGCAGTCACAGCCCTCCTTGCGGTACCATTCGAATTGAAAATCATGATAATTAAAGTATACGAAGTTCTCTGTATAGACATGGCAGGTGATTTCATATTCATAGGCTTTTTTGAATAAGTACCTTGTCTGCTCCAGGGAAATCGGTACCGTATGCAGGGTATTTCCGCTTCGGTTTTCAATAATATGGGCTCCGTTCAAAGCAACGGTATAGGATTCTCCCAGCTCATCCAGCCTCAATTCCTTCACGGTTCTTAAGATCATATCTTTATTTCTGCCCGATGCGATGGATATTTTCTTGCCCGCCAGCGTTGCTTTTAGAATCGCCTCTATATTCTTGTCGGATATCTGATAGGGCTCCTGCTTCAGGGTGCCGTCCACATCCAGAAATAATAATTCGTAACTCATGTCAGTTCCTTTCTGTATTTAGTCCTTTGCTATAGCATGATTGATCAGCTCATAATGCATATTATTATATACGATAAAGCAAAGGATTCCTATAGATAATTTCAGAAGCAGTCTCGAAATAGGGTACCAGGCAGTCCGGAGCTGTTAAGCAGATTATGTCAGAGACGGTAAGAGCTGGAATGTATGCTTGAATTCCTATTTATCCTATGATATTATTAGAGAAAGGACTTCTTCAATATTATTTCACTATATGGCATAGATTTTATTATGAACCGCTAGGAGGCTTACCATGAAGATTTCTACTAAAGGGAGATATGCCCTGCGTCTGATGCTCGATCTGGCACTGAACAATACCGGTGAGTATATTACGATTAAAAGTATAGCCGGACGGCAGGAGATATCAGAGAAATACCTGGAACAGATCATATCCATTCTGAATAAAGCCGGCTATGTCAAAAGTATTCGTGGCGCACAGGGCGGTTATAAGCTTGCCAAGGAACCCTCGGAATATACAGTAGGTATGATATTACGGCTGACGGAAGGAAGTATTGCTCCTGTTGACTGTCTGGATGATGATTCAGATGAATGCAGCCGCAGCGTTAACTGTGTTACGAGAGAGGTTTGGGTTGAGCTTTATGACGCGATCCGCAGTGTGGTTGACCGCATCACCCTACAGGACCTGGTAGATCGTCACAAGAGCAAAATCCCCTTTGATTATATGATATAGTATCCTCTTCAAAATAGTGAAGGGGTGGAATTACTTATTCAATCGATAATTATGAAAAAATATCCAGTATTTTTTAAAACCCACTTGACAAAATGTTATAGTGGGTTTATTATATATCTATACTTAAAACATACTAATGTAGTATGAATACTATGATATGCGAAAAGCAACAAAAAAATAACAGTCACTGTGAGGGTGAAGAAAGGATGTCATTATGGGAAATATCAAGTCAAGAATTACGGAGTTAATCGGGAATACGCCCCTATTGGAATTAAGCAATTACAACAAGGCTCACGAGCTGAAGGCGAAAGTGATTGCCAAGCTGGAGTACTTTAATCCGGCAGGCAGTGTAAAGGACCGTATTGCTAAGAAAATGATTGAAGAGGCATTAAAAACAGGAGAGATCAATCAGGATACTGTTATTATCGAGCCGACCAGCGGTAATACGGGTATCGGTCTTGCCAGTGTTTGCGCCAGCTATGGCTTGAGGCTGCTTATCGCTATGCCTGAGACAATGAGTATAGAGCGCAGAAACCTCATGAAGGCCTATGGAGCAGAATTGGTTCTGACAGAGGGTGCCAAGGGTATGAAGGGTGCGATTGAGAAGGCGAAGGAGCTGCATCAGGAGACTCCAAACAGCTTTATTCCTTCACAGTTTGAGAATCCGAACAATCCTAAGGTTCACGAAGAAACTACCGGTGTTGAGATATGGAATGATACGGATGGTAAGATCGATATCTTTGTATCCGGTGTCGGAACCGGAGGTACCATCACAGGAGCAGGTGCTTATCTGAAGTCAAAGAATCCGGCAGTGAAGATCGTGGCCGTGGAGCCGGCAGATTCTCCTGTGTTATCCGAAGGAAGAGCAGGTGCTCATAAGATACAGGGCATTGGAGCAGGCTTCGTACCGAATACACTGAATACGAGCATTTATGATGAGATTATCACCGTACATCATGAGGATGCCTTCGCAGCCGGCAGGGAACTGGCGAAAAAGGATGGTGTCTTGGTGGGTATCTCCTCAGGAGCAGCCCTGTGGGCAGCTACCGAGCTGGCGAAGAGACCTGAGAATGCAGGCAAGAATATCGTTGTCCTGCTGCCTGATACAGGAGAAAGATATCTTTCTACCCTCTTATTTGCAGAAGCATAAGCTGTACTTATATTTACCGCAGACCGGTAGCCCCCAACAGGGAGCCGGCCTGCGGTTTTTTTGTTCCTTAAACAGCCCTCGGCTCATATAATGTAATAATGTAAGCGATCTGTCTGATGGAGTGAAACTATGCCAAGTATTATAATTGATGCCGGTCATGGCGGCAATGATCCGGGGGATATCTATGATAAAAGAGATGAGAAGGATGACAATCTGAAGCTTGCGCTTGCAGTTGGTGAAATACTGCAGGATAAATATCATTACAATGTGATCTATACCAGAACAGAGGACACCTATCTTTCCCAGCTGGACCGGGCAAGGATTGCCAATACCGCAGGTGGTGATCTGTTGCTGACCTTTCATAGGATAACGGGAGATATTCCGGTGATACCGCCGGGACTAAGCTTTTATATTTATAAATATGGTGGCTTTGGTGAAAAAGTAGCGAATCAGATCGGCAAAGAGCTACAGGAGGTAGGCTTTCCGAGTTACAGAATCGATCTAAGGAATATACCTATGTTCCGGGAAACAGAGATGCCTTCGGTCATGGCCGCTATTGGGTATATCAATTCAGACATCGATAATGACTTCTATGATACACATCTGGAGGAAATGGCCGAAGCAATCGCCAGGGGCGTTGTTGCTGCTTTCTCTGATTCTGACCAAGCTGTTTCCGTGACACAAAGGCTAAGGGAGAAGCAGCAGACCCCTGCACCTATTTTTCGGATTCAGGTAGGAGAACATTCCGGATATGAGAATGCCATAGAACAGCAGAGACTACTGATGCGTAAGGGCTATCCGGCAGAGGTCGTGAAACACAAGGAAGGTTATACGGTAGAGCTGGGGACCTTTCGGGAGCTGGATACGGCTGCTCACCTGGAAGGCATACTGCGGTGGGAAGGCTATCAGACCATGATCCTAACATAATCGCATTTCCTGACTCCGTTTGAAGAGATTACTTATCCCATGCGATAAAGTTTGAGATGAAGATTTCCGATCCATGGCTTGACTTGTTCTTTTTTTTCCATTATAATTATTTGGATATAAGAAAATGTACCATCCAAAGCTATATCGGAAGAAAATGACCGGGTTGTCCCTGAAAGGAACCGGGTATGAGAGAGAGCAAACCTATGTTGAAGAGTATGACAGGCTTTGGCCGTAATGAGATTGTTCAGGTAGACCGAAAACTAACGGTTGAGATGAAGGCAGTGAACCACAGATATTGTGAGATTTCGATCAGGATGCCGAAGAAACTCAGCTTCTTTGAAGCGGGGATCAGAAATGTCCTGAAGCAGTATATCGGAAGAGGTAAGGTGGATGTTTTCATTAACTACGAGGACTACACCGAAAACAATGTCTGCGTGAAATACAATACCGAGCTTGCCCGCGAATATCTGAAGTATCTGAATCAGATCGGGAAGGATTTCGGAATTGAGAATGACATCCGTGTCTCGACCTTATCCAGATATCCCGAGGTATTAACCCTGGAGGAACAAACGGTAGACGAGAAGGAGCTTTGGGAGCTGGTGGAAGAGGCTGTAAAGGGTGCGGCAGTCCGCTTTGTGGAAAGCAGAGTTGCAGAAGGCGAGCACCTGAAGAAGGATATCATAGAGAAGCTGGATGGTATCTTAAGCCTGGTAGAATTCATAGAAACCAGATCTCCCGAGGTGGTTAACGAGTATCGGAATAAGCTGTATGCCAAGGTATCGGAATTACTGGGAGATACTAAGGTAGAAGAAAGTATTCTTGTTACGGAGATTACTGTATTTGCGGATAAGATCTGCGTAGATGAAGAGACAGTCCGCTTAAAGAGTCATGTCAGTAATATGAAGGCCACCTTGAATGAAAGCGAGAATGTTGGCAGGAAGCTGGATTTCATCGCCCAGGAGATGAACAGGGAGGCGAATACCATCCTATCAAAGGCCAGTGATTTAGAGGTGACCAATAAAGCGATTGACCTGAAGACCGAGATTGAAAAAATCAGGGAGCAGATACAGAACATCGAATAGTCAGTACCGAAAAGAGGAATAAATGTGAACAGGTTAATTAATGTGGGCTTTGGAAATGTTGTAAACTCCAGTAAGATCATAGGAATTATCAGTCCGGATGCGGCACCGGTCAAGAGAATGGTGCAGTCAGCGAAGGATACGGGAATGGCAATTGATGCTACCTGTGGAAGAAGGACGAAAGCAGTGATTGTTACGGAGAGCGGGCATCTGGTATTATCCTCCCTGCTGCCTGAGACGATTGCCGGAAGGGTAAATCATATCAGCCAGAAGGAGTCAGCGGATTATCAAGAGGCATATGTAACAGGTGCTGAGTAAACACATAATTTACATCCATAGAGAGGAGATTTTATATGTTACATCCATCATATACGGATTTAATGAGAGTTGTAAACAGTGAGGTTGAGCCTGGAGAGCAGCCGGTGGTCAACAGCCGTTATTCCATCGTTATTGCTACTGCCAGAAGGGCAAGACAGCTGATCAATGGTGCGTCTCCTTTGGTAGAGATCAGCTATCAGAAGCCTTTATCCATTGCAGTGGAAGAGCTTTATCATTCCAAGGTTAAGATTGTTGGCGATGAGGATAAGAATGAGGAACGTCCTCAGTAACCGAACAGATCCATAGGGAAACAGATTTATGTTATACCTTACAGCACTTTCATGTCGGTTCTTGTGAAAGTGCTTTATCGTTTATGGCGGAAGGCTTCGGGAGATGGGCTGACTGCTTATGGATAACGTTAGAAAGGAATTAACTTCATGGATGATAAACTAGCTTTGGAGGGACTGAGTAAGGGTTCTGATCAGGATCCCACAGAGCCTTCCCTGACGGAAGAAGTCTTTCAGGAGCAAGTATTCGCTGAGGATGATAATGATTTCTATATGGATGAACCCTATGATGCTCATTCTCAGGTGAAGTCGGAGGAAGAGAAGAAGAAAGCCAGGAAGGGCTTCCTATATGATCTGATCTTCTATGGTGTGCTGATTTTTGTATGTATTTATATTATCCCGAATTTTGTGATGCAGAGGACCATTGTGGATGGCTCGTCCATGGAAGAGACCCTATCGAATGGAGATCATCTCTATGTCGAGAAGCTGTCCTATCATTTCAATATGCTGAAAAGGTTTGATATCATCGTTTTCTATCCCTTCGGCAGAGAAAATAAGGAATACTATGTAAAGCGAATCATCGGTCTTCCCGGAGAGTCAGTACAGATCAGAGAGGGCCAGATTTATATCGATGGGGAGCTTCTGGAGGAGCATTACGGACTGGAGCCGATTGAAAATCCGGGACGGGCTGCAGAGCCGGTTCTCCTGGGTGAGGATGAGTACTTTGTAATGGGGGATAACCGGAATATCAGTCAGGACAGCCGCTATGCAGTGGTTGGTAATGTACAGAAGAAGAACATAGGCGGAAAGGCTTTTTTGAGAGTCAGTCCCTTAAGTAAATTCGGAACCATAGATTAAGGATGCTTTTCCTCTTGCATTTTACATACGGATTAGGTAGAATATAAAATGTTCTGAAAGGATGGCTGCACTTTATGATGGTAATCAAAGAGCATATCAAATCCGGTAATTTCAAGCAGTTCTATCTTCTGTATGGAAGTGAATCATATCTGAAGAAGCTTTATAAGGATAAATTAAAGACGGCAATCCTTCAGGATGGAAATGAAATGAATTTCTCCTATTTTGAAGGTAAGGATCCGGACTTGAAGGAAATTATTGCGGTTGCTCAGACCTTGCCCTTCTTTTCTGAACGGCGGCTCATCATCATCGAAAACAGCGGCTTATTCAAAAGCCAGAGTGAGATGGCAGATAAGCTCAAGGACCTTCCGCAGAGCACATATATGATATTCGTTGAAGAAGAGACAGATAAACGGAACAAGCTCTTTAAACAGATCAAGGATATCGGTACGGTATCGGAGATGAACGGTCTGGATGAGAAGAACCTAAAGCTCTTCGTCGGATCCCTCTTAAATCAGGAGGGTAAAAGAATCTCCGAGCAGACGGTTACCTATCTGCTGGACAGATGCGGCTCCGATATGACGAACCTAAAAAGTGAGATCGATAAGCTGGTCAGCTACTCCTATGGCAGGGACAGCATAAGTGTGGAGGACATCGATGCGGTAGTGACTACCCAGCTGACAGGCAAGATTTTTCAGATGATCGACGCAATCGGATCAAAACAGCAGGTGAAGGCCCTAGATCTGTATTATGACCTCTTGGCCTTAAGAGAGAAGCCAATGTCCATCCTGTATCTGATCATCAGACATTTTAATATTCTGTTGCAGGTGAAGGAGCTGACGGGAAGAGGACATTCCTCCTCGGTCATCAGTGAAAAGACAGGGGTTCCTCCCTTTGCAGCAGCTAAATATATCAGCCAGTCCAAGAATTTTACCAGGAAGGGACTGATGGAAGCCCTGGAATTCGGAACAGATGCAGAGGAGCAGGTGAAGACCGGACGATTATCAGAGAAAATCGGTGTGGAGCTTTTCATCATCAACTTCAGCAGCAGAAAGACCGGGTAGTATTCAAATTCGAAGATAGCTTCCGTAAAGCTACGCATTACGGACTATATAATAAATAAGGAAGCGTATCGAAGTGGTCATAACGGCCCTGACTCGAAATCAGGTAGTCCTCACGGGCTCGTGGGTTCGAATCCCACCGCTTCCGCTCATAAAAATCGGCAAACCTTAAAGTTATAAGGGGCAGCCGATTTTTCTTTTCATGGTAAATGTAACAAATCAGTGGTAAAATATGAATAGATGTATAAATTTTTGAAACCATGGCAGTTCTTGCATCGTCTAATAATCGAAAGGGCAGGATACAAGCGAAAACCCGATGAAAGGAGACATATTATGAAAAAGGTTATTACCTTACTGTTATGTGGTGCAATCCTGGCAGCAAATCTTCCGGTAGGACTTGCAACCGCAAAGACGGCTACAGAGACTGCTGTAGCACCGATATCAGCCGGTGGAGCCACTTCGGTATCCACAGGTACGAAAGAAAGCTCTGATAAAGCCTTGGAGAGTGCAATCAAAGCGATCAAAGCAAAGATTACGATCCCTAAGGAGTATTCACAATTTGATTATTATTACAATGAAGCAAGCGCCTATAGCAACTCCTATTGGAGTCTGAGCTGGAGGAATCCTGCGGACCACAGCTATATTCAGGTAGACTGCGACAAGAACTATCATATTACCTACTACAACAAATACAGCCCGACTGACAAGAGCGGAACTCTTCCGACCTATCTGAAGAAGGAGCTGCAGGAGAAGGCAGAGCAGTTCATTAAGCAGATAGCTCCCGAGGTAGTGAACAAGCTGGAGTTTCTGTCTTCGGAGTATGAGGGGATCTACAGTGGAAATTATGTTTATCAGTATCAGAGAATAGAGAATGGAATTAGCTTTCCCGATAATTCTGTCTCTGTTCGGGTTGACAGTGTCACCGGTGAAGTAAAAGGAGCCTCTATCAACTGGCTCTATGATGCCAAGATACCGTCTGCGGCAGCTGCTATAACGAAAAAGGAAGCAACTGCGAAGCTAAAAGAGCAGCTGAGTATGAAGCTCAAATACAGGATGAATTATTATTACCGGATGTATGACATCGTCGGCAGTACGGATATTAAGAATGCTTATCTGATCTATGAGCCGAATTTAAATTATGTCTCTGTGGATGCGATCACCGGTAAGGTCTATCTGACCAGATCAGAATGGGTCACTAGGACAGAGACCGCTAAGGCAGCGATGGATAATGCAGCAGGAGCAGCAGAGTATAAGGCGGATGAAGCAGGAGTAAACCTGACAGAAGAGGAAATTGCCAAGATCAGAGAGCTGGAAAGCTTGATTTCTAAGGAGAAGGCAATTGAGCTTATCACTGAAAATAAAGCTTTATATATTGACAAGAATCTGATGAGCTATAATGCTTACCTGAGTAAATCCAATGGATATATCAGCAAGGCAGGCTCCTATGTATGGCACATTGACTTAAGAGATGCCAGACCGGTGGATTACCAGAAGGATACGGATTATTACAGGGCCTATGCCAATGCAACCGTGGATGCGAAGACAGGTAAGATCCTCAGCTTCTATGCCAGCGTCAGGAGCAACTATGATGAGAAGACCGGCAAATGGAATACGGTAAAGATAAAATATGATAAAGAAAAGGCACAGCAGCTTCTCGAAGCCTTCCTGAAGACAGAAATCAACAGCCGCTTTAAGAAGACGAAGCTGGTGGATTCCAGAGAGGATTATGTAGCATATTATAAGGAAAATAATACACCTGTCTATGGTGGCTATTACTTCCAATATAACAGATTCAATGAAGGTGTGGAATTTGAATATAACGGTATCAGCGGTGCTGTGGACGGTGTAAGCGGCAAAATCTATCAGTACAGCTCCAACTGGTTTGATGCAGTCGTATTCGAGCCCACAAAGGACGCGATATCGGCAGAAAAGGCACTGGAGGCTTACTTGGCTAAGGAAGGCTACAAGCTGGTTTATGAAATCAATGAGGTGAACATCTACGATCCGAACTATCGCGGAGAGAAGAGATACTTTGATGATTCCGAGGCTTATTCCATACAATATGAAGTCAGACTGGTATATCGGCCGGACATCAATCCTCCCTATATCTCACCCTTTACCGGTGAACAGGTGAATTATGACGGTAGTGTATATAAGAAGGCACAGCCCTTCCGGTACGAGGATATCAAGGATACTCCGGAAAACAGAGAAATCCTGCTCTTGGCAGATATGAAGATTGGCTTTGAGGGTAATCGCTTCTATCCCGAACAGGACATTACCGTATCAGAATTCAATCAGCTCCTGTCCCAGATCGGATATGGCTATTACACCGATAATGACAGTACCGTTAAGGATACAAGACCTATTACCAGAGAAGAGCTGGCGTCACTCTTCATAGATCGGTTGGGCTTAGCTCGGCTGGCCGGTATGCAGGGAATCTACACGACCGGATATGCGGATGAAAGCAGCATTCAGGCGAAGTACTTTGGAGCAGTTGCGCTGGCCAAGGGCTTAGGCCTAATGGGAGCAGAAGCAGACAACCGCTTCAATCCCAAGGATCATGTCTCCAGAGCAGAGGCAGTTCCCCTGATGATGAGCTTCATTAAGGTTCAGAGGCAGGGAGTTTACTAAACTTGGCTTACCGATAAAAACAAAAAAGGCTGTCCTTACGGACAGCCTTACTTTATTTATTATGCAAGTTTATTAACGGATCTTGATAAACGAGATACTTTTCTTGCAACTGTATTCTTGTGGTATACACCCTTGGAACAAGCCTTGTCAATCTCAGAAACAGCAGCAACTAAATTGGTCTGAGCAAGAGCCTTATCACCGGATGCAACAGCTGCATCTACCTTCTTGATCATGGTCTTTACTCTGGACTTAATAGCCTTATTTCTTTCGGCCTTCTTCTCGTTCACTAAGATTCTCTTTTTAGCAGATTTAATGTTAGCCAATATTTCACCTCCAATAAAATGAAATGGACCAATCTAAACTCCAAGGGCAACGAATTGAGAGTGGGCTGCATCTCCTGGGTGGTTGGTTTCGTATTCTTGTCTCATTAAATCCGGACACGGACGTTCTAATGAAAACATACTATTATATAGTAGTCTATGGTTTCAAATCTGTCAATACATATTTTATAAAAAAACAGCTAAAAATATACAACACGCCCACATTTTACGGGAATCAAAGTAGGGAGGTATCCATGAATAACAGAATCAGAACAGATCTGGCACTTGAGGTAAGAGAGAGCTTTCCTGAGGATGATGTTGAGATCAAGGGAGTCATTTTGACGGAGGATTATGACGAGGTAAATAAGATCAGAGTCACTACAGTGGAGATTAAGGATGAAAAGGGGGCCAAGGCAATGCAGAAGCCGATCGGAACCTATATTACAATTGAGGCCCCTGAGCTGGCACAAGGAGATGAGGATTATCATCAGCCGGTCTCGGACTGTATCGCTGCGAACTTAAAAAAGCTGGCAGGAAATCTGAAGCAGGAGGAGGTGCTGGTCGTAGGACTGGGGAACAGAGAGGTGACACCGGATGCCCTGGGTCCTCAGGTGGTGGACAATCTCTTTGTCACCAGACATCTGATCAGAGAATACGGACAGGAATTCAAGGATAAGAACCGCCTGGGAGTAGTCAGCGCCATTTCACCCGGGGTTATGGGACAGACAGGTATGGAGGCGCAGGAAATCATAAAGGGAATTATCAAAGAGACCAAGCCGAAGCTGATCATTGCCATTGATGCATTGGCCTCCAGAAGCGTCAGCAGGCTGAACACCACCATACAGATTGCAGATACCGGTATCAGCCCCGGCTCGGGTATCGGTAATAACAGAAAGGCCCTCAATGAGGAGAGCCTGGGTATCAAGGTTCTGGCCCTGGGGGTTCCGACTGTGGTGGGAGCCTCTACGATCGTGGCGGATACCCTGACCAAGTATATGGAAAACAGCGGCTTTACAGAGGAGGAGATCTATAAATTCATCTCTGAGGTCAATGAATCCCAGATGGAGAATATGTTTGTGACACCCAAGAACATCGATGAGTCAATCAAGCGAATCAGCTTCACTGTATCGGAAGCGCTCAATTCCTGCTTTTCACAGACTGCGTAAGGATAAGCAGCAGCCGAAAAGAAAGGGCGGAATACGAAGTTCTTATGGACAGGTACTAAATACAAGCCGCCTGAATATAATGAATCAGGACTAATCGGAGGAATACCTGGTTTGGAGGCAGCTATGGGCAGATGGAAGGGTTGGAGGAACAGAGGCTTTAGGGGACCGGCGATCCCCCTATTGGTGGTTATCATGACGGTCTTGCTCATATACCGGCTTAGTCTGTCCATATCCGGTGAAATGGGCCAAGCAGGGGATGGCTTAGGCTCCTTTCTTATGCCTAAGCTTTGTGTTCGGGTTATGGAATCCTCCTCCCTGCTTCGCTATCAATCGGAGGAGAAAGGGAGCGAAGATCTTCTGATGACCATGCTCACCAGGGAGTTTCCCGCTTATGCCTTTGCAGAAGAAAGGCTATCATCGGACGGCTTGCTTCATTCTCTGTTACCCGGTCAGAGGGGGGACGACTACCTCCCGATGAGGGAAGATGACAGAACAGAAGAGGCTTCGGAGCAGGGAATAGTGAAGGAGCATGCGGCAGGGAAGGATGAAACAGAAGAACAAAAGTATGCCGGAGAGATCGGCTTTCATGATATTACCCAGGGGATACTTCCGAAGGAATATATCCTGACCAACGGGGCAGCCTTTGATCAAAGCAGCTTTCTGGCCCTGCAAGAGGGGGAGAACCGGGGAAGCGGTCCTGTGGCCGGACAGCTGGCGGTGGGAATCATAGAGGGTGAGGTATATGTGGAAGAAGGGCCTGAGCTCACCCATCACGGGCAAGGCTCTGAGATGGAGGTTATGAAAAGCAATATCGGAAACGCCTTTACCCTGGAGGATCTAAAGGATATTAACTTCCTGCTTCGGAATTTCTATATCATTGACCCGGATACCAGTATAGTTGATGAATTATTTGTCTCTGAGAAGCTTCTGGCCAAGGATATGACGATGAAGCAGTCGAATGACCAGCCGCAGATTCTGATTTATCATACCCATTCCCGGGAGGCTTATGCTGACAGCCGAGAAGGCGTGATTTCGGATACCGTAGTCGGGATGGGAAATTATCTTACACGGATTCTGGAGGAGCGATACGGTTATCGGGTCATTCACGATACCACCGCTTATGATACGATGAGTCAGGGTGATGCCAATCTGGCCTATAAATATGCTTACAATGGGATATCAAAGATATTGAAGGAGAATCCCACCATTGAGGTAGTCATTGATCTTCATCGGGACGGAGTTGAAAAACGATCCACGATTCTGGAAGGACGGGAAACTGCACAGGTCATGCTTTTTAACGGACTCAGCAGAAATAAGCAGGGGCCCAGAACCGATTTGGATAATCCTTATCTGCAGGATAACCTGGCCTTCAGCCTCCAGCTGCAGCTGAAAGCTCTGGAGAAATACCCGGGATTATTCTACCGGAATTATCTGAAGGGCTACCGTTATAACCTCCATCTGCGGCCCAAGAGTATTCTGATTGAGCTGGGTACATATAAAAATACAGTGGCTTCTGCCAAGAACGCCTTAGAACCCTTCGCAGAGGTTCTGGATGAAGTTCTGCAGGGTCCATAATATAAATATGAAGAGACTCCGTCACAGGACATTTGAGCATCTTGTCACTGGGTGAAGGGTATGATATAATAAACGCGGTATTTTTATCTATCATATCCATTTTACAGGGCAGGAAGGGACGAGCCTGCCAAATGCCATGAAGCGGGCAGACTGCCTGCTGTTAAATCAGATACTCAGGAGGAAAAACATGTCCGTAGACCAAAGTAAAATCAGAAATTTCTGTATCATTGCCCATATAGATCATGGGAAATCGACTCTGGCGGACCGTATTATTGAGAAGACCGGTCTGCTGACCAGCAGAGAGATGCAAGCCCAGGTACTTGATAATATGGATCTGGAAAGGGAACGGGGTATCACAATTAAGGCACAGACCGTTCGAACTGTATATAAGGCTCAGAACGGTGAGGAATATATTTTTAACCTGATCGATACACCGGGGCATGTGGATTTTAACTATGAGGTATCCAGAAGTCTTGCCGCCTGTGAAGGGGCTATTCTTGTTGTGGATGCCGCCCAGGGCATAGAGGCTCAGACCTTGGCCAATGTATATCTGGCACTGGATCATAACCTGGATATCATGCCGGTCATCAATAAGATTGATCTGCCCAGTGCGGAGCCGGAAAGGGTAATCGCGGAGATTGAGGATGTCATTGGTCTGGAGGCCCATGATGCGCCACTGATTTCTGCCAAGCAGGGAATTAATATCGAACAGGTACTGGAACAGATCGTAAGCAAGATACCTGCTCCCAAGGGGGATGCCGAGGCTCCCCTGCAGGCCCTGATTTTCGATTCCCTTTATGATTCTTACCGTGGAGTCATCATCTTCTGCCGAATCAAGGAGGGTAGGGTGAAGAGGGGAACCCAGATTAAGATGATGGCAACAGGAGCAGTCTCCGAGGTAGTTGAGGTCGGAATCTTCGGGCCCGGACAATTCCTCCCCTGTGAGG
>JAEZNB010000007.1 GCA_023441965.1 Bacillota bacterium
GCATTATGGAGATCCAGAAGCTTGCACCATTCCTCCCTCGATAGCTCCAGGTATTCGATTCCTTTACCCTCCGGGAGAGTCACCGGCTTCACCGGCAGCTCTTCCATGGAGCGGATCGCATCGATACAACGGATTCCGAAGCCATTGTAGAAAAAGCTTTTTTCTGCCGCTTTATCATGAGCGTACAAGGCGATTCCATGACTTAAGATACCTGCCCTGACCCATTTGTCCGCAGCCGCCTGATACAAGATGGAATAAAGCCTGATTTTCTCCATCACAGTAAGGTCAGTACGGACCCCATGGGCATGGATCGGTACAAAGGTGCCTCTGATACCAGTGGTTCCAAAGGCATCCTCTCTCGGAGGATAAGCGCAGAGAAAGCCTGCCAGCTTATCCTCCTCATCTATGGCTGCAACCCCTAGTCCGAACCTGACAAACATCGTCAGGTCCGGAAGCTGCTCAAGCTTAGGCAGGTCCGGGGTATGAAGCCTTTCCTGCTCATAGCACTCCCTGGCAATCGCCCCGGCTTCCTCTGTATACTTCCAATCAAAATCTACTATTTTCATTTTCTCTTCCCCAAATACTTCTTTCTTTGATGCGCTTCTCTATTGATCTTCTTCATGAATTCACTTTTTTCACGAAAATATGCCGCCTTATCTGACGTAAACTTGGCTTCCTCTTTAATATGAAGATAATTCTTCCACCTCGACCGCTGAAGAGTTCCCTGTTCCAAAGCCGCCTGTACTGCACAGCCCGGCTCCTTCCTATGGGTACAGTCAGAGAAACGGCACTGTGTAAACAGCTCTTCTACGTCAGAGAAGGTCTCACCCAGACCGTCTTCCGCATCCCATATGCCCAGCTCTCTCATTCCGGGGGTATCTATGATCATGACACCACTCTCCAGTTTGATCAGCTGCCGATGGGTCGTAGTATGACGACCCTTACTGTCATCTTCTCTGATCGAATTGACCTTCATCAGCTCCTCCCCTGCAAGTGCATTCACCAGGGTTGACTTACCGACTCCTGAGGATCCTAAAAAGACCACAGTTTTTCCCGGCTTCAGGAATGTATCCAGGCGTTCCAGTCCCATGCCTGTTACCGAGCTGATTACGATTACCTCCACACCGAAGGTCTGTTCTCTGACAGCCTCCAGCTGCTCCGTGTAATCTTCGACCAGATCTGCCTTCGTAAGCAGGATGACCGGTGTTCCACCGCTTTCCCAAGCCACTGTCACATATCGAAGGATACGGTTGATATTAAAATCATAGTTTAGGGAAGCGATGATGAAAACATAATCGAAATTTGCAGCCACCACCTGCTCCAGTATCGTCTTAACATAGCCCCGGGCATGGCCGGAGTAGTCCGGCCTGGAGAACTTCGACTTTCTCTCACATATCTTCACCACTTGGGAATCCCCCTGGGGATTGTATTTGATAAGCACGAAATCCCCTACTGCCGGCAGGTCTTCCGCTGAGGTCACACTGTTATACAGGGACCCCTTCAGTCTTGCATTTCCTTCACCATATCCGGAAACCACCTTGTAAAGCTCACGGTGAACTGCAATTACTCTGGCATATACCAACTGACTTCCTTCTATTTCTATGGGCTCATCTCTTAATACCTGCTGCCCATCCTTCAGGTAATAACATTCTGTCAAGCCATATTCCATTAAATCTATCATAGATTTCCTCCGTTTTATAATAATATTTTCTTCTAAGCTTCATTTCCTTGCATTTTTGCTTTTGATCAGATTTACGCATATGAAATCCCCCTTCCTGCGTTAAGTTACTTTTTTTCCTTGCTTTTTTCATTAAAAACTCTCCCCTTTCAAATGCATCCCTTACAGATGCTTCCGGCAATATATTAAGTTCCTTTTCCGTCATAAAACTTAAATTTGGGCATAAAAATACCGCAATAAGCAACCTGACGGAAATGCTTATAGCGGTGCAAAAAAAGCACACCTTGCAGTGTGCATTCAGCTTATCGTATGAGAACACGTTTATACCGTGCTACATGTGATCAAATAGCTATAATTTCACGAAAGGATACTGTTACGGCATCACCAAGAAAGGGTTCTCCACCCCATATCATCCCAGCTAGCCCAATATGCTGTTTTAGACGGATGCCACCTTTAATGCTACCGACATGTACAACAACTCCTTTCGTCATCCTGAACGGATGCTACAACAGGGTACCCAGATACCCGTAATCAAATTTTCCTTTGCCATTATAATGTATTTTTTCCCAATTTGCAATAGTTTTTTTTCTCATGCTTGACTTTTTCTTTCTTCAATATCATACTCTTATTGATATTATTCATACAAGAAGTCTGTCGCCTTAAGGAGGAGTCGAATGAACAAGGAGACAATCACGCATAAAATCAAGGAATACCTGCTGATAACAGCCGGTGTACTGCTTGTTGTCATCGGAGTATATTTCTTTAAGTTCCCCAATAATTTCTCCATCGGAGGAGTAACCGGTATCGCCATCCTTTTAAGCCGTATTTTTGGTGATAGCATAAGTTCAGGTACTTTAGTCCTTGTGATTAATATTCTCCTATTACTTGTGGGCTATCTTTTTCTCGGACGCAGCTTTGGTAACCGTACCGCCTATGGCAGTATCCTGATGTCAGTCAGTATCAGTCTTCTGGAAGCTGTCTTTCCCATGAAGGGACCCCTTACCCAGGAACCGGTTCTGGAGCTTGCTTTTGCCGTGATACTGCCGGCAGTCGGTGCCGCTATCCTCTTTAACATCGGCTCCTCGACCGGAGGTACAGACGTAATCGCCATGCTGCTGAAGAAATACTCCAGCATCGACATCGGCAGAGCCCTGCTGATGACGGACCTTCTGCTGACGGTCGCTGCCTTCCTAGTCTTTGATGTCCAAACCGGTATGTTATCCATCCTCGGTTTATTACTGAAAACAACCCTGGTCGATGTTGTTATAGAAAGCTTGAATCTGAATAAGTACTTCACAATTATCTGCGAGAGCCCCGAGCCGATCTGTGACTTCATATTGCATCAGCTGCACCGCAGTGCTACGGTGATTGATGCAGAGGGAGCCTTCACTCACGGCAATAAGAAGATTATTCTCGCTGTCATGAACCGGACCCAGGCTGTCAGCTTAAGAAAATTCATCAAACAGGCAGAGCCTGAGGCCTTTCTGCTGATTACAAACACCAGTGAAATCATCGGAAAGGGCTTTCGTGGTTATTGATTCTTAAGTGCTTATTATCGAAGAACAATATATCTCTTCAACCAATACCTCACCATATTTCATTTCCTGCAAGCATATAATTGTATGAATGAAATAAACGGGAGGTATTTTTTGTGGAGGAAGCGTTTGATCTTGACATTATGCTGACGGAACAACGTTTTTGGCTTCAGATCATGGGGGATCACGCAAGGTTCATTTTCTTCTCCCTGACACCGACGGAAGTGGAATATATGCAACGATCACAGGACTTTATCATAAGCTATGATCAGCTTCACGAACAAGCCCGTAAACAGCTTACCCCTAAGGAGCTTGAGCTACTGAACCGGCAGGCCTATCAGCTGACACAGCAGTTTCGGGATTTCAAAATACTTCTGCTTGCACTGACCCTGAACTTTAAATTAAAGCTGCATCTGTCCTCTACCTTTATCAATGATATGCTGAATGAGCTTGAGGAGTATATGACTGTCCTTCATTTACTGATCAGCGGAAAGCCCATCCTCTTCCATCCGATCCACTATCACCTGCTCTGGCTGACAGATGCAATCGGTCATGCTGCTTCCCTTGCAGCTAATCTGGATCCGATTGAGAGGGACCTGATTAACAGAAGCCAATGCTTTGAAATGAACTTTTCGGATCTTCATCTTAAGGCCATCATCATGAAGGGATATCTAAGGACGCAGTTATCTGACTTTCCATCCTTAATCCGGCTGAATGAGCAGGCCGATCAACAAATCTGGCAGTTTAAGGAGTTTCTTGAAAGTCTGCGAGATCAGCGTACGAATGGCCGGGTTCTGGGAACGCTCTTCCCCCTCATGGCAGATCATATGGCCAGAGAAGAATGCTATTATCTATGGAAGCTGTCTCAAACAGCCGGCTTGCTCAAACGGCCGGATTGCGATCCTGCCGGTCATAGGCTGGAAGCATAATGCAAAATATCGATTTTTATTGATATCTGCCAATTATATATTATAATGGAATTATCAATCATTTTTAATTTCCATCAGGCCCAAGCATTCTTTTACAGTTCAGAGAACAAGACCGCATCATGATGTGTTACCGGCTGGGTCCCAGGATAAGAACACTAATGGAGGATACTTTTATGAGGGCATTTCATACGAATGAGTACCGCAATATTTTGCAGGAGTGCGGCTACACGGAGCTTCAGATCAATGATAAGATAGAGGAAGCATGGAACAGCTTATTTTATGGAGACTCAGAAACCCGGATCTATTATGAGGTTGGTGAGGACGAGGCATATATTTATGATGTCGGAAGTGAGGATGTCCGGAGTGAAGGAATGTCCTATGGAATGATGATGTGTGTCCAGATGGATAAGCAGGAGGAGTTTAATAAGCTTTGGAAATGGGCTAAGGTCCATATGCAGAACGGGGAAGGACCCAACGAAGGCTATTTCTCCTGGAGCATGAATACGGATGGGACCCCCAAGGATACGGGGCCTGCACCGGATGGTGAGGAGTTCTTTGCCCTGGCCCTGTTCTTCGCCTCCAATCGTTGGGGTGACGGAGCCGCCCCCTTCGATTACAGTAACCAAGCTCGCTATATCCTACATCATGTACTCCATCAGGAGGAGGAAGGAATCGGCAGGAACATGTGGGATATCAATAAACGGCTGATCCGGTTTGTCCCCAACAGCTCCTTCACCGATCCCTCTTATCATCTTCCTCATTTCTATGAGTTATTTGCCCTCTGGGCCAATGAGGAGGACCGTGTCTTTTGGAAGAAGGCAGCTACAGCAAGCAGAAGGTATCTGCATACCTCCTGTCATCCGGTCACCGGTCTGGCTCCGGATTATGCCACCATGGAAGGTGTGCCCCATACCGGAGGTTCAAATCATGACCTCTTCATGTCGGATGCTTACCGGGTATTCGGTAATGTGGCGCTGGATTATGAATGGTTCGGCACTGATTCCTGGCAGATCAAGCAATCAAATCGCGTACAGTCTTTCTTCGTGAAGGAGGGACTGGATACCCATTACAGTGTGTATACTGTTGACGGTGTTAAAATGGAGTGCGGGAATTATCAAGCCATGGGCTTGATCTCCATGATCGCCATGTCCTCTCTGGCAGCGGATGGCCCCCATGTAAAAACCATGGTAGACCGATTTTGGAAACAGGTACCCGCGAAGGGACGCTGGAGATATTATGACGATTGCCTCTATTTCTTCGCCCTGCTGGGTTTAAGCGGTAACTACCGTATCTGGAAATAACCCGATTCGGCAATATCCGCTGATACATCACATATTTACATATGCTTGCTCATATGATATAGTAAACCGTTAATGATAAGGTGAATTATGGATTTCCAACAAAGCAGGACCTATAATAATTTGCTGAGTGCCTATAATGCTGAGCTCATGTCCGCCACCAGGTATCTGATCTACGGTGACAGAGCCAGGCAGGAAGGATATATTGAGATTGGAAATATATACGATACCACTGCACGTAATGACAAGGAGCACGCCAGAATCTGGCTTAGAAGAATAAATGAAGGGCTATTGCCGACCACGGAGCAGTTTCTTTTGGCATCCATTGAAGAGTCGACCTATTCAGCGAATGAGCTATACCGGGAATATGCCCGTATTGCAAGAGAAGAAGGCTACAATGATATTGCTGCTCTCTTTAATGGAGTCGCCAATATAGACCTGAATCATAGCCTGGTATTCAGAAATCTCTATGAAAGCTTTGTCCATGACGAAGTGTTCTGCAAGCCTACCCGTACTTTGTGGATTTGTTTGCAATGTGGGAATATCCTAAGCGGTGAATGTGCTCCGCTCATATGTCCGATTTGTGGCTTCCCACAGGGTTATTATTGGCTATATGACGATGTAACCCGGTAATATCTCTTTGATGCTATAACTCATTCCCTTCCGATTAACCTTAGACTGATCGTGATTCCTAACACTATAAAAGAGCCGAGGAGCCTGCTTTCCCTGATGGAAAACACAGACTCCTCCGGCTCTTTTCGGATTTAGGATACTGTCGCTTTAACGATTCAGCTTCAAAAATATTAGTTGGTGAATAACTGGGACCAGTAGATGACACCATTCTTCTGGTATACACCGATACCGATTTTACCGAAAGAAGCATTCATGATGTTTGCTCTATGGCCGGGAGAGTTCATCCATGCTGTTACAACCTCCTGAGGAGTTCTCTGACCATAGGCGATATTCTCACCTGCTGTTCTATAAGATATTCCATACTCCTTCAGCACTGTTGAGAAAGTAGTTCCGTTCGGTCTTGTATGGGAGAAGGACTGTACTGTCTCCTGAGCACGCAGGTCTGCTGCAGCCTTCAGGGTGGTGTTGGTCGTAAGAGCGGATAAACCTGCCTTAGCACGCTCCTGATTTACTAACTGAAGAACCTGGTCTGCATAGCTGCTGACACCGGTATTCGTATTATTCACCGGAGCTTTCGTAGGCTCGGGTTTTGTCTGAACAGGCTTCGGGCTAGGTGTTGTCTGAACAGGCTTTGTAGTGGGTTCCGGACTCTTTGTCGGAGCGGGAGCTGCACTGTTGCTATGATTACCTGTGCTATTCACTAGGGCTAGAATATCCTTTAAGGAAGAGTTCTGGTTCACATTGCCTATATTGATATTCTTAAAGCCATTCTGCTGTAATACCTGTACTACTTCCTGTGTATTATTACACTGGGATAAATCAACGTTCTTATATACATAAGCATTGTTTGCTTTGTTGCTGCTTACAGGGACTGTCTTATTCGCATTCTGTACTGCTGTCTTCGATGCATTGCTGCTTACCGGAACTGCCTTGTTCGCATTCTGAACCGCAGTCTTTGATGCATTGCTGCTTACCGGTACTGTCTTCATAGTATTTTGTACAGTAGTCTTGTCTGACCTGGCTGCTGTAGCTTTCTTTGATTCATTGGCCTGCTTCACTGAAGCTGCTTTCTTCTGATCAGTCGCTTTCGCTACTGCTTTAACCTCCGACTTGTCTTCCGCCTTTACTGCAGGGGTTACTGCTTCTGCTTCCGCGGCTTCTTCCTTCACAACAGCTGAAGCTGCATCTGACTTGCTGTCGGCAGCGAAGCTGTTCTGCTCCTCTGCATGATCGGTGCTTTGTACTACTGCTGTATTATCTGAATTGGTATTGATAGCATCATTATTGTTTAATGACAGCTGATTAACGCCAAAAGTACCTGCTACGGATAGAGCCAGCGAACATAAAGTTACGATTATCTTTTTCATATTGTGTACCTCCTTTTTGGTATCTATCTTGCTGCCCCCTTAGACTACCATAGTAGAACTGTCAGTTCAAGAGTTAGATCCTGGCTATCCTACCATTATTCAGGAATTCCTTCCCACACTCATCCATTCTATTTCCCATAATCATGCAGAAAATCAATCCGAATCAACTCATTCCCTTAAGGATAAATCATATCAAAAGCCTTATAAATCAAGACTTCTGTCAGCTTTTCAGTCTATATTCTCTAAATAGGGGTTGGAGGGAAACACTTACTGTAAACGCATTTTGCTATCATGCAAAGTTTTTGCGTAATTTTTAATATATTATTACGATTTTGTTACAAACAGAGGTATGAATAGTTCAATAGAAGCATGCGGAAAATAATCCGGTAACCGTGATTTTACAATGAAGGAGGACACCACCATATGAATTGTAAACGATATGACAATGACAGCGACAATCATCTGAAGGATTCAGCATTAGATCATCATGCAGGAGATCACCAGAGAACAGAAGGCGGGGATCGGACGGAGATTGAACAGCCAAACCCCTCCATTGCAACACCGGGTATACCGGCTGAGATGCCTGCCAGAGAGATCAGATAAGCGCCAAATGGTTGATCTGCTTTCGGTAAGGCTCAGTGATTATGAATATTTTTAAAGTACCCATATCCTGACACATAAGGCAGATATATGTTTTATCTTAACCTTCACAACTTCAACCTCAATACGGTTAATACTAATCCCGAAAGTCAGTGCACCGGCTGTTGTGAGAAAGTGAGGTTGCTTATGTGTAACGCAAAGTTATGTGCTTTAGCAATAGCCTGTACTGTCGGTTTTCTAGGCATAAGCTCAAAAACTGCTTTTGCGGCTGAAAACAACACCGAAGCAGTAACACTGTCAGAACGAGAAAAGGACCAGAAGGATAAAAGGGCTGCTTATGAAGAAAAATTAGCGAAAGCCCATGATAATTGGAATGCTTTGACCAAAAGCCAGAAGGCTGAGATCTATTCCCTGCTTGAGGCAGAATTGAACGCAGAGCTTAAGGTAATGGATAAGCTGGCCGAGTTTGGAGTATTGGAAAGAGAGGATGCGGATGCTATCAAATTCCTCATGACCGATAACTTCAACAAAGCTAAGGAAAAGCAGGAATTCCCCTTTGCCAGGCCCAGGGCTCCAAAAAGCCGTAAATAGCTTGACTTGATAGGTTACCTGAGGTAGCAGCCGGCTACACTGACTTTCATTTCATGCAAAAAGGATGTGACTGATAACAATCACATCCTTTTTCAAAGAGAGTAGTATATTGTATGGAAAAGCAAATAAGCTATCCTTCGTTATGCTTCTTACTCCTCACCCTGCAGAGCGTCATAGCCGGTTTCTCCGGTACGAACCTTTATCACATTCTCAACATCATATACAAAGATCTTACCGTCTCCGATGTTGCCGGTATATAAGGCCTTTCTGGCTGTATCCACAACCAGGTTCACAGGCACCTTACTGACTACGATCTCCACCTGTACCTTTGGCAGCAGATTCATCTCAAGAGGAACTCCACGATAGTATTCCGTAGATCCCTTCTGGATACCACAACCCAGGACATTGGTTACAGTCATACCGGTCACACCGATGGCATTCATGGCTGTTTTCAATACCTCGAACTTACTCTGCTTGGTAATGATCTCTACCTTGGTTAACTTCGGAGCGGTTCCGTCTCCCTTATCAATCTTAAGTCTGGTTACAGGAACTGATTCTGATATGGATTTACCTGCAGCTACCTCTACATCCACTACACCGGCCATATCTACAGAAGGCATAAAGTCTGCATATGCACTAACCAAACCATGCTCATGGACATCAAGACCGGTGATTTCCTCTTCCTTGCTGACTCTAAGCCCTGTCGTCTTCTTTATGATCAGGAAGGCTATGGTCATTGTGACGGTAACCCAGGCTGCTACTGCAAGGACTCCTATGGTCTGTGTAACCAGGAGGGAGGTGCCGCCTCCATAGAACAAGCCGTCTTCGAGAGCGAATAAACCGGTTAGGATGGTACCCAAGGCACCACAGATTCCGTGAACACCAACTGCACCTACGGGATCATCGATTTTCAGAACCTTATCAATGAATTCGATACCGAATACTACCGCAAAACCTGAAATAATACCGATAATAGCTGCACCTAAGGGGCTAACCAGATCACAGCCTGCAGTGATGGCTACCAGACCTGCCAGAGATCCGTTCAGGGTCATGGAAACATCAGGCTTCTTATATCTGATCCAGGTGAACAGCATAACAGTAATGCTGGCAACTGCAGCAGCCATATTGGTTGTGACAAAGATACTTCCCATCGACAGCAGTGTATCATCTCCGGTGGCAGATACCGTGGAGCCACCGTTAAATCCGAACCAGCAGAACCATAAGATAAATACGCCTAAGGCACCCAAGGTTAAGCTATGACCGGGGATGGCCTTCGGTTTTCCGTTCTTATCATACTTACCGATACGGGGTCCAAGGATCTTGGCGCCTACCAGAGCAGAGACACCTCCAACCATATGAACCGCTGTGGAGCCTGCAAAATCATGGAAGCCCATTTCTGCCAGCCAACCGCCACCCCAGATCCAGTGACCGGATACCGGGTAGATCACTGCACTGATGACCATACTGTAGATACAGTAGGCTGAGAACTTGGTTCTCTCTGCCATAGCACCTGATACGATTGTTGCGGCTGTGGCACAGAATACCGTTTGGAAAATCAAGAATGCCGGCAGAGGAACTCCGCTGGGAAGTATGGAAGAATAATCTCCCTGCACCATCGGATCAAAGCCACCGATCAGAGCACTGCTTCCTCCGAACATGATACCAAAACCGATCAGCCAGTAGATTGGTGTACCAAGGCTAAAATCCATCAGGTTCTTCATTATGATATTACCTGCATTTTTTGCCCTTGTAAAACCCGTCTCAACCATAGCAAAGCCTGCCTGCATGAAGAAGACAAGAGCGGCTGCTACCAGAACCCAAATAACATTAACTGATGAAAACATAATAATCCCTCCTACTATAATTATTATTTACTAATGAAGCACTTCTCTTAAGCTCCTCTTGAACAGGACTCTCTTCTATCTCCAAATCGGAAATCCTCCTGACAAAGCTCAGCCTCCATATACACAAAAAGAGGTCAGAAGCTTTCAGCTTTTGACCTCTTTGTCAGGAAATGCATTCCGAAAGAGAAAAGGGGTCAAAGAAAATCTTTGACCCCTTTGTCCTGTTACTGGTACAAACAAGATGAACCGGTAAATCCAATACATCTGCAAAAAAAGGGCCAAAGCACGTTGCTTTGACCTCTTCGTCTTAAGAGTTGTGTTTCTGATTAATAAGATATCGAGAGTATAACACAGTGATTTTCTGTATGTCAATACCTGATTTTATTTTTTTGCAAAATTATTTTTAGCTTATAATAAGACTTTCGTTTCCCATATTGGCATTCATTTTGCATTTGGCAAGGACAATCTGTTCTGATATCATTATAGCATAAGAACGATGTCATACTCAGGAAGGCATAAAGGTGAACAGATGAATCATACAGATTTTTTGAAAGAGAAGGTAAAACAGCTGCCGGAGTATCCCGGTATTTATAAAATGCTTGACTCCCATAGGAACATTATCTATGTCGGTAAAAGCAAATGTCTGAAGAAGAGGGTACAGTCCTACTTTACGGCATCTCCGAAATGGGAGAAGGTCACCCGGATGGTCTCTGCCATCAGAGATATTGATTATATCGTTACTGACACCCATCTGGAGGCGAGATTACTGGAATGTCAGCTAATCAAGGAGCTGCAACCCAGATTTAATGCCCAGATGAAAAACGATGGACGCTATTTTTATCTTAAGGTGGAAAACAGTAACCCTTCCCATCCGATCTCTGTGGTGGCGGAGAGGGAAGAGGATTGCTTCGGACCCTTCCGAAGCAGATATACCATCAGTCAGTTTCTGGACAGACTTCGATGTCTTTATCCGATCACCTGGGATGCGGATCGTTATGAATTCGATTATCATTTATTTCCCATCTCCATGGATTCAGAGGTTTGCGAGGATAACAGGCAGATCTTGCTGGAGCTCTTCTCCTCAGAGCAAAGGCTACAGCTTCTGTCCCGGTCCATTACAGGGAAAATGGAGGAGGCTGTGTCCTCTCTTCAATTCGAGTTGGCAGCAATCTACAGAGATATGATCCATTGTCTAAAGCTCATTAAGAATGGCCTGAATGGATATCAGCGGCTTGCCTCAAGACCAATTCTTTTGAAGCTGCGGACCGAGGATGGCTTTAAGCTCTTTTATGTGACAAAGGGCAGAATCATAGATTCATTGAAGCTGCCGGTATTATCGGAGGAAGCTGTCAGGAGATTTATCGGAGATTGTGAGAGCCTATCGGATAAATGGATCACCGAGGAAAGAAACGAGAAAACCTTCATTGATTTCCGTGATGTGCTATATTCAGAGATTTCTGACCTGGCAGAGGATCAATATGAGCTTCTGTAGCATATACGAACAATCCGGTAATCCGGTAGAAACGGTTCGTCGGACAGGAGACAAATAGTGCCCCTTGTCTCCGATATCATCGTATGATACCGGAGGTAAAGGGCACTTTTCACTCTAGAATTATTCATTATTCTCCTTGAACTGATGGCTGGAGGAGGATGTCAAAATCAAGGCTTTACCACAATTCCATTCACCTCAACCTGATCATTGATTTCGATGACCAGACATTTTCTGCCGTCCACAATCTTGGTCTCTACCAGCTCTGCCCGCTCCGGATTTACCTTAATGACAACATCCGGTGTCTTAACCTCGAATACTCTGGTACTGGCTACATTGGCTGCCATCAGGGTAGTGTTCTCACCGGCCACCGTATCATAATGCTGCTCGAAGTTTTGAAGCTTCTCCTCCTCAACACCACATTCGGCAAAGAGGGCCTTCACCTCTGTCTTCTCCAGAAGCAGCGGCTCCGGAATTTCCTTCAGCTTATGATCATCGATGATTTCGTTCAGCTTCTCATGGATGTTTCTCACAATTTCATAATCACAGGCATCTCCCAAGGTCTCCGTGATCAAGGTTTGGAAGGTTTCCTTCTGCCCTCCGGCAGACATCGGAACCTTGCAGCCAAGCAGCTGATCAACAAAATCCCCATGCAGCTCCTCAGGACGTGCACTGTAATACAGGACATTATGTATATCGGTACTTCGGTCATTGAAGGCCGGAAATAAGAAACCATTTTCCGGTGCTCCGACCACCCAATCCTGAATCCGTTTTTCGATATGGTTCGTCTCCTCATTGTAGCTTAATCCGGGCTTGGAAAGCTTCACCGGACAGATGGAGCAGAGGATATAGCGGTATACCTCATCAGAAGCATCCTCCAGCATGAGCTTGTCACTGCCCTTGCCGGGAACATCGTAAGCCGAATAGATCAAGAGGATCAGAAAATTACCCACATAATCATAGGTCCCAATGATCTTGTCATAGAATTCCTCCAGCAATGTCTCATCCTTCAGCTCGCTGTCTCTTAAGTGTAACAGAAACTCCTGGGTTCCACCCTCAAATTCTGTGTCCATAGGAAATTCCATATTGATCAGGTTCCTTCCGATGGTTCCTGATAAGGTCTTCTTGAATATCTCAAAGTACTTAAAGGTCTCCTCCTCCGGCAGTCCAAGGAAGGTCTCGGTAAATCTCGTCTTAATAGTCTTCTCTCCATCCACATAGCAGCCACTCACCTTGGTTATGGAGCAATTCTCATGCTTAAATTGTCTTCTGATTTCCAGTATCTCGCTGTTGACCATCTTTTATCTCCTGTCTCTTTATCATATCTTCTATCTCTTATTAATTCCTGATTTAACATTCAAAAAGCAAGTCTGTTGTTATCATCCCTAATAATATATCATGTCGCCACCTTTAAAATCAATAGTATCATAAGTATGCGTGTCAGGTATAGAAATCATCTCTTTACGAATACTAAGGAAAAGAATTGAAAGGAGTATGGGACATGAAGGATAATAAGGGCACCCCCTCTAAGGATACCGGAACCAAGAATAATAATTCGGATAATGATGTGGATTTTAAGAACAGTATCAGCAACACCTCGTCTAAGAAGCAAGGGAAAAGCAGTGTTACGGACAGTGTCAGCAACTACCGGCACAGTCCGAAGGTAGAAACCCCAAATCCTAAGGCCAGCTCTGTTAAGAGCGACAGAAAATAAGGCTAACTCCTAGGGGCTGTAGTATAAAATACACGAGGCACCAACACATCCCTCATCCACTAGCTGCAGGACAGGCAAATAGTGTATTATGGGATATATTGGTGCCTCTTGTATCGCCGCTGAATATATTACAGCCCCTTATTCACGCACAATATATCTGTTTAATAAAGATCTTCCGTAACCCGAAGCAGCTCCTGCACAAAGCGATCCGCTTCATTGATCCAGGGGCTATGAGCAGAATGCTCGAACCAGATCAGCTCTTTTTTTGGTGCTTCTAATATTTTATAATAATCTTCTGCCAGCGAAACCGGAGCATTGATATCATGTCTTCCCAGGAAGAAATATACCGGTACATCAATCTTCGGATAATCCTTCCGCAGGTCTGTCTCATATAGCTGTGGGTACACATGGTTAAAGGTATTCATAATTCCGCGTAAGAAATTGACTTTATCCAGAATCCCGTACTCCCTGGCGCCCAGATCTCTTAGGGTATTATAACCGCTGTTATGTACTTGCGGGTTCTTGTTCATATGTCCGTTCAGATACTGCAGATATACTGCACTCTTCCAGGTAACATCCTTACCATAATAGGGAGGGAGTCCATTCGCTTCCAGCTTATCTATGATATTCTTATTGCCCTCCTTCTGTGCCAGTTCCAGAGCCTTGTTGTAATCAAGAATCTCCGTCTCAAGGAAGGCTACCATCTGACCGGTGCCGATTACAGCATGGTACAGCTCCGGATGTTCGGCAGCTAAGAAGATCCCCAAAGCACTTCCCCAGGACTCGCCCAGAAGCAGGATCTTCTCCTGCCCAAATTCTTCAGATAGGTACTTCGTCAGCGCATACCCATCTTCGATATAGGTATTAACCGTAAGCTCCTTCCTATTCACTGCTCCATAGGATTTTCCGGAACCGGGCTGATCCCAGTTCACTACGATAAAATACTTCTCCAGCTCTGCCAGCTCATATCTTTCGGCAGCCATCTGCGTTCCTCCGGGTCCTCCAGCCAAAAACAAGAGAATCGGACGATTCTTATCATATCCTCTGATACTGATCCATTCCTTTCGGCCGTTCAGCTCTACTCTCCTAAGCTCAGCGATACTGCCGGGTATCCGCTTCCCATTCTCATCCCGGATGGCAGGAGTGGAAGCCATAAGCTGCGTAAGCCAGATAAATAGCATGCTTAGCAGAAGGGATACAGATAAGAGGATCCCATTTCTTTTAAAGCTGATACCTGAGGCAGTTCTCTCCTTATGCCTGCTTCTTGCCGCCAGCAGTCTGATTCCCTTAATCCCCAGACTGAGGGCGGATACGATTACCATGATTAACAAACCTGCAAAGATCAACAGATTCAACATTTCTTACTCCCCTTTACTATCCTATTCTTCTGTTACTTCTCATAATCGGTACAATTCTGATGACCATAACAGACCACTTCCGTTTATGGCCATTAGAATTGTACCATTTATAACCATTTATTTCAATAAGATTCTTTGGTTCTGCTTTACCTTCCTTCTCAATGTGCTATAATGCTTATTATAGTGTTTAGGATAAATTTTACGAGGAGAGACAGACATGAATCATCTTCAGGATAAAGAGGAAAAGAGACATTTTTATAAACTGGTATTCAGCCTGGTATTACCCATGGCACTACAGAACCTGATTAATGTGGGTATCAGCACCGCTGATGTCGTCATGCTGGGAAAGGTAAGTGAGACAGCCCTCTCCGGCTCCTCCCTGGCCGGTCAGGTTCAGTTCATCATGTTCCTGATCCTCTTCGGATTAACCTCCGGTGCAGGAGTTCTGACCGCCCAGTACTGGGGCAAGAAGGATATCCGGACCATTGAAAAGGTAATGGGTATCACGATGCGCATTGCCTTTATCATAGCTGTTCTGTTCACTGTTGCGGTAATGCTCTTCCCTGATCAGATCATGCGGATCTACTCACATGAAGAGGATGTGATCAAGGAGGGCGTAGCATACCTTCGGATCATCGCCTTCTCCTATATCTTCACTACGATAACTCTGATCTATCTTAATATCATGCGAAGCATCGAAAGGGTCATCATCGCTACCGTAGTCTATTCGGTATCCCTGGTAGTGAATGTCGTCTTGAATTTCATATTTATCTTTGGTAAGCTTGGCTTGGAACCCATGGGAATCCGCGGTGCGGCACTGGCTACCCTGATTGCCAGAATCATCGAATTTATTATAGTTGTTTTTTATTCGAAGTATGTGAATAGAGAGGTTCGTTTTCATTGGAAGGATCTTTTTCCTAAGGACACGCTGCTAATGAAGGACTTTATCATATATTCCATGCCTGTACTGATCAATGAGCTGATCTGGGGGGCCGGCACCTCAACGAATGCTGCAATCATCGGTCATCTTGGGAAGGCTGCGGTCGCAGCCAACTCTGTAACACAGGTTACGAGGCAGCTAGCCATGATCGTTTCCTTCGGACTGGCCAGTGCAACCGCTATCCTGATCGGTAAGGCCATCGGTGAGAATAAAGAGGAGATGGCGAAGCTGTATGCGAAACGCTTTATGCGTTTATCCTTCCTCTTCGGTGTCCTCGGATCCTTCGTAATCCTGGCCACCTCAATCATTGCAAAGGATATGCTATCCCTTAGCGAGCAGGCGAAGACCTATATGAGCTTTATGATGTTTGTCATGTCCTACTTTGCAATCGGTCAATCCTTTAATTCGGTCGTGGTGGTCGGAATCTGTAGGGCAGGAGGCGATACGAAATTCGGCTTATACCTGGATGCCTTCTTCCTCTGGTGTGTCTCCATCCTGTTTGGAGCGATTGCTGCCTTTCTGCTTAAGCTTCCGGTTCCCATCGTCTATATGGTCTTATTGAGTGATGAGATTCTAAAGATGCCCGTATCCTACTGGAGATATCGGACAATGAAATGGTTGAAGAATGTAACAAGATGATGTAACAAGGGGTGACAAGGGGATGTGACAGGGGGACGTGTGACATCCCCTTGTCACGCCGTCCCCTTGTCACATCATGCATTCTCTCTTGAAGTCCGAAAATATAAGGCAGTAACCATAATTCCTATAAACAACAGGCCGATGCATAGAACAAAGGGCAATATTCTTGAGATATCACTGAGCAAGCCGCCAATGTAACCGAAGGGGACACTCACCAGCATAACCGTCGTCTGAAGCAGGGCCAAAATTACCGAGCGCTCATCCGGATCGACGTGGATGGCAACCAGTGATTCTCTTAAGGTGGATAATACTGCTACGCCCAGAGCATCAAAAATCAGAGATACCGATAGGATGATATATCCCACCACTCCGGCATCAGTGATGATAATCAAGAGGATACTTCCAATAATAGAGCATAGAAAGCCACCATATAGGGGCCATTTCAGCTTCGACTGCCTGATATGGGCAATCACTGTGAAGAACAGAAAAATTGACAGGAAGCTTTTTGCCATCGGAAAGATGGGTAACAGGGATTCGGGAATCCCGATCCGTCTGGATACAATAATCTGCCAGAAGGTCGCCCCCAGCATATGCACAATCTCCACTACTATACTGATGGCGATGGCAAATTTCGTCCCACGGGATTTTCTTATCTTATGCAGAGCACTTTTATAGCCGGATAGCAGCTTACCCCAGGACATGTCCTTTGTTGCCTCACGCCGGAGCTTGCCTACCGATGTTTCCGTTGAGAATCTATATAGGAGCAGCAGCTTGGCAGTCATGATGATGAAGGCATTGATATAGAGAATTCTCAAGGCCGGTGCCAAGGTCAGCTTTGCCACCAGGATGGAGGAGATTGGTGCAAAAAGTGCAGAAACATTCACCGCGATCATGACCAAGGAATAGATACGGGTGATTTTGTCCTTGGGTGCATCTTCAATCAGCAGACAATCCCAGGACACCGTAGGTATCTTCATCATACCGTTCAGTAAGGCTGCTACAACAAAGAACCAGAAGCCCTGACTGGAGGCCCAGATCAGGCAAGGAATACTCCAGGCCAGGAAATCAAACACCATGGTACTCTTCCTGCGGCCGAATTTATCTACGATGATGCCGGACAGAAAGGCGAAAATCATCTGGGAAAACATATAAATGGAGGATACGATACCTACCTGAACATCACTTAAGCCCAACGCCAGCATAAATACAGAGGCATAGGGAAGGCACAGATTCATCGACAGTCCCCACATGGGCTCTGTAAAGACGCAGGCGCGGGCATTGCCACGCAGCTCGAACAGGGTGTGCAGCAGTTTATTCTTAGTCAGTATATTTTTCATTCTCGTTAAGTCCTTTCCCTAAGCTTATTCTGTTTACACAACCGAACAGCTCCAGCTTCTTAATGACCTCCTGCTTAATCTCTTCTACCTGGGCAGGGATCAGCTCTGTAATTCCTCTGTTGATATCCTGAAAATTACGGATAATGGCATTCACAGCAGCTACATTGATATCCGTAAAAATATTCACCTTACTGATGCCCTCCTGTATGGCCTGTCTGAAATCAGAGTCGCTTAAGCCGGAACCTCCATGAAGCACCAGGGGAATATCAATTGCTCTTGCGATTGCCCTAATCCTCTCAAAATCCAGCTTTGGAGGCAGCTTATAGGCTCCGTGGGCTGTTCCGACCGCAATGGCCAAGGCATCTACTCCGGTCCTGCTTACAAAATCCCTGGCCTGATCCGGATCCGTATAAAAGCATGTCGGATCCTCCAAATGGGAAGCTCCTTCCGCAGATCCCTCATTATCCCCGACATGGCCCAGCTCCCCTTCAATTGTGGCACCGTAGGAATGGGCGATCTCAGCCATTTCCTTTACCTTTCTGATATTCTCCTCGTAAGGATCAGTGGAGCAATCATACATGATGGAGGTAAAGCCCAGCTCCAAAGCCTTGAGACAGGTCTCCCTCTTTAAGCCGTGATCCAGATGGATTACCACCGGAACCTTAGCCTTCTTCGCCATCGGAATCAGATAATAGGATACCTCCTCCAAGGGGCCATAGGGGAATAATACCTCGGCTGTTCCCATAATCACCGGCGAACCTGTACTTTCAGCCGCCCGAATGATTCCTCTTGCCAACTCCATATTGACCGCATTAAACAGACCCACTGCATATTTATCCTTCTTTGCGGGATATAAAACTTCATTCATATTCACTAACATCGCTTTGCCTCACTGTACTTATATTAGAATCAACCTTCGTTTCCTATCTATCACCTTATCATGGTTCTTCCCATCATCTGAACACTGTGGATATTACCACGACTTGAGCCATCCCTTTTGTATCCTCTCTTCCAGCTCAGGCAGGGTCCTCAAGCCACTTAAGGCATCATACTCCGTGACATTGGATGCTCCTGCGGCAGTAGCCAACCGCAGACAGGAATCCAGTGGATAACGCTTTAATAAGGCTGCCAGGAAGGCAGCAATTGTCGTATCTCCTGCTCCTGTGGCAGATACCACCCGGTCAGGCCGGTAGCTTTTCTCAAAGCCGCTCCGGTTTGCCCATTCCGACGGTTCAGACAGATAACCCTTCCCTATGGAAGCAAGAGCTTCTGCAGTGCCTGTCCGGTAGTAAAGCCCGGGCGCCCCGCATTTGATCAGAACCACCTTCGCACCCAGATCAATCAGCTGTAGACCTAGGGGATCTATATCCTGCTCTATGGACAGAAGCTCTGTGATATCCCTGCCTGCCGCTCGCCGCTTCCATTCCTGTAGCCTCTCGGGATCAAGCATAAAGCAAACCTCTTCCGCACTCGGCAAGAAGAAATCCACATAGGGAAGCAGCCTCCTTAAAATCTCGTGCCAGTCCTGCTTACCTGCGTCCGAATTCGGATCGATCGCCGCCATATCCAGTGAGGTCATGATCTCTTTTGCTTTCATCCGCTGAAATAAACGGACCAGCTCCTCACCTTGATGCTCATACATCCGCTTCATGATGGGAGGATAACCGAAATGAAAGAGCTGCACATCCTCTAACAGCTTTTCATCGATATCCTCGGAGCTGAAGGTATCATTTGCACCCGGATGATGCAAAAAGATCCTATCAACACCGGGAGCAGCGATGACCACAGAATAGGAGGTGGTGGAGTTCTCATCTACGATCAAGCCCTCCTCAACCCCATAGCCCTTGAATATATTCGCTATGGTTTGTCCGAAATCATCTAGCCCGACCTTACCCACCAGCTTTACATCAGCACCAAAGAGCTTTAAGGCAAGACCTGTATTGGAAACGGATCCTCCTGTATGCACATCAGCCGCATCCATCAGGACCAGCTTGCCCGGTATCAGAAGCTGATCCAGCTTCATCGGCTCCTTGCTTGCGAATACCGGTGTTATGTCCAGACAGACATGTCCGGCTGCAATTACCTTGCATTTTCTCTGCATATGCTCCCCCCAATCAGGCATCTGGCCCTGTCTTTCTCAGTTCATATATAGAATTATAACATTTTATCCACATGCTTAAAATGGATTATATGATAGGATATTTGTTGTCTTCTCACCAATAAGCCCCAAAATCACTTCTGATATGGGCAGAAAAAAGGTGTTGTATAAGGATCAATATACTTACTTCATCCTTATACAACACCTTTATTACGATTCGATCATACACTATGACCCTGTACCCAGATCCCTCTGCTGAAGGTAAGACAAGGCTTCCGCTTATGCCTTATTCGGCTTCTTTACAATGAAGATCAGTACAATACCTACGATGGCTGCGATGGAAGCAATCAGAAAGGCAGGGAACATGAGGTTGATATCTTGGGCAGCTATATTTTTAAAGTATCCTGCAATATAGGAAGAAATCACAGCTCCCAGACCAAAACCAACCAATACCATTCCATAATTCGTCGCCATATACTTGGTTCCGAACAGATCTGCCGTATAAGCAGGGAAATTGCTTAAGAAGCCGCCATAGAGGAAACCAATTCCTCCGATCAGTATGTATATAAAGTAGCTTACAGCCAGATTCACCAATAAGGATAGGACTGCTGTTCCCGTTAAGAGTAAGATTATCGTCTTCTTACATCCCAGCTTGTCTGATACCCATCCCCAGAACAAACGGCCAAAGGAATTGCACAGGGAGATGATCAGAACACCTACGGTAGCCGTAGATGCCATATCCTTGGCGATAGCGATCGGTTTGGCGAAATTGATCATCATCAGGCCACCCATGCAGGCCAGCATCATAGTACCGGTAATGATATAGAACTGAGGTGTTTTCAATACCTGCATCGGCTTGTAATCCACGCTCGCCTTTGCAGAGCCTGCTGCCGGAGGAGTATATCCTTCCGGTACATACCCCTTGGGAGGATTCTTTACAAATAAACCACCTAAGGTACATACGATAATAAATATGACAGAAAGGACACGGAAGGTCTCTAATTCTCCGCTGCCGACACCACCGAATTTTTCAATCAGTAACTCTATAATAGGAGTAAATAAAACTCCTCCAAAGCCCAGCGCCGCAACAATTAAGCCGGTGATAAAGCCTCTTTTATCCGGATACCACTTTTGCGCACAGGCAATGGTGGTAGAATAGGTAAATCCCATACCGATACCGCCCAAGATACCGTAGGTCAACCATAACAGCCAAGGAGCTGATGCGGTTACAAAAGAAGCTGCAAAAAATCCGATCGCCAAAATAACTCCACCAAATATGACGATCAGGCGAGGTCCGAATTTGTCCTGCAGTTTACCCCCGATGGTGCCACCTACCGTGAGCATCGCAAGTAACAAGGAAAAGGATAATCCTGCTGCTGCATTATCTCCTTCAAAGATGCTGCTTGCTATTCCGTTCTGGAAGATACTCCAAACATATGCCGTACCCAGGCATAACTGAATGGCAATTGCCGCAATAACCGGTATAACTCGAAATTGTTTTTGCTCCATATTAATCTCCTTTGTTGATTTCATATTTATTTTATATGATTTACCCAATTAATACTATATCACATCAACGCATTAATGTAAAATAGAATATTATAATTAAAGCTATCTTTTCTTGTGAAATGATATCTCACCGCGTATAATGATAGGTAAAATCGAGTCGTGCTCCGAAGGAGGAAATATGCAAGGCTATAATTGTATTATGGTATATAGTGAGAATAGCGAAAAGCTGCTGTTTTGTAAAAGAAGGAAGGATCCCTATCAGGGCTTATATAATCTGGTAGGCGGGAAGATCGAGATAGGAGAAGGCGGTTTTGATGCGGCCTATCGAGAGTTAAAAGAAGAGACCGGCATTGACCGGTCTCATATCCAACTCTATCATATGATGGATTTTACTTATTATAATCAGGACTGCTATGTCGAGGTCTATGCCGGAAAACTCACCGAAGATATCACCTTGTACGAAGAAGAACACCCTTTGGAGTGGCTGGACTTAAAAGAGAACTTCTTTGACAGCAGCCGGTTTGCCGGGGAAGGTAACATCGGGCATATGGTTGAGCAGGTGAAGCTGTTTGGCACGGGGACTCCATGAAATCCATCAGGTTTCATGTGCCTCCACCATTCGTTGGAAGGTCCCATTGCCTTTTGCCAGTTGCTCATAATTACCTTGCTCGACGATCTGTCCCTGGTCAATCACATATATCAAATCTGCATTCCGAATCGTTGAGAGTCTGTGAGCAATAATGATCACGGTTAACTTACCGGATAGGGCTTCCACTGCCCTTTGTATTCTGAATTCACTTTCGTTATCTAAGGAGCTGGTGGCTTCGTCGAGCACCAGAATATCCGGTTCTTTCAGTAATGCACGTGCTAATACAATTCTTTGCCGCTGCCCGCCGGACAGCCTGACACCGTTATCTCCAACCACCGTATCCAGTCCCATGGGAAGCTTTTCAATGAATTCCATGGCATCGGAAAGAAGGAGTGCCCTGTAAATCTGATCCTCACTGGCAGCCGGAGAAAACCTTATCAGGTTATCTCTGATCGTACTGTTAAAGAGAAAGGGATCCTGCGGAACATAACTGATGCTTTGCCTCCATTGCTGCATGGAGGCTTTGTCAATCACTGTATCATCTGCTTTGATCAAGCCCTTCGTCGGTTTTAATAATCCTAAGAGTAAATCTACAATCGTACTTTTTCCCGAGCCTGATTTCCCGACAAAGGCTACCGTGCTTTTTGCCGGAATCGCAAAGTTCAGATCCTTCAATTCAAATTCACTCTCATTGAAATAGCGGAAACAGACCCCCTCAAACCGTATGGAAGAGGATAGCAGTTTATATCCGCCGGGAGTAGCATTTAATACTATCTTTTCCTCATGCTCCTGCAGCTCCTTCATCATGGATGTTAAGGACATGTATGATGGCAGCATGACAAGAAGATTTTGAACATTGTTCTGAAAGGAGGAAAAGACCGGCCACAGCCTCGCAAAGATGTAGATAATAATCAGGAGGGCTGTTGTCTCAATTTTCATGAAAATAGTTGCAACATAAAAAATAACACTGATGATCACTGCAGCACAAATCTTATAGTACATAGAGGAGGTAGACTGCAGCTTAGTAAACTGATTCACATTATGTTCTGTTTTCGCATTGATTTCCTCAAAGCATTCGATCTGCGAAGGCTCAATCCCATAGCTTTTCACTTCCTTGACCCCATTCAGCTGCTCTGTAATCTGAGCCAGAAGCTCCTGATTGATCGAACGCATAGAGACCCCCAGCTTCTTTGAGTCCCGAAAGGTAGTCTTCATAAATATCAGGATGATGATTCCGCATAATAATACACAGACAGTCAGCGGCACAGACATCATGAAGGCAATCGCCAGCTGAAAGACCGTTAGCACCGCCTGCGAACATATTCTTAGAAAAAAGATGGTTCCGGACGCTATCTTACTGATTTCATTCGTAAAGGCATTGGTGATGTCCGATTTCTTCTTACCAATGAAACAGGACCATTCCGCTTTTACCAGATGCTGAAACAGGTTAACCCGCATATGCTTGGTATAGCTCTGGATGATCTCTGTGTTTAATCTTGTAAGCCTTCTGCTTAGCATAGACTGTAGAATAATAAGGAGTATATAGATTCCAAGAATAATCATCAGCTGCGTTGAAAGCTTCAGCTCCTGCAAGGAAGGCAGTATGCTGCTTATCACGGGAATGCTTTTGCTCTGTGCCGTTAAGCCTGTAAAGGACAACATGGGCACAAGCATAAGAATTCCGATGCCGCTTGTGATACCATCAAGCAGCATAAACAGAAAGTTCATGATAAATTTACGTCTCGAATATTGATATAGATCCTTTACATAAAATAGTAATGTTTTCACTTAGTTATCATGCCTTCCTTTTATAATCACCAAACCGGTCCGATCAGGCGAACCTACTGGTAATGGTATATTCCTTACTTCCGTCTCCGCCTGTGATAAAGAGCATTCCACATCTTACCCAGGCATGAGCAATCATTTCACCATTCTGATTCTTCATCACACCCAGATAAACCGTACAGCTTTGCTTTCGTCTGTTGAGCATCAGCTTTGCGGCATAGGCCTGTGCTAAGCATTTACTTTCCCAAAAGGTATACTTGCTCATAGTTCGAATGGCCCTTGCTACTTCTCCTGCCTTTTTCAAATCTACACCCTCATTGGAGAACTCGGTCTCACGGTTAACTTCACCAAATACCCCGGCATACCGTTTGAACCGGAATCGCCATATGACGAATCTGCAATAGCCCAAACATAAATATGCTTCCAGCAAGATTCTCTTCGTTTTAAATGGTAGCTTTATGAATTTAATCAGATTCTTCATTTTACCTTCTCCAATATAAGATCAGCTATTCTGTCTTCCAGGTGCTGACCCTGTGGTCTGATCACCCGATAAGCCCTTATCTGACTCGCTATCCTTGCACACTGCATAAAGTTCCACTCCTGCAGCAGCATCGTCCTAGCAAGCATGGGACGGTAGGTATTCTTTATAAGAAGCTTTAACTTGTTATTCCCCTTTACTTCCTCCAGCATGAGCTGCTCTGTCGTGTCCTGTACGATTTCAAAGATATACTTAATTGGTAGCTCCTTATCATAAAAATAATGATTACTTCTCATGGAGTACTTCGCAATATCATTTGATATTCTGTTCAGGTACTTCTTATCCTCCTGTCTGCCGATCCGCTCGATGGCATCCTCCCAGAGCTTCTGGCCGGGATAACCGGGAAACACTGTAGGCTCACTGAACCCTTCAATCCCCACTGCGGCTACATCATCGGTCAGCATCTTATAGCCCTTTTGATAGATTGCCGAGGCGATGGTAGACTTACCCGCTCCTGATACTCCCGTAAGCAGGACTCCTTGACCGCCAATATTGATGCAGCTGCCATGTAAAGGAAGAATCCTTCTTTGATACAGAACCGCTCCCATACAGGAGCCAAGCAGATAGAGCTTGATTTCCTCTAGGGTGGCTGTCTCCAAGGGCTCTATCATGATATGCCTACCCTTTTCCACATAATACTTCGCAATCTTCGGAAGATTAAGCAGGAACTTATCCTTCCCAATCTTTCTGTTCGCTCTATCCAGCAGCATATCCTCAAAGGTATCCGGTACCTTGCCGATAGTTATCATCAGCTCCGGACTCTCGCACTGACAAGCTACCAGCTCTTCAAGCTCATATTCTGATGCTATGTTAAGACCAAATGCCCTATATGTATACATCTTTATCCTCTTTCTTTATGCAAGCCAGTATTATCATGTTTCTTTCCTGTCATTTTTTGATCTTCTAAATATCTTAGGCTTCAAATATTTATTCAGTAATCGGATGGGACGGCAGAAGTAATAAAGAAAGAACAGCCTGTCACTGATCTTGTACTTATGGAAGTCACCAACTTTTGGCGCTATAAAGCTTAAAACATAGCGAAACTTCTTACCAAAGCTTTTTTGCCAAAGGTACATGTAATCCACATAATAACCGAAGAGGGAATGTCCGGGAGCTTCCGGATTCTCATCCATTGCCGTAATGAAGGGAAGCGCCATCTCTGCCAGTCGTTCTGCCGTAATTTGATCTAAGTTACTAAGCTCCAGTTCGATCGGAAGCACCGCCTGTAACAGCTCCTTCAGCAAAAGCTCTGTCTGCTTCAGCTGGTACAAAGTCCCGAGCGCCTTCGACCTTTCCCTGATGTAATCCCAGTCAAGCTCCCTATTCTGAATGAATTCATAAATATCACATAACCATCTCAGTCTTTTCCAAGCATGCTTCGAGCCATGCTGGATCAGATAAAGCATATTTTCCTCATCTCTCAGCACCAGGAGCCTGCTGCCGAACAGATCAGCCTCCTGCTTATTCCTCCAGGCCTCCTCAAAGGTAATGCTATAATTGCTATTCATTAATCTCCAGTGCAGTTCCAACTGGATACCGTTCTGACTGCTATAAGATATGTGGTAATACTTTTTAATGTAGTGCTCTCTTTGCCTGCGGGACAGATGGCGGGTAGCCTCCTCTTCCTGATATCCGGCCTCCTTCAGAAGCCGATCGATCTGCTCCAAATCGGAGGAGGATACCAGAATATCCAGATCCTTTGATACCCTTAGGGAAACGTCATGATATAGGGATAAGGCAAGATAGGGCCCTTTGACAGAGAGGGCTCTAATACTATGCTGCTCCAAGAGACCCGTCACCTTCATCAGTTCCCTTGTCAGCCTTAACGCCTTAAGCTGGTTTCCTTTACACTTTTCCTCCAGCTTACGCAATACCTTAGCATCAATAGATCCGTTATCAGCTTGCTTCAGATTTTGGAAGATAACAGGATAAATCCTGTTCTTCATAGCCAGAGTGAAGAAAATATTCCAGTCAATAGGTCCACGGATACATTCCTCTGTCAAGAGCCGCTCTTTTGCGGATTGATTTCTCTTTGCGCAGAGAAGCAGTAACTTCATCTCCGGGACCAGACTGTGTTTTTGCATTTTATTATTCATTGGCTACTCCAACCTATTAGTATATGGGATTCCCCTTATCATCCAGATAACCGAATTGTCTCATCACTGCTCCATGCTCTGCAATTACTTGATCGATCTGTTCCTTGGTCAGATGATTTCTCCAATCCCCCACTTGCCCGGACCGGAAAAAGGAGGTTACATTGTATGGCTTTTCTTTAAATCCCTGCTCCTGTTCCTGGGATTTCAATTTCTTAAAATCCGATTCCGCTAAAGCCTGACTTATCTGCTCTGTCGTACAATCAAGACCGATAAAACGTACCGCGGCGGTAAAGGTCTCCAGAGGCTTCTGCTTCATATCCTCATATCTTATCAGATGAACCGGAAGCTCCCTTGCCTGTGTCCAGCTTACCGCATGTCCGCTCCAGGTAATAAGCTTCTGTCTGAACTGGTTCACCACTCTCCCCCTACTGTTGCACATGCTATACCCTTCGCCCCCCATAAGCCGGATCGTATGATCGATATCCGTTGCCAGGTGGTTTGCAAAGGATACTGCCACATCCAGAGGATTCCGTATGAAATAAAGTGCTTTCGCATTCACGGTTCCCAACAGGGGGGCCCCGTCTTCAAGGTAAGTATAGGCATCGTGTACCTTGATATAAAGCTGTTTCTTCGTGGAGGCTGCCAGATGGTTATAGGCAATTGGTCTAAGGCGGTCGATCTCATCATGGGTTAGGTTTGATGACTCTATTCCGGATAAATGATCAAGGATATGCCGTGCGCTGAAGATTCCGTCTGTCTTTATATGATTTATGCCAACCTCTTCATCCTCCTCCTTGAGCAGGTTCGAAAGAAAGGTTCGAAACCAAGTATTTCCCGACTTTGGATAGGAGGCCAGCCAAATGATTCCGTTCATCTACATCCCCTCCTTCTCGATTACCTCTGCAATTTTATCTAGCTGCTTCAGGAATCTATTATAAGATAACCTTAGCATCGGAAGCTTTCCTGCTGCTATTTGTATTTGAAACAGCTTAGCCTTATCGGTTACCATGTCCCAATAGTTAGAATGAGTTTTTAGTTCTTCTATTTTTTTTGCCCCTTTTATTTTCTCACAAAGTATATCATTGGCATTATAACTCCGGATTACTACAATACCTGCCAACTCTACGGCATCCTCCGCAATACAAGGCTTGATATCAAATACATACTTCTCCAACCCTTGCCGTACTTCTCTGTAATCCCCAATATTCTTATTAAATGCCTGTAAAGTATCCCGCCAAATATTCATTTGTGGTATACCCTGATAAATCATCAGTTTACTATTCACCAACTTAATCGCACAGATACCATCAGTGATCAATTGCTGCCCTCTCTCATGGAGCGCCAAGGCAAAGGAGGTCTTCCCCATAGCGGTACCACCAAGCATAGCCACAGCTTTCCCATTGATCACAACTGCCGAACCCTGTAGTATTAAGTAACCCTTTTGCAATAAAAGAGGAGCTAGTACAGAGTTTAATAAAAAAAGTCTGATTAGCTCTTCAGAAGCATTGTTTTCCGGTTCTATCGTAATCGAAGTGCCATTCTCTACATAATAGCTTGCTACTCCGTTCACCTTGTGAAGAAATCTATCCTTTTCCACTTCATACCAGGGCGTCTTAATAATCGGCTGCTGAAGAAAAGCAGGGACTTTACCGATCCTGATCATAATCTCGGTCTGGCCTTCCGCCTCGATTAATTCCGGCAATTCAAGCTCAGACTGAATCATAAGACCAAATACTTTATATATATACATAGCTTCATCCTTATGTAAGTTTATTTTCATTATCCTCAATGGTTGTCTACCGGTTTATTGCAGTACTTTAATTAAGCCTTGCTGCTCCATTTGCTGTAAAAAGGGAAGCGTATCAGATACACATTGCTCTTTGCCTACTTGAAACAGATCAAGCAGTTGATCAATCAATCCTTCCACAGCAAGAGGTTCTTCCAACATATTCCATATAATTCCGCCGATTTTACCCAGATTATAGTACTTTCCGCTCTCTATATGCATCATAACAACTTCACCATCCATATCGGATGCCAAAATTTCTTTATTTCTAACAATAATCGATTTTACATCAAGCATTTCATTACCCTCTCATTCCTCAAATTATTATATCAATATTATAACTTTTTTTATGATAGTCTGTCAAATAATTCAACATTTTTCTAGCTTTTATTTCTTTTTTTCATAAAAAGACGTATACGAAAATAATCAATTATGGTAATATATTATAATATATGATATATTATAGTACTAATTATATCTATATGCAGTAAGTATCAACAGATTAGGAGGTGATTGTATGTATAATGAAATGGATTGGGATGCTCCTGTGCTTGAGGTATTGGCTATATTAAGCACTGAAAGCGGATTCATAGCAAGTACTTTTGAAGATGCTTATCCATTTTTTTCTACTGCGAAGTAAGCTGATTTGAAAAGACTATTTTCATTAATCCATATGAAATTAGTCTTTTTTATTTCATATGGGTAATTTATCAGATCCGGAACATAGATATGATAAAGCTCCGTATGAGAACACTACATCTAGACCAGGAAGCTAATTTAAAGGACTAATTTCAATATTAACCCATATGAAAACAGTCCTTTTATTCTAGTTTTGAGTTTATTATAAGAATTAAGTGATCAGAATATGGAATCATGTCAAGTTATTTGACTTTTTTTTATATTTTACTCATAAAGCAGTATACAATTATATTAATTTCTGGTAAAATATAGATAAATAATGATTCAGATGGTGATTTGAATAAAACCATATACACTACATTCTAAAAATTCAGGAGGTGATTATATGCCGATTAAAATGGAATGGGACGCCCCCAAGCTCCGAGAATTAGCTTTATCAAGTACGGAAAGCGGATCGTACACGTTTTATATCGAAGCTACTACATATTATGGTTATGTTTCAAGCTGATTTAAAAGGGACTAATTTCATTACTCTTGTGAAATTAGTCCCTTTTGAATTCTTAACTTCAGATGATAATCAGAAAAGATGATGACCCGCATGAATTTAGTTTATGAAGGTGCATATTCTTATATTATTCGTAGGAAGCTGATTTGATAGACTAATTTCATACCCATATACCCATATGAAATTAGTATTTTTATTTTCATGATGTAGCTTATTTCTATAAGAATGAAAGGTGTAGAATATATATACATGTCAGGTTATTCGACATTTTTCTAGTTTTTTTCATAAATGAAGTTTACGAAAATAAATCCTTCTGGTAAAATATTATCTAATAATTTATTCGGATGATGATTGAATAAATTATATACCTACAAACGCATTCAGATCAGGAGGTGAATATATGACTAATAAAATGGAATGGGAAGTCCCTAAGCTGGAGATACTGGATTCAACGTATACGGAGAGTGGAGTCTACCCAGCAAGTTACGAATCTGCTTCTTTTTTTGTAATTAGCTGATTTGAAAGGCGTGCTTTAAACTAACATTTAAGTTGGGCTTGAAGCATGTCTTTTTTATTGCATGTTGAAGCTTATTACCGCAGAATATTTACTCATGACAAGGAGTTCGATGTTTCTGGCTTATTTATTTATCTTGTTTACAAAAAATAATAATAATGGTAATATATGGTATATCTTTTATACACTTTATAGTACTATCTATATTTACTATTTTTTCAGGAGGTGATTATATGCCAAATATAATGGAATGGGAAGCTCCCATGCTGGAGATTCTAGACTTATCAAATACGAAGAGTGGGCATATAGCGTTTATTTTCGAAGATGTTTTACCTAGTTCTACGTATTTCAACATTAGCTAGCTGATATAAGAATACTTATTTCATCGAATGACTAATTTCATAAACCTATATGAAATTAGTCATTTTTCTGATATAATGGGATAGATTTATACATAATAACAATAAAATACATAAGGATATAGGGCTATCATATGAGTGCAATATTTGGAATTTGGAATAAGAATGACAATCCGGTAGATCAAAGCCACCTGTATGTCATGAGAGACCGCATAAGCCATTACGGAACAGATTCACAGGATGTCTATATCAGTCATAATCTGGCGCTGGGATGCTGCCTGAATAAAGTTAATAAGTACTCGGTGGGGGATCAACCCATCCTTCGTCATCAGGATAATGTAATCATGGTTGCCGATGCTTCGATCTATAACAGAGAAGAGCTTATTGGGCAGCTTGGTCTATCCGCACCGGATATCTCAAATAATGAATTACTAATGGAAGCCTATCTACGGTGGGGTATTGACTGCCCCAAATATATGAATGGTGATTTTGCATTTGTGGTATGGGATAAGGATCAGCTTATCATAGTTCGGGATCATCTGGGAGTAAGACCCTTGTATTACTATAACGATGATAAGGTCTTTGCTTTTGCAACAGATTACAGAGCTCTGTTAGCATTGCCCTTTCTACCCATTAAAATCTCTGACAGGCGAATGTATGATTTATTGATTAATGGAACCACCGTGGACAAGGAGTATACCTGGTTTGAGTATATCAATAAGATCTTACCGGCCCATGTCTATCAGATAAGCCAGTCTTCCGTTTCTTTAAAGAAATACTGGGCTCCCGCAAGTAAAAATAGCCTAGTTTTTAAAACTGAGGAGGAGTATTTTAAGGCTCTGTATGAGGTGGTCAATAAAGCAATTGAAATCCGACTCGCTTCTACGGACTATAAGATTGGATCAGAGATCAGCGGTGGTCTGGATTCTACTGTTGTCAGTATTTTAGCCAACAGAACCTTACGTAAGGAGAATAAGAGCTTATCCTTACTATACTCCTGGTCACCTCCCTTTGAAGCTTTAGAAAGACAGAGTCAGGATGAAAGAACCTTCATAGAGCAGATCTGTGAACAGGAGAAGCTGGAATGCTTATATTTTGATGTCAATACTGCACTGGCAAAACAAAGGAATGATGATGCTGCCAACATGCCTGAAGCAAGAGTAGGTACACCTTTGGTTGAGGAGTTTGAAATCGCAAAATCCCGGTCTGTCAGGCTGATTCTTACCGGTTGGGGTGGAGATGAAGGCATCAGTCATAGGGCAGGTCTTTTCGAATTATTTGTCAACAGATATTGGAAGCATTATTTCAGAGAGGCTTGGGGTTTATCCAGAGGTTCCTTACTTAGACTTGTAAAGATACTGATTTCCAGTACGATCTTACAGCTGTTTCGACCCTTTAGTTATTTCCATAGGGACAAGTATTCAGGTATTATCGCTAATAGAAGCTTTTATAGGTCCTATAAAAAATATAAGGAAAAGACGATTTCATATTTTCGTATAAAACCGGAAAAAAATATAGAAGCAGGCCCCCTTCAAACCAGGACCGAGCTGGCTGCCTGGTTAGGAGCAGATTATAATGTACAGCATCTCTATCCTTTTTTGGACTACCATGTGATCGATTTTGCTATGGCTATTCCCAGAGATATGTTTTATAAGAAGGGATTAAATCGATATGCCTATCGAAAAGCCTTTGAAGGAATCCTACCGAAGGAAATGTTATTAATAACATCGAAAAACGACCCTGCCCGTTTCGCTCATTCAGCGAATTTGAGAATGAATACCCATGATGAAGAGCTCATTATGAATAATCTGAACAAAGATCTGCTTGGTAAATATATTGACTTTGAAAAGGCCCAAGAGCTTCTCCAGGCTATGAAGCAGGAGAACAATGAGGAAATACTGCGTATATTGAAAAGGCAGCTGAGTTTCTGCTATAGTATTCAAAGACTGATAGAAACGCGGTAATGCTTTCCTCTTTGCTTGTCGTAGTTTAGTATAATCCCCTTTTTTTCATCATTCTGCTTAAGGCTTTTGAGAAAAGGAATCGATCGATGAAGATACCGATCGCGATAATCACTACCATGACCGCCATTACCTGATTGATATCGGCAAGATCACGTCCCATCATCAAGGTATAGCCCAAACCGATACAGGAGGAGAGAACTTCTCCGGCCATCAATGCTCTCCATGCGAAGGACCAGCTCTGCTTTAAACCGGCTGTAAATGCCGGTAATGCTGCCGGTGCTATCACATGGAGCAGCATCGCCTTCCTGGATGCTCCCATCGTTCGTGCTGCCTTGAGATAGATCGGTGGAATTCCGTGTATGGAATCTTCGATCGCTAATGCGATGCTTCCTACCGTTCCCATCAGCACAACAAAGATGATGGAGCTCTCCTTTAACCCAAACCAAAGGATGGCAAAGGGAACCCAACAGATACTGGGAAGGGTCTGAATGCCCATGAGTAAGGGTTTTAGATTCTTATTCAGATATGCGATCTTCGCAATAGTGATGCCGATTACAGCTCCGATCAGAAAGGCCAGGAAAAATCCGATCAGAGCGCGTCTTAGGCTATAGATCACTGCCGGAACAAGGGTTCCGGCTTTTATTAATTTGATCAGGCTCTCCATCACCCCCAAGGGATTGGGAAATGCATACGCCTTCCACTGGCTCAGCAGGTCAACTCCGATCATATATACCAGCTGCCATAAAAGAATCAGTCCCAGATAAAACAGAACACTCTGTATTCTACTTCTTATCATATTCCCTCTCCGCAATTCTTTCAGCCTCTCTTCGAACACTGTGTAGTATATTTTTTCGCAACGCAAGAAATTCTGCATCCTCGATCTGTCTTGGTCTTTTCAGTCCGATCGGATAGATTTCCTTGATTCTGCCGGGATTATCCGCTAAGACAACCACTCTGTCCGCAAAATAAACAGCTTCCTCCACACTGTGCGTGATGAAGAATATCGTTTTGCGGGTTTCCTGCCAGATCAGCTCCAGTTCTTCCCGAAGCATATTGATGGTCTGCTTATCCAGGGCGGAAAAGGGCTCATCCATGAGTAAAATTTTACTGTCCAAAGTCAGTGCCCTTGCCAGTGAGACCCTCTGCTTCATACCACCGGAGATTTCATGGATGGCATAATTTCGAAAATCCCAGAGATGTACCATCTTCAGATATTTCTCTGCCTTCCGCTCCTGTACTTCCTTAGGAAGACCGGCAAGCTTCATGCCAAATTTCACATTCTCCCATACATTCAGCCATGGATACAGGGCAGGCTCCTGAAAGATCACTGTCCGATCTGCTCCCGGCTCCTTGATCTCCTTACCCTCCAGATATATTTTACCGGAGGTTGGCTGTTCTAAGCCTGCTATGATATTCAAGAGGGTTGTCTTGCCGCAGCCGGAGGGACCAACAACACAGATGAACTCTCCCTCATCTACTTCCAGCTGAATATTCTGTAAGGTTTCCTTCGTCCCTCCGGGAAAGGCCTTACTTATATTTTTGATCTCTAAAAACATACTGCCAGTGTCCTTTCCTTCCTATCATGAGGCCTCCTCTTGATTTCTCTGTATGAGGCCTCGTCCATACGTTTCTCCGGTTATATGGCATCCATATCTGTTCTTCCTGCCTCTTAGACAGGCTGGAATCATCCCTTATTCCTTCCGGTTACCGGATAGGGCAGCTTCAAACAGCTCATCCTCCGGCAGTTTACTGATGAAGCCCTGATCAATACCGATTTCTCCAAAGGCACGGATTGCATCAGGAGAAATATCTACCGTGACCGCAAGTCTTTGGAAGGCGCTTTTCATGATGTCCGGCGCTATGCTCTTCCCTGTTACCGCTTCAATCTGCCTATTAATGATCTCTATCGCCTGATCCGTCTCCTGATTGACATAAAGGGTCGCTTCCTTATGTAACATAAGGAAGGCCTCTACGATATCGGGATGCTCTTTATAGAAATCATAGTTTGCAATAACGACTGCCGTAGGATACTGCCCCTTCATAAATACTTCCTCTTGATCAAGAACAATCTTGGCATCACATTGCTTCTCCAGTATACTACCCCACGGCTCCGGTGGTAAGGCAGCATCAATCTGTCCCTGCTCAAGTAAGCCTTGCAGATCAGCATTTGCTACTGCTACGACCTCTACCGTGCCTCCCTCCGATTTTGCCGACAAGCCATGATCCTTCAGCAGCTGTAACAGGCACAGATGCTGGGTATTACCCAACTGGGGAATCGCCACCTTCTTACCGCTTAGATCGGCTACCGAGCTAATCTCTGAGTCCTTGCTCTTAAGCAGAACCGCCCCAGCATCACAGGCATTGGCTATGATTCTGATGTCTCCCTTGGATTTTACATAAGCATTCATAGCCGGAACAGGACCGATATAACCCAAATCGACTTCACCGGCAAACATAGCCTCAATCTCTGCCGGGCCAGCATTAAAAGCAAGCCAAGAAACCTCGCAATCCGCCCCCAGCTTCTTCTCCAGACTCCCCTGCTCCTTCATAATCAGAGCCTGACTATGGGTGATATTGGGGAAATACGCTACTCTGACCTGGGTCTTTCCCTCCTTTGCCTTATTACAGCCTGAGCATAGAAGCAATACAGAGAGAAGAATACCCAGATACACTAATTGCTTTCTCATTATGATCTTAACCATACCTTTCTGAATAGATTTATATCAATGAATATACTTCTCCAATAAGCGAAGGATGGCATCCACCGAATCGTTGATGGAGCTTTGACTGGTATCAATCGTGATCTGGGGATTCACAGGGGCTTCATAAGGGCTGGATATACCGGTAAAATTCGGGATTTCTCCTAAGCGCGCCTTCTGATATAGCCCCTTCACATCCCGTTTCTCACAGACTTCTATTGGGGTACTCACATAGACCTCGATAAAGCTCTCCCCGATGATGGCTTTCGCATTCTCCCTGTCTCTGATATAGGGTGAGATAAAGGCTGTCAGCACAATCAGACCGGCATCATTCATCAGCTTCGCCACCTCTGCGACCCGCCTGATATTCTCTATCCTGTCCTTCTCCTTAAAGCCAAGGTTTTTGTTTAACCCAAGGCGGATGTTGTCACCGTCCAGCAGCATGGTATGCTTTCCCATCGCATACAGGCACAGCTCCAGCGCATTGGCAAGGGTGGATTTGCCGGAGCCGGACAGACCGGTAAACCATATGGTAACCGGCTTCTGACCCTTCTGACCGGCTCGCATCACCTTAGTCACGTCCAGCTTCTGCCAGCTTAAATTATCAGAACGTCTTAGGGAATGCTCAATTACACCACAGGCACAGGTCATATTCGTGATCCGGTCAATCAAGATCAATCCGCCAAGAGCCTTATTGTTTTTGAACTCATCAAAAACAATTTTATCCATAACAGAGATATCACAGGATGTAAGATCGTTCTTCCGAATCTGGTCGGCAGCAATATGTTCCCCGCTATTTATCTCTACCTTGTATTTGATATTCAATACAACTGCCGGAATCATTCTCGTTCCGACCTTCAGATAATAATCTCTGCCGGGTATCAGGCTCTCCTCTGACATCCAAAGAAGGGTGGCTGTAAAAAGGTTACTTACCTGCAAGGTCGTATCCTTCGTAAATACACAGCCTCTGGATACATCCACTTCCCGATCCAGTTGCAGGGTAACAGGCTGTCCCTCCACTGCAGTCTCTGCCTCTTTGTCTGTAATATAGATCGCTTTCACATGGGCTGTTTCCCTGCTCGGTAATACCGTAATTTCAGAGCCTACCGTGATCTCTCCGCTTTCAATCTGACCTTGGAAGCCCCGGAAGGTATGGTTGGGTCTGCTGACTCTCTGCACAGGCATGATGAAGTCCTTCTTCCCGCCCCTTGAGCCAATCTCTACTGTTTCCAGATAGTCCAGCAAGGCCTTACCCTGATACCAAGGGGTTCTTGCCGATGTCCCGGTTACATTGTCCCCCACAGTGGCTGATACCGGTATCACATAGATGCTTTCAAAATGAAATTCTTCCTGCATTCTGATGATATCATTCTTAATATTCTCAAATTGATTCTGATCATATTCGATGAGGTCCATCTTGTTGATTGCAAATACAGCATGCCTGATGCCCATCAGTGAACAGATTCTTGCATGCCTCTTTGTTTGAATCAAAAGGCCTCTCGTCGCATCCACCAGTATGACTGCCAGGTCAGCATAAGAAGCACCTACTGCCATATTGCGGGTATATTCCTCGTGACCGGGTGTATCTGCCACGATAAAGCTTCTTCTATCAGTTGTAAAGTAGCGATAGGCCACATCAATGGTAATCCCTTGTTCCCGTTCTGCCATTAAGCCATCCAGCAATAAAGAATAATCGATCCCCTGATCTCTGCTTCCCAGCTTACTGTCCAGCTCCAATGCCCTTGCCTGATCTGCAAAGAGCAGCTTGGCATCATATAACATGTGTCCGATGAGCGTAGACTTCCCATCATCTACGCTGCCGCAGGTAATGAATTTCAGTAGTCCCTTCATGCTAGAAATACCCCTCTCTTTTGCGTCTTTCCATGCTGCCGGCTGCTTCATGATCAATGACTCTGCTTGTCCGCTCCGAGGATATGGCACCCTTCGTCTCCTCAATGATCGCCTCCAGAGTATCTGCATCTGATCGCACCCCACCGGTCAAGGGATAACAGCCCAAGGTCCGAAAACGAACCTTCAGCAGCTGCACTTCTTCGCCCGGATATAGCTTCATCCTGTCATCGTCTACCATAATGATGTTTTCCTCCCGGTAGACCACCGGCCGTTCCTTCGCATAATACAGGGGAACGATCTCTATTCTCTCCCTTCGAATATATTGCCAAATATCTGTTTCAGTCCAATTGGACAGAGGGAAGACCCGAATGCTTTCTCCCTTAGCAATCCTGGTGTTATATAATTTCCACATCTCCGGTCTCTGGTTCTTCGGATCCCAGGCTTGGGCTTCATTACGGAAGGAAAAGATTCTTTCCTTGGCACGGGACTTCTCCTCATCTCTTCTGCCGCCTCCGAACGCAGCCGTAAAATTGTATTTTTTTAACGCAGCCTTTAAGGCCTGTGTCTTCATAATATCGGTATAAGCAGAGCCATGATCAAAGGGATTGATATTTTGCCTGATACCCTCTTCATTCCGATATACAAGCAGCTCCAGTCCATACTCCTTAGCCTTCCTATCCCTGAACTCTATCATTTCTTTGAACTTCCAACCGGTATCGATATGCAACAGGGGAAAGGGGATTTTTTCAGGATAAAAGGCCTTGAGGGCCAGATGAAGCATTACAGAACTATCCTTACCTATGGAATACAGCATTACCGGTCTTTCACATTCCGCTGCCACTTCCCGCATAATATAGATTGCTTCTGCCTCCAACTCATCAAGACGGGACTGAACCTGATCTTCGTAGTCATACCATTGATTTACATAATTAGACATATTCCATACCTCGATCTCCAAAAACCACTATATTAATTGAAATTATACCTTATGCCAGCCGCATTCACAATCATATTTTATCATATTTGTATGATTTGTATGAATTCGTAATTTTCTGTCATTCCAATAAAAAAGTACCGGCACTGAGTCCACCTACACCCACTGCCGGTATCCTTGAATAGAATCATCTTCACGCATATATTTTACTTCCACCACTTCATCATCCAATTAATTAACACCGCTCACATATTCGAAAAGTACATTAATTAATTAGAATTATCATCATCTTTTTCTTCTATTTTATCCTCAACTATCGTAATATCTTTTTCATCATACTCTATGGGTTCCCCATTTAATTTATAATCTATTCTCTTTAAGTGTGTGATAATTTGTCCTAACGCATAAATAAATACGATATAATGGTACTTCCAATCATTAATGCAATCGAGTAAATATTCTACTATAATATATATTTTTGTCGTCAAAATAAGTATCCTGTAGCTCGCTAAAGGTCATTAATAACCATATTACACCTACTGTGATTCCAGTAAAAGCTAATATACCTGCTAAAACTTTCAGTTTATCATCAATATTCTTATACATAAATAGCTCCTTTCATTCGTATTTTTCCTTTATTATACATCTGGCACTAATATTTTACAATATAATTCACCACTTACTTTCATCTATCTGATCCATATATAAAAGGATCCTTGTAATTCAAGGATCCCTAATCAAAAAACTAATTAATTCCCAACAACCTACAATAGTCTCTTTCCGCTTCGATGACACGCTCCGCGACAAATTCTATCAGGGTGTCTATATCAAGCTGATTGATCTGCTGTGATAAGGTTAGTGCCTGGAAATATTCCTTACGAAGCTCCGGCATAATCGAAGTTACTGCATAACCTTCATGGACTAAGATAAGATTCATGAAAAGCCTTGCGATTCTTCCATTCCCAGCCTTGAAGGGATGGATATCCAGTAAGCGTTTATGACATATGGCTGCAAATTCTATGGGATGCAGAAAGCGTATGGAGCTCTGCATCTGATTCATAAAGTGCTCCATGAAATGTGCTACCTCCTCCGGCTTCGGAGGCTGTAGCTTGCCTCCTTCCGAAGCATCCGTGCATGTTCTATACTGTCCTGCCTCTGCCGGATCAAGCTCCTGATAGAATATATAGTGCAGCATCTTGATGGCGGCTTCCGAGATCATCAGCTCTTCGGATCCGGCAAGAGTAAGCATATAATCGTAAGCCTCTGCATAGCAGGATGCCTCAACATAATCTTTCATGGACTTATCACCTAATCTAAGGCCATCCTTAAGCAAGCTCATTGTCTCTGTCATCGTAAGCTCATTTCCCGCAAGCGCATTGCTGCTATAGGTGAAAGATGTTCTATAGAATTGGTCTATCTCCTTTAACTGCTCTGAACTGACCGGTCTATTCTTTTCTATTAATCTTTTATATTCGTCTGCTTTCTCAAACAGTTCTTGCTTTTTCATTCGATTTATCACCTCATCCTTGAAATTAGAGTACACCACTATATATGTATAAGACATGGCCGTTACCATATGAATAACGATGCCTTCAGAATTCATTATAACAAGCATCTTGTGGTGTGTCACGGATTAACTCATCGGAGCTACGATTTCATCCCATCTCATTCATTCTATTGTTAAGGGTATTGGCTTATCATGCTATTGAACTGTTATAATCAAGAAAAAACGGGAAAGCCTTATTTCTAAGGTTTCCCGTTAACTAATTCTGATGGAGCTGAGGGGAGTTGAACCCCTGTCCGAAAGCCCTTCCATTGCCGCTTCTCCCATTACAGTCTATCTTTTATGCGAACCCGAAGTTCGCTGTTCCCTCCGTCGGACGCCGGTAGACAGGCTTCCGATTTCGGTAGCTTCATAAGTCTTCCACCCTCTCAAAGCTTTGAAGATGGAGGTCCCCGCTAATTTGATGCCGAGGTCTTAAGCCGCGAGTTACTTAAGGTCGACAGCTGCCACTAGGCAGCGTACGCTAAATTATCGTCTGCGTTTATCTTTAATTCTAAGTTGGTGACGCAGTCCTAGTCTGCGAATGGCTACCGCAATTTCACAACCCCCGTCGAAACCAGTACAACCCCGTTAGGTTTTGTTTGGTTCACAGACGCATGTATTATACTAATATAATTATATCATATTGTCAAGGAATCGGCTACATATTATTCTGAATTCATCTGCCAATGCTTCCATTTTTTCCGATATCCATGCTCCGATCATCTTAAGAATATGCTTCCTAATGGATATCCTCCAGGAATGGCTGAAGTATTCCATGCAGCTTCTCGCTATGTACCACATAACTCATATGGCTCTCCCCCTCCAGTATCTGAAGAGTACTGTTCGGGATCTGCTCCGCTATGTGCCTCGTATGGGCTTCATAAATCATATCCTTACTGCCGGCCAGTACCAGTGTAGGGATTGTAATCCCGGCAAGCTGCTCGTCCGTAATATCCGGCTGTGTCAATATCATCTTGAGCTTCCTGCTTCTGGTGATCTGATAAATGATACGTATCAGTATAAGGTATCCCTTCTTTACTCCCTTCGGCCACAGATTGGCTCCGCTGATTATAAGTCTGGAGAGAAGCTCAGGGTATCGTATGGCTATCAGGAGTCCTATGATACCTCCATCACTAAAACCATACAGAGCAGTCCCCTGTAAGCCAAGCTCCCTGATGAAGGCTGCGATATCCTCCGCCATATCCATATAGTTAAGCTGCTTCACCCGACTGCTCTTCCCATGGCCCCGGCTGTCAATCGCATATACCGTATACCTGTCGGAAAGCTGCCCGATCAGTACATCAAATATCTCATGGCTCTCACTGTTTCCATGGAGCAGAAGGATCGGTGCTCCCTGTCCTGTTATCTCATAGTAAAGTGTAGTACCATTCACCTGAATATACATGAAGCTCATCCCTTTCAAATGAAAAACACAGCAGCTGTTAAAACTTAAGTGTTATATACCTCTTACGGCTGTTATCAACTGAGGTGTTGATCTCTATCTCATGGTCCGCATTGATATATGCGTAGTTTCCGTGGTTCACACCGGAAGGGCAATTATAACAGCGCTTACCATCGTCCTCTACTAAACATTCTACCAGCTCTCCGCTGTCAGCAAAGGTTTTATGTACGCAGTCGATATATGCTGCCAGGCTACTGCAGAATACCATAGGAATGATTTCAAAGCCATATCTGCACAGATCAATGGTATCCTCTACCTTAAAGCTTTTATCATCCAGGCAGCCTTCAATACGATCCACAGTCTCATGTAATACGGTTATGGAGATCAGCTTTTTATCCATATCAAAAGTAAATACACTGTCTTCTCCTGAGTCCTTCAATATGGCTGTTCCGTTTTCAAGCTCTTCTTCCAGTAAATCCTGATAGATATGACTAAGTATATCTTTTACCTGCTCATAATCCATACCCAGGGTAATCCCCTTACCCTTGATGTGAAAACCAATATAGTTCATCCTTTGATACCTCTCTTATCCTTTGATTAAAATGTGTTGGCCTATAGCCTGTGAGGCTTTGCCATAGGGAAGCGGAAAACGCTTCGGGATATATTGCTAATACAGGTTCTTTACCTTAAAATCCTTTTCAGCTTCCCTTCTCATATCCTTCTTCGCGATATCCTCCCGCTTATCATAGAGCTTCTTACCACGGGCCAGGCCGATCTCCACCTTTACCAGACTTCCCTTAAAATAAATCTGTAGCGGCACCAGGGTATACCCCTTCTGGGCAAGCTGCCCACTGATCTTATTGATCTGGAATTTATGAAGCAGGAGCTTTCTCACCCTTAAGGGATCCTTGTTAAAAATGTTCCCCTTCTCGTATGGGCTGATGTGCATGCCGTAGATAAAGACCTCCCCCTTTTCGATTCGAAGGAAGGATTCCTTGATGCTGCATTTGCCCATACGAAGGGACTTCACTTCCGTGCCATGTAAAGCGATGCCCGCCTCGTACTTATCCTCAATAAAGTAGTCAAAATAAGCCTTCTTATTATTTGCTACCAGTTTTATATTTTCCCCCACTTATTCCTCAACCTCCACTAAGGCAAAGTCAATCGTCCGCTGCAGCTTATCTGCCTTCACGACCTCTACTTTGACTGTCTGCCCTAATTTATATATTTTCCTGGTGTGTTCACCAATCATCTGATAGTGTTCTTCATCATAGATGTAGTAGTCATCCTGCATCTCACTGACCCTGATCATACCCTCAATGGTATTGGGCAGCTCCACATACATACCCCAATTGGTCACGCCTGAGATGACTCCCTCGAAGGTCTCACCGATGTGCTCCATCATGTATTCCACCTTCTTCATCTTCTCCACTTCCCGTTCTGCCTCATCTGCCCGGCGCTCGGTTCTGCTGGAGTGGTTCGCTACCTCGGTCAGAATCCTTTCATAATGGCTTAACCTGCCCTCTGACAGCTTACCGCCCAGGTTCTCCTTAATGATCCGGTGAATCTGCAGATCCGGATAACGGCGGATCGGTGAGGTGAAATGGCAATAGTACTTGGCCGATAAGCCAAAATGTCCTATGTTGGCAACTGTATATTTCGCCTGCTTCATCGACCGTAAGGTAAGGCGGCTGATGAGGGATTCCTCCGGTGTATCTTCCACCTTAATCAGGAGCTTCTGCAGCTCCTTGGGATGCAGCTCTTCATTCCCCAACTTGATACTGTAACCGAAATTATTGATAAAGATGGCGAGCTTTCTGATCTTCTCCTCATCAGGATTCTCATGGGTACGGTATAAGAAGGGGATTTCCTGCCAGAAGAAGTCCTCGGCTACGGTTTCATTGGCAATCAGCATGAATTCCTCAATAATCTTCGTCGCCTTATTTCTCTCATAGGGCCTGATCTCAATCGGCTTCCCCTGCTTATCCACAATGATCTTACTCTCCGGGAAGTCAAAATTGATGGAGCCTCTCTTATGCCTTCTCTCCTTCAGTATCTCTGCCAGCTCCTGCATCAGGCGAAAGAAGGGGACAAAATCAATGTATTCCTTGGTAACCTCCTCGTCCGTACCTTCCAGGATCTTTGCTACATTGGTATAGGTCATGCGGCGGTCAGAGCGAATGACAGTCTCGGCGATCCTATGCCCGACCACATTTCCCTTTCCGTCGATATCCATGAAACAGCTTAAGGCCAGCCGGTCCACCTGCGGATTCAATGAACAGATCCCATTGGACAGCTTATGGGGCAGCATCGGTATCACCCGGTCCACCAGGTACACACTGGTACCCCGTTTCAGAGCCTCCTTATCCAGGGCAGCTCCTTCCTTCACATAATGGGTTACATCAGCGATATGGACTCCCAGATGATAAAGCTCCCCTTCCTTGGTCAGGGTGATTGCATCGTCCAGATCCTTGGCATCCTCTCCGTCTATTGTTACAGTGGTTAACTCCCTGATATCCATACGGTTCGATATTTCCTTCGAATCGATCTCATCCGGTACATAATCCAGTACCCTCATGACATCCTCCGGAAATTCAAGCGGAAGCTCATAAGCCTTCACTACGGACAGGATATCAACACCGGGATCATTGATATGACCCAGTATCTCTGTTACCCTTCCCTCCGGACTGGAGGTAGCATCACCGTAATTCGTTATCTTTACAACAACCTTATGTCCATCCACTGCTCCCTTGGTATATTCCTTGGGGATGAAGATATCTCTCACAAACTTCTGGTTGTCCGGAACGACGAAACCAAAGTTCTTGCTCTTCTCGAAGGTTCCTACGATTTCAGTCTTTCCCCGTTCCAGTATCTGTACGATGGAGCCTTCCCTTCTCTTTCCCTGTTGGGCTTCTTCGCTGACCATTACCAGGACCTTATCTCCATGCATGGCCCCATAGGTTGCATTCTCCGGAACGAAGATATCATCCTCCTCCCCCTCCAGGATAACGAAGCCAAAGCCCCTCTGGGTGGCGGAATATATGCCCGTCTTCATCTCATCTCCGGGAGTCCGGTACCTGCCCTGAGCATCCTGCATCAGCTTGCCCTTGGAGGTTAAATGCTCCAAGACCTCCTTCAGCTCATGCTTCTGGTCCTTCGGCACCTGCAAAAAAACAGCCAGCTCCTTGAAGCTCATAGGCTTATATTCCTTACCTGCGATAAACTCCTCCAGCATCATGGATTTTTCTCTTAAGGCCTCTTCCTCCATATGGGATACAGGCTGCTCCTGATGCCTTCTGCGGGAGGCTGCATCCTTATGCTGCAGGGCTCCATGCTCCGTGGCTTGTCTCACACCGGAGAAGCTCCTCCCCTTATAGCTCTTTTTCTTTCCATTTCTTTTATCTGACATAATCTCTTTTTCTTTCTTATTCCTTATCTCTTTTGCATCATGATCTATCGATTTGTCCTTTAATCGCATATATGGCACCTGCTTCCGTTCTTGATAATAGTAATCCTTCAGTCTATCCATTGACAGACCCTTCAAGTGTCCTTCACCGTATTAGTATACCATATATTTAAGGATATAATCTTCTTCGCCCACAGAGCATCTTCCACTCACAGAAGAAACTTTCTTATGAGATAAAAAACACTCTGTTGTCCAGAGTGTTTTCGTTAGTTTACCAATTCAGATTTAAAACAATTGAGAGAACAATGAACAGTCCAGCCAGAAGCTCTGTGGCTTTCACCAGCATGCCTTCTTTAGAACGTCCCTTATTCTTAGACCAATATGTTTCGGTAACGCCGGTTAACGCTCCGGATAAACCAACCTTACCTTCCTGCTTCAACACGATTACGGTTAAAGCAATACAAATCCCTATATAAATTATTTGTACAAGTGTTCTTAACACGACCACACCTCCTAAAACTACGCCTATTCTACCATACTATAGGAATTAAATCAACAAATTTTTATAGCTAAGCCTGTCAACCGATCAAATGCTCCGGCTGTTTCTTAATACTGTCTCTTCACCAAGAGGGATTTCCCGGTCATCTCTTCCGGCTTCTCCATTCCCATCATATCAATCATGGTAGGGATAATATCTGCCAGACAGCCACCCTCAGCCAAGCCATAATCCTTATCATAGTTTACAAGGATAAAGGGTACCGGGTTAATCGTATGAGCAGTAAAGGGCTCTCCGGTGGTGTAGTCGAGGAGCTGCTCCGCATTTCCGTGATCCGCACAGATAAACATCTGTCCATCAACGGATAATAAAGCATCAACTGCTTTGCCGACACATTCATCCACTGCTTCAATGGCTCTGATTGCGGCACTCTCCACTCCGGTATGTCCTACCATGTCAGGATTAGCAAAGTTCACGATAATCACATCATACTTTAAGGACTTGATTGCCTCCACCAGCTTATCAGCTACCTCATAGGCACTCATCTCCGGCTGCAGGTCATAGGTCGCTACCTTGGGGGAATTGACCAGGATACGGTCTTCACCTTCGTTCGGAACCTCAACTCCTGCATTGAAGAAGAAGGTAACATGAGCGTATTTCTCTGTCTCGGCCAGTCTTAGCTGAGTCATATGGTGCTCGGCAAGAAACTCTCCGAAGGTATGGTTAAGAGATATCTTGTGGAAGGCCACCTGCTTATTCGGTATGGTGATATCATACTCGGAGAAGCAGACATAGGTCAGCTCCTTTCTGTTTCCTCTGTCAAAGCCGGTAAATTCCTCGCTGCAGAAGGCTCTGGTAATCTCTCTTGCCCGATCCGGTCTGAAGTTGTAGAAGATCACGGAGTCCTTCTCCTTGATCGTTGCAACGGGCTTTCCGTCCTCCATCACAACGGTGGGAATAACAAACTCATCGAATTTCTCTGCATTATAGGAGTTCTGGACTGCTTCGATGGCATTGGTAGCTGTCTCTCCCTCACCGTAAACCATAGCCCGATAAGCCTTCTCAACTCTGTCCCAGCGGTTGTCACGGTCCATGACGTAATAGCGTCCCATGACCGTTGCGATCTTACCTACTCCGATCAGCTTCATATGCTCCCACAGCTCTTCAACAAAGCCCTTACCGGAAGCAGGAGGGGTATCACGGCCATCCAGGAAGGCATGCACATAGACCCTATTCAGGCCATGCTTTTTCGCCAGCTCCAGAAGTCCGTATAAATGGGTGTTATGGCTGTGGACACCACCATCGGAAAGAAGACCATAAAGGTGAAGGTCGGAATTATTTCTTTTGCAGTTATCTACAGCCGCCAGTAAGGCTTCGTTGCTAAAGAAGGTTCCGTCCTGAATCTCCTTCGTGATTCTGGTCAGCTCCTGGTAAACGATCCGGCCCGCACCCATATTGATGTGGCCGACTTCAGAGTTACCCATCTGACCATCGGGAAGACCGACAGCCATCCCGCTGGCATATCCCTTCACACAGGGATAGGTGCTCATCAGACGGTCCATGACCGGCTTCTTCGCCAGAGCAATCGCATTCGCTTCCTTTTTATCGTTTAATCCATAACCGTCAAGTATCATTAGAACAGTCGGTTTTTTACTCATGATATTCCTCCATGCCGCTGATATACTCTGTATCAGAGCATCAGCATAATTAGGTGTTTCTACTTATAGTTAACGATTTTGCCGAAGTCAGCCTTCAGACTTGCTCCGCCGACCAAACCGCCGTCGATGTTCGCCTGACTGAACAGATCAGCCGCGCTGGCAGCCGTAACGCTTCCGCCATACTGGATACGGATGGCAGCTGCAGTCGCCTCATCATAAATCTCAGCAATGCACTCGCGGATGGCCTTACATACCTCTTCTGCCTGCTCGGTAGTCGCTACCTTGCCGGTTCCGATTGCCCAGATCGGCTCATAAGCGATGACTGCCTTCTTCGCCTGATCGGCGCTTACGCTAAGGAAGGCGATTTTGATCTGCTGCCGAACGAAGTCAATTGTAATTCCCTGCTCTCTCTGCTTTAAGGACTCACCACAGCAGATGATGGGAGTGATGTCATGCTCGAAGGCCTTCAGTACCTTCTTATTTACGGTTTCATCCGTCTCCGCAAAATATTCTCTACGCTCGGAATGTCCTATGATAACATATTTTACACCGATATCTGTAAGCATATTCGGAGCGATCTCTCCGGTATATGCGCCGCTTTCCTCATAATACATATTCTGAGCACCGATTGCGATCTTTGTACCCTGAACTGCAGCGATTGCAGTAGTAAGGCTGATTGCAGGCACGCAGAACACTACATCCGCATCCTCTGACTCTACCAGAGGCTTCAGTTCCTCGATTAATTTAACAGTTTCACTGGGAGTCTTATTCATCTTCCAGTTACCGGCTATGATCTTCCTACGCATGTTTCTTCCTCCTTATTTTAAAGTACCCCAACAGGTACCCAATCTTCTGATGCTGGCTTCTGCCGTCACCGACCCGGATAAAGCAGTCTCTTCCCAGCTCATAATAAAATTGTGACTTACTAGATTGTAGCAAGCTTTTCGATGAATTACAATAGTGCATCTCGAAAAGCTTGCTACAGATCAGGAAATCTATAGAATTTTGTTCTTATTTATCATTTGCTGCAGCTACGCCGGGAAGCTCGATGCCCTCAAGGAACTCCAGGGAAGCACCGCCGCCGGTGGAAATATGAGACATCTTGTCACCGAAGCCTAACTGGTTCACTGCTGCCGCAGAATCTCCTCCGCCGATGATGGTTGTTGCATCGATCTCGGAAAGAGCCTTCGCAACTGCGATGGTACCTGCTGCGAAATTAGGTAATTCAAATACGCCCATGGGTCCGTTCCATACAACAGTCTTAGCATCCTTAATGGCATTTGCATATAATTCACGGGTCTTCTCACCGATATCAAGGCCTTCCCAATCCGGCTCGATCTCGCCGCGGCCCACAGTCTTGAAAGGAACATCGTTGGAGAATTCCTGTGCTACTACGGTATCAATCGGGATTAAGAGCTTAACGCCCTTCTTCTCTGCCTTCTCCATCATTTCCTTCGCATAGTCCAGATAATCAGGCTCCAGCAAGGACTTACCAACCTCTTCGCCCAGGGCTTTCATGAAGGTATAAGCCATACCGCCGCCGATGATCAGGGTATCTACCTTATCCAGCAGATTATTGATAACAGAAATCTTGGAGGAAACCTTGGAGCCTCCGAGGATTGCTACGAAAGGTCTCTTGGGATTATTGACTGCATTGCCCAGGAATTCGATTTCCTTCTGCATCAGATAACCTACCACAGCGGTCTTCACATATTTGGTTACGCCTACATTGGAGCAGTGTGCTCTATGGGCAGTACCGAAAGCATCATTAACGAATACATCACAGAGGGAAGCCAGATCTTCACTGAAGCTATCGATATTCTTGGACTCTTCCTTCCTGAAGCGGGTGTTCTCAAGCAGAACCACATCCCCTTCCTTCATGGCAGCTACCGCAACCTTCGCCTTAGGGCCAACCACCTCATCATCATTGGCAAAAACCACTTCCTTGCCTAAGAGCTGAGATAATCTCTCTGCTACCGGTGCCAGGGAGAAGGCAGGAGTGGGCTCCTTCGGCTTTCCTAAGTGGGAGCAAAGAATAACCTTGCCGCCATCCTTGATCAGCTTCTGAATGGTGGGCAGGGCTTCTACCAGACGAACCTCGTCCGTGATCTTGCCCTCCTGGAGGGGAACATTGAAATCGCATCTGACTAAAACTCTTAACCCTTTTACATTGATATCGTCAACTGACTTCTTATTTAACATAGTAAGACTCCTTTCAAGAATCAATGATTTCTGATGATATTACCTTGATATGTTCATCGTATACGGCTTCACTGCATCATAGAAACCTTAATGCGGTTCCCGGCTATGTGAAGCAGGGTGCTTATTAAGCCTTCACGCAGAAAGGGTCCGGTCCTGTCAGACCGGACCCATAATGGATCTAAGAATATGAATTACTGAAGCTCTGCAAAGTACTTGATTGTTCTAACCATCTGGCTGGTGTAGCTGTTCTCGTTATCATACCAAGACACAACCTTAACCAGAGTCTTGTCTCCCATATCCATGCACTTGGTCTGAGTACCATCGAATAAGGAACCATAGGTGATACCGATGATATCGGAGGATACGATCTCGTCCTCTGTGTAACCGAAGGATGCGCTCTGAGCAGCCTTCATGGCAGCATTTACTTCATCCTTGGTAACCTTGCCGTTAACAACAGCGGTTAAGATGGTGGAGGAGCCTGTGGGAACAGGAACTCTCTGTGCAGCGCCGTCTAACTTGCCGGCTAACTCGGGAATTACAAGGCCGATTGCCTTAGCAGCACCGGTGGAGTTGGGAACGATGTTCACAGCTGCAGCACGTGCTCTTCTTAAGTCACCCTTCGCATGAGGGCCATCCAGTGTCATCTGATCGCCGGTGTAAGCATGGATGGTAACCATGTAGCCCTTCTCGATCGGAGCTAATTTATTTAAGGTATCTGCCATAGGAGCTAAGCAGTTGGTAGTACAGGAAGCTGCGGAGATGATGTTGTCGCTGGCCTTTAAGATATTCTCGTTAACGCTGAATACTACGGTAGGAAGATCATCGCCTGCCGGTGCGGAGATAACAACCTTCTTAGCACCTGCATCGATATGAGCCTGTGACTTAGCCTTGGATGCGAAGAAGCCTGTGCACTCCAGAACTACATCTACGCCAAGCTCGCCCCAAGGTAAATCAGCGGGATTCCTCTGTGCATAAATCTGAATCTCCTTGCCGTCAACAACGATGGAGTTTTCCTTAGCTACTACTGTATCAGCCTTAGCATATCTTCCCTGTGCGGAATCGTATTTTAATAAGTGTGCTAACATCTTAGCATCTGTTAAATCGTTAATTGCAACGATCTCATAACCTTCTGCACCGAACATCTGTCTGAATGCAAGACGGCCGATACGTCCAAAACCATTAATTGCTACTTTTACTGCCATGATTTAATTCCTCCTAATTATATATTTATTTGTATAACAACACCTGCGAAGAAATCATATGGGGCATACCGTATAAGCATTGATGCCTTAAGGTGCATTGTTATAGCGAACCATTTGGAACCTATCAATTGAGAAAAATTGGTGACACCGAATGATTGTCAAATTTTTCTCAATCACATTTTACCTAATCCAAGTAGAAATTTCAAGAACTTCTTTCTATTTTAGAGAATATTATGATATTGTTGCTTTTTTAGTGGTTATGCTTGCGTTTTTTGTGCATTTTTCAATGCCTGAATTCCAGCTCACTTTCCACGTAATTTACGATATTTAGGGAGTGGTCGGAAATTCTCTCCAGATTAATCAGAGCATCGATAAAGATAACTCCGTTCTCGGAGGTACAAATTCCCTTGGATAGGCGGTCAATGTGCTGCTGCCTTAGGCCATCCTTCAGGTCATCCACTTCATCCTCCAGCTTTTCCACCTTCCTGACAAATTCCATGTCTTCGCTTTCCCTTGCCAGGATCGCATATTCAAAGGAGCTGACCGCCTTATCACAGATTTCCTGTAGCTCCTGATAAGCCTCCTCGGAGAGATAGATCTTATCCTTTATCTTCTCATGCGCCAGATCCGCCAGATTCTCGGCATGATCACCGACTCTTTCTATATTACTTACCGTATGGAAGAGGTTATTTACGACATAGTGCTGCTTCTCTGTCAGGGAAAGATTATTTATCTTAATCAGGTATTCCGTAATCAGCTTCTGATGGGTGTCTATCACCTTCTCCGCTTCCAGAACCCTGTCCGCTTTCTCCTGATTATTCATCAGAAGAGCTTCCACAGCTTCCCTGGTGTTATCCAGAGTGATCCTACCCATGTGCACTACTTCCTTTATGGCATTATCCACGGCAAAGGAAGGCGTCTCCAATATTCTTTCGTCCAGATGACGAAGGGTGATACGTACCTCATCTGTATCCTCCTCCATCTTAGAATCATCGATAAAGATTCCTGACAGCTTCACCAGCCAATTTGCCAGCGGGAAGAGCAGAATCGTATTGATTAAGTTGAAGAGGGTATGGAAGATGGAAATCTGGACACTGTTGATGCTGGAAGCTGCAAAGGCAGCATTCACCTTAAAGATAATAAACATTGCTATTCCGAAGATAACAGCGCCGATTACATTGAAGGAAAGATGAATCACCGCAGCTCTTTTCGCCGTCTTATTCGCACCGATACTGGACAGGAGCGCTGTGATACAGGTTCCGATATTCTGTCCCAGAGTGATAAATATAGCAGAATTCCAGTTTACGATACCTGCCATAGCAAGGGTCTGCAGGATACCTACCGAGGCAGAAGAGCTCTGAATAATTGCTGTAACTATGGCTCCTGTAAGAATACCGAGTAGGGGGTTTTCTCCCAGCACCTGAAAGGCCTTGGAGAAGATGGAGTTTTCGCTGCCGGCATAAGGCTTGATCACATCACTCATCAGCTGTAAGCCGATGAAGAGGATACCTAAGCCGATAATGATCTCTGCGATATCCTTTTTCTTCTTGTCTTTCGACATCAATAGCATAAAGGAGCTGATGCCGACTAAGAGAGGAGCGAAGAAATCAGGACTTAGGACAGCACTCCACTCACTCATGGAGACCAGCCAGGCTGTCACCGTGGTACCGATGTTGGCACCCATGATTACGCCTACCGCCTGTCCAAGATTAATGATACCTGCGTTTACAAAACCTACAACCATAACTGTCGTAGCAGAAGAGCTCTGAATGATAGCCGTTACTACGGTTCCTACCAATACAGCCATGATTCTGTTGTTCGTAAGATAACCGAGCAGACTTTTTAGTTTGCTCCCAGCCGACTTCTGTAGACCGTCGCCCATCAGATTCATACCGTACAGAAATAAACCAAGACCACCTGCAAAAGTAAATATCACTTCCAGTACTTTTAAATTCATTTTTTTCCTCCGAATATTCACTATGTATATCAACGACATGTGCATACATAGCAATCATAACATAATTACATGGGAGGTAAAACAAAAAACCGAAGCATTTATGCATAAAATAGCAAAACTGTCAGTATCACGATAAAATGAATATTTTTACTATTCTGATTGTGCATTTTCCTATATGAGCTGCCTGTCTAATAACTACCAATCTGCTTGCTTCCGTAAGCACCTATAATAGTTAGTATTTCTGAATGCATCATAGGATATACAGACAAAAAGAAGACGTGTCCGATCCTAACTTGGCTGTTAGTTTCGAAACACGTCATTGACTTTCTTCCTTCAAGCTTCCTTATGCCCTTAACTTGTATTCCAGACGGATCTTGTCTGCGATCAATGCAACAAACTCAGAATTCGTCGGCTTACCCTTCCCGTTGCTGACTGTATATCCGAATAATTCATCAATGGTATCCATCTTTCCTCTGCTCCAAGCCACCTCAATCGCATGGCGGATCGCCCTCTCAACCCTGCTGGGTGTGGTCTTATGGCGCTTAGCTATGGACGGATACAGCAGCTTTGTAATAGAGTTCAGCATCTCTGCATCATTCACCGACATCATGATCGCATCTCTTAAGTACTGGTAGCCCTTGATATGTGCAGGTACCCCGATTTCATGGATGATGTTCGTAACATCAGATTCTAGGTTGCGTTCCATATAAGCACTCTTATTCTCATAAGCGCTCACCCTGTGGTTATCAATCAGCTTATTGTGATAATCCCCCTTGATCTGCTTTATTCTCGATAATACCACATTATTATCGAAGGGCTTCATAATATAGTAATTCGCCCCAAGCTCAAATGCATTCTCTGTTACACCTTCCTGACCTATTGCTGTAATAACAATAAAAGAAGGATTCTTCTTGAACTCCGAATCTCTTCTGATCTTCTCCATTACCCCCAGCCCGTCCAGCTTCGGCATAATCAAATCCAATAAGACGACATCCGGCTTTTTCTCCTTGATCATGTCCAGTGCATCAATTCCATTTTCTGATTTTCCAACCACCTCGATATCTGCATCTTCCTTCAGGATGTCCTCCAGCAGATTAACCATTCTCTCGTTGTCATCAACAATAGCTACATTAATTTTGCTCATACTACTTCCCAACCTCCATAACGTTTTCTGATTCTTCTCTTATTCCTTCAACAATAGTGCTTTAGAATTCCACCCCAAATAATCAATTGGTCGTCAGTACTTTGTATTTCACTTTTCGTGATTTCTGTTATGACACTTTGTATTTCATGTTATTATCTGTCTATAATTATATATCTTCCATAATTTACAGTCAATCAATATTGCTCTAGCAACATTACCAAAATATGGCGGGCAATATGGAACAACTTTTATGGAATACTTACATAAATAGCCATATATTAACACAAAAACCAAGAATTCTACATTTTTTAGTATCATAAGTACACCATTTCAGGTAATTTTTACCTGTAAATAATTACCATAAGTGAATTATATCTGCATCACTTCAAACAAGCAACGAATTCTTGTCGCACCATTCGACAGTAATAAAACAGATAAAATAGGAGAAAAATCTGTATCCACAATATTTTGTACGTTTGTAAATATTTAGGAATAAATTTGGTGTTGGATAGTTTACAATCTTTTTATTTTTTATATTATTTCGTCGACTTCTTTTTATAACAAAAGATTTCCTTATTCTAAATTATTTACCATGTTTTCAATAAATGTACCGTAGCCTTTGGTTGAATCCTGTATAAATACATGTGTAACCGCACCAATTATCTTATTATTTTGTATAATTGGGCTACCGCTCATGCCCTGTACGATACCTCCGGTGGTATCCAATAATCTCTCATCCGTTATCCTGATTACCAGTCCTTTGCTGTGGTTGCTGTTGCTCATATCCACACTTTCGATTTCAATCTCATAATCCCTGACCTCATTCTCAACCATGCATCTGACATACGCTTTTCCCTTCCGAACCTCCTGTTTCAGTCCTACCTTCAACGGCTCCATATGCTTCAGCCCCTCATAACCGTTTTCCACTCTGCCGAAGATTCCCTGGTAGGTATTATCGGTGATTTTACCGATTTTGAATCTGTCCTGCTGCCTGATCATACCAATCAGCTCACCGGGAGCTCCTTCCTTCCCCTTGACGATGGACATGATTTCTGCAGAATAGATGGTACCCTTGCTGATCTCCATTAACAGTCCGGTATCAATATCGGTGATACCATGCCCCAGGGCACCGAAATAACCATGATTGGATATAAAGGTCAAGGTACCGATACCCTGTGTGTTATCACGGATCCATGCCCCGATTTTATACGAACCTCCGGCAGCCTTCACCGGTGATACCCTGACTGTGATATTCTTACTATTTCTTCTGACCAGCAGGGTGATATCCTTCCCTCCTGATTTTTCTATCTCCCTGATCAGTTCATTCTTATCACTGACCGGCAGATTGTTCACCGCCAGGATATAGTCTCCAGATTTCAGCTTATTACTTACCGGCTCATAATTTAATCCGTCCTCACCGGTAATCCTGCCGCTGCCAAGCACCAGAATCCCGTCCGTCTCAACATAGATGCCGATCGGTATTCCGCAGGGGATCAGTTCGACAGTGTCTATGACCTCCAGCGATATGTTCTTGAAGGTGAACAGACCAAACAGCTTTAAGCTTACATTATAGTTGCCGGTCTGGGAGGACTCCAGGGTAAAGGGTTCATTCATGTCCAGTCTGATCTGATTCGTTGGGACCCTTAGATCATTCACACTGATGACTCCGATATTCTCGGTCTCTATTCTCGCTTCGATCGGTATATTGAAATCGAAGCTTTCCTCCCTGTCCACCATAATTCTGATTTCATCGGGAACTATTTTTTCAATGTAATAATATGCGAAGCCTGCTAAGGCAATTATATTAAGCAAGAGAGCACAAATAAGTATCCTTCTGTATCTTCTTCTACTCCTCATCCTTTCACACCTCATGTCATTTTTCTTGTCGCATTAAAGTCAATTAAGTCCAGGTAAAGAGCTGGAAAATGTCGCTCACTTTGCCTTCACGGAAAAGGAGGATATACAATAGTATTGTATATCCTCCAGGTTAGTATTCTCGGTTTTTGATTTTAAAGCTTGTATTTTTTTGAAGCAGAAGCCAGCTCTTTCATCTCTCTGGCATTCTCCTTTACCCTGTCTGTAATGGCTGCGCCGCCTAGGATTCTCGCTAATTCGTCAATCTGCTCCTCTTTCGTCAGCTCTCTGATCACGGTCTGTGTTGAGACTCCATCGGTCTGTTTCTCGATACTGAAGTGAGCATCTGCCATCGCTGCAATCTGTGCCAGATGCGTGATACAGATGATCTGATGCTGTTTAGCGATCACAGATAGCTGCTCGGAAACCTTCTGGGCCGTTCTGCCACTGATTCCCACATCAATTTCATCAAAAATTAAGGTTCCGATTTCATCCCTATCTGCGAGGACCGATTTGATCCCCAGCATAATTCTCGACAGCTCTCCTCCGGAAGCCACTTTGGAAAGAGGCTTTAAGGCCTCTCCCGGATTCGTGGAGATAATAAACTCCGCATCATCATAACCATTTGCGGTGCAATTGCCGGTTCGCTCAAAGGTCATCTCAAATCTCACATCCAGGAAGTTCAGGGAGAATAAGGCGTCCTTGATTTTCGTGGTCAGTTCCACGGACTTAGCCCTTCTGATGACGGACAGCTTTTCACAGTAAGCCTTCAGTCTCTTCTCTTCCTCTGCCAGAGCTTTCCTTAGCTTCTCCATGTACTCGTCGTAATCCTTGAATCTGTTCAGCTTCTCCTCACATTCCTTGCAGTGCTGTAGGATTCCCTCCAGGGTGTTGCCATATTTTTGCTTCAGATGATTGATCAGGTCCAACCGCTTGGTTACCTCATAAAGCTCCTCTTCGTTATTCTCCATCTCCGCCAGATACTGTGACAGCTCCCGGTTAAAGTCATTGATCAAGGCCTCGATATCGGTCACTTGAGACAGAAAGCCCCCGATGATTTCATCATACTCTGCCAGCTTCATCAGATGTCTTAAAGCTCTGCTGACTGAGTCCCCTGCCGCATCTGCTTCATAGCCCATGTAATTATGGACGGCCTGTAGACCTTCCGATATGGTATTTGCATTCGACAGTCTCTTATAGCTCACTGCCAGCTCCTCATCCTCACCGGAAACCAGAGCTGCATTCTTAATTTCATTTATCTCATATTCCAAGAAAGAGATTTCCCTAAGACGCTTCTCTTCATCCATCCCCGCTTCCTGAAATTCCTGCTTCAGCTTCAGATAATTCTTATAGCTTGCTTCCAGCTCCTGCTTCAGGCTCCCGATCTCAGCCTTGGCAAACCGGTCCACGATCTCCAGATGCTTCGTCTTATGCAGTAGGGACTGATGCTCATGCTGACCATGGATATCGATTAATAAGGATGCGATGGTAGTCAATGCAGTTCCTGTCACATTCTCACCATTGATCTTACAGATGCTTCTGCCCGGCAGAATCTTTCTGGAGATAATAATCTGGCTGTCCTCGATCGGCAGATCCAAGTCTCTCATCGCCTTGAAGACTACCTCATCCCCTGTTTCAAAGACAAGCTCTACCAAGGCATATTCTGCTCCGCTCTTAATGATATCCTTTGAAACCTTGGCACCCAGAGCTGCATTGATGGAACCTATAATAATGGATTTACCGGCACCGGTTTCACCGGTCATGATATTCAGATGGTCCTTAAAATAGACTTCTACCTCATTGATAATGGCAAAGTTTTTAACATGAAGACTGACTAACATGTGCCTCCTCCTAACGATCTTAAGGTGTCTGGAAACCCGATTAAACGTATGTTCTACAATGCATTGTAGCATACCGGAAAAGTATAATCAATCTTATCTCGTTTGAAAGCAGATTTTTGTCTTCTTCTATAATATAATCAGAAAAGACTGATCAGAATCACGAAAGATAGCTCCTTAGGAAAAAAATAGAATGTAACAAGTGAAGCCGACATACCGGTTCTCTGTATCTAATACAAAGAATGAGGTATGATCTGTCAGAATCATACCTCATCCGTATATTTATTACAGAACTAACTCACTATATTAAACATCAGCTTCCGGAAATCATTTCTTCTTCGATCCTATCTTCACCACAGTCAATTGACATTCCAGAATTCTGCCGTTCACCTGTGCTGTGATAACCGTAGATCCGACAGCCTTGGAAACAATCCGTCCGTTCGTCACCTCTGCCACATCCGGGTTCCTGACATCCCAGGTAATTCTTCCGGTCACACCCTCCACAGTCAAGGTATATCTTGAATATTGCTCCAGCTCCAGCTTCGTCACATTCAGACCGATTACCTTCACCTCAATAATTGCTGTTCTGCCGGAGTCCGACATCGCTGTAATATTCGCTGTACCTACCGCTTTGGCAGTGATCTTGCCGGTCTTACTGTCAACTGTCGCTACCGCTGCATTATCTGTACTCCAGCTTAAGCTATCGGTGGAATTCACAGGGTTTGTAGCATACTGTACCAGCTTCACCTCACCGGCGACCATGACCAGGGATCGATTCTCCAATGTAATACTGGTGGTCGGAACTCGGTTACTTACGGTAACGAAGCAGATTGCCTTCTTGCCGCTGTCATCCTGTGCCTGTGCCGTTATAGACACAGTACCGGGAGCAATGGCTGTAACCATGCCATTATCATCGACCAGTGCGATAGAGTCATTGCTGGAGGTCCAGATCAGCTCACCGTAGGAAGCATTTTTGGGTTCCAGCGTTGCTGTCAGTTCCTTCGTTTCACCGACCAGCACATTCAGATAAGATTTATCCAGACTTACCCGTTTGACCGGTCTTACCACCTCTATCTCACAGCTTGCTTCTACCTCACTGCCATCCTGGGCGATCGCAGTAATGACTGCATTACCATAGGAAACTCCGGTAACCTTACCCTTGCTGTTCACTGATGCTATTTTAGGGTCGCTGGATTTCCAGGTCACCTTCTTGTTGGAAGCTGTTTGGTTGGATACGACAGCCTCTAAAACAACTGATTTATCAACACCCAAACGGTATTCCTCATAATTCAGCTTTATCGTAGTAACTAATTCCAAGACTGTCAGCACACAGGTTGCATTATAGCCGCCCTCCACCGTTGTACAGGTGATCAAGGCAGTACCTCCGGCGATGCCCTTCACTTCTCCATCCTCAGTCACAGTGGCTACATCGGTATTGGAGCTTCTCCAGACCACCCTCGACTCGGTAGCGGTGCTAGGCGTTATGGATACCTTCAGCTTAAACACCTCATCTGTATAGATGGTCTTCTCTGTAAAGTTCATGATCAGTCCCTTTACGGGCTGGGTAACCGTTACCTTACAATATGCCACGCCTCCGGCCTCTGTTCTGACCATGATAATGGATTGACCTGAGTCCTTGGCAATTACCTTACCGTTTGCATCTACCGTTGCAACCTTTATATCGCTGGATTCCCAGGCCAGTTTGGTATCGGTACTGTCTTTCGGTGTCAACTCCGCATTCAGATAATAATATTCTCCCACCTTCAGATCAAGCTTTGCTACATCCAGCTTCACTCCGGTCGCGATCTTCTTGACTGTTATCGTACAATATGCGGTATAGCCTCCATCCAGGGACCTTAGAATAATTACCGCTGTACCTGCACCCTTCGCTGTTACCTTACCACTGGAGTCCACGGATACGATGGAGGTATTCGATGAAGTCCAGGTAACCGCATTGGTGCTGGCAGTATCCGGCAGAACAACATAGGATAATCTGGCGACTTCTCCCACATACATTGTCTTCACCTTTTCATCCAGTGCTACGGAGGATACCGGTATCTGTATCGTAATGTTACAGAGTGCTCTGACTGCAGGATTATCAGCAGAGGTAGCGATGATGGTTACGGTCCCGGCCTTAACGAAGGTGACCATACCATTGGCATCCACTCTTGCCTTGCTTACATCAGATGAGGTCCAGAGGATCTCTTTATTCAATGCGTTCTCGGGATAAACCGATGCTCTAAGCTGCATATTCTTTGTACTTAGATCCACCACCACATTGGTCTCTGACAGAACAATGCTGGTTACTGGCTGTTTAACAGTGACATGACAATATCCAACGACAACATTGTCCTGGTTAATCGCGGAAACTACTGCATTTCCTCCTGTCAAACCTGTGATTGTCACGGTCAGGGGAGTCGCATCTGAGATCGATACAACCTTGGGGTCCGAGGACTTCCAGGTAAGGGTGACGCCGCTTAGGGTCTTGGGTAAAACATTCGCCTTCAGCGTCCTGGAGTGCCCGATCGGAAGAACCACCGACGCAGGATCAATGGTGATACTGGTAACCGATTGTGTCACCACAATATCACAGGATGCTGTCTTTATTACTCCGTTGATTTTCTGGGAAACGGTTATGATGGTGTTACCCGGCTTCAAAGCCGTCACCAACCCATTCTCTACTTTAGCAATGGATGGATTGCTGCTGGTCCATGTAATTTCTGCACTGGGGTCTGTCATCAGAGCCGTCAGCAGCAGTGTTCCGGAGGTATAGAGGGAAGCACTGGTCATATTAAGAGCAATACCATCAATGACATCTACATCAATGATAAATTCAATCGGTACCTTTCCCTCTGCCACTTCACCGCCGTCCGGATCCATGATATAGTCATCATAGAGATCATAGGCAGACAGATACCTGACTCTGATCTGTGCATGTCCCTTCCTTAAGGCTGTGATAACACCCTTTCCATCTACCCGGGCAATCAGAGAGTCTTCATTCTTTACATAGGAATAGGAGAACATCTCTGCACTGGGAATATTGGAATTCTCCACGATGTTATAGGTATCACCGACCTGCATGATCAGAGCTAAATCCTTCAGTGTAATCGGTACCACAATCTTCATATAGGCATAAGGAACAGCCGAATTGCCAATATAGTCATTATGAGAATAGGCAAAGATTTCATAAGTACCGGCCTTTACTCTGTCGAAGGAGACATTACCGCTAAGGGTACTGACGCTATATTCCATCTTGGGACTGTCATTCGGCAGGAACTTG
>JAEZNB010000037.1 GCA_023441965.1 Bacillota bacterium
ACGTCCTTTGTACCCTGGTTTCTATGGTGTCTCAGGATCCTTTGTACCTTAGCTTCTTTCGTATCTTAACGTCCTTTGTACCCTGGTTTCTATGGTGTCTCAGGATCCTTTGTACCTTAGCTTCTTCTGTGTCTCAAAGTCCTATGTACCCTGGCTTCTTCTGTGTATTAAGGCCCTTTGACCTTGCTTCATCTGTATCTTGAAAGAGCCTTTCTTCTTGTCCTTCGTATACAACTGCTTACTGCTTCTTATCCTTCGTATAAGGATCTCTTTCGTAGCTTAAGCTCTTCGGTACTTTAAAATCTTTCGTGCTTTCCGTCTTCTCATACTGTCTTATCCTTCTGCTGTCTTTAGACCTTTTTCCTAAGTAGGTGGCTTCTATGCTATGAACCCCCGGTTCCCGTTGCCGGGATTCAGATAAGTCTCATTCAACTTACCCTTACCGTAGGTTAAGCCCGCGTAAAGCTGCTGGGAATTGCGCATTACAGGACCGCTTCTATCCTGCTTACTTACCTCTTCGAATCCGATCCGAAGCTTCCGAAGAACCTGTTCAGGACTGTCAAGAAGCTGCACGTCCCTCTGATAGAGGGCTCTAATCAGTTCTCTGTTGGTATAGATATATAGGCTTAATAAATCATACGCGATCGGATATCGGTAATCCAGGGTTGCCATTAGCTCGCTGACACATCTCTGTGCCCTCTTCAGTCCCTTATCATATTCTGCAAGATTACCATCGGCGTGCGCCTGTCGGGCTTCGCCGATCTCTGCAAGTGCCATCTCATAAAGGATGACAATCAATTCACTTCTTGAAGCCTGAGCGATCCTGGCAGTGAAACTGTGGATTGCCTCTTTATTCATCTTTTACCCTCCGAACCTTACTGCTGTAATAAGTTCAATATGGCCTGAGGCCTTTGGTTTGCTTGTGCCAGCATGGAGGTGCCTGCCTGAGAAAGAACGTTCTTCTGTGTATACTCGGCCATTTCCTGGGCCATATCCACGTCCTTGATACGAGACAGGGATTCCGTCATGTTCTCTGCTGTAACATCCAGATTTGAGATAGAGTGCTCCAGTCGGTTCTGATATGCACCCAGCTTGGAGCGGATCTCCGACACCTGATTGATGGCGATATCTAAGAGCCCGATGGCCTCCTGAGCACCGTCTGCGGTTCCCACATTGATCTTATCTATTCCCAGGGTCTGTGGATTCACCTTAGGGATACGGACGGACATAATCTGTCCTTCATTTGCACCAATCTGCAGATCCATGGGACCTGCATCAAGTACAGATACAGTGACCTCTGCGCCGGTTGCAGCATCATCAATCACACCATCATCCATAGGAAGCGTGGGGTCATTGATTTTACCATCCTGGAATCTGGTTCCGACTGTACCGGGATCTACTTCAAAAACCATCTTAAAATCATTGCGGTCCGAAACCCTTATTTTATTTCCGCTGATGGATAGGGTTGCGGTATTTTCAAAAAGAGAGTCGTATAAGGGGTCGCCGTTCAGCTTTAGGTTGGCTTCCGCATTGATTCCTGTTGCCTTCGCGCCGTGAATCGAAAGTCCAAGTAAAGAGCAAAGGTTCTCGTTATCACAGAAGACACTCACCTTCCTGTCGGCTCCGAAGTCTCTGGTTACGAACACCAGGGCATTGCTGCTACTATCCAGCTGCTTGCTGGTGTAGCCTGCCATATCAAGATGATCATCGTTGACAGGCTGTCCGGTCGGATTCGTAACAGGATCGTATAAATCGTCCGGATCGATTGCAAATACATTGATATTTACATTGTCACAGGCATCTCTTATCTTCTGGAACACCTGATACACTGTATCATTCTCGTTAATCGATACGGTTTCACCGTTGATATTGATGGAGCCGACCTCCTCAGCGGTGATCTTTCTTAAGGCCGGATCACCAAAGGAGGCCATTTCATTGCCGACTACAACTGCCTGTCTTGCATCCCTGATGATTTCAACCGTATAATTTCCTACCGCTACGGTATCCGATAAGGATACCAAACTTACGCTGTTATTGCTGGAATAGGATTTCCGGTCTATATTACCGTCCAGCAGCGTCATGGTATTGAATTCCGTGTTTTCAGAGATACGGGTGATCTCCTCGTTCAGCTGGTCGATTTCAGCCTGAATCGCAATTCTGTCCTCAGTGGTATAGATACCGTTCGCAGATTGCACCGCCAGCTCCCTCATTCTCTGCAGCATGGACTCTACCTCAACCAAGGCTCCCTCTGCGGTCTGGATAACCGAGATACCGTCGGAAGCATTTCTGGAGGATTGCTCCAAGCCTGCGATCTGTGTTCTCATTTTTTCTGAAATAGCGAGTCCCGCAGAGTCATCCGCAGCACTATTGATACGATAGCCGGAGGACAACCTCTCCAAACTTGCATCCAGAAGTTTATTCGTTCTTAACAGTTGGTTATTAGCTTTTAAAGCCGAGATGTTATGATTGATTCTCATATCTTTCCCATATCCTTTCTGCTTTGACTGCCATACCCATCCGTGTATTCATGGTTCGTCAAATATATCTTCTGACCGGCAGCCTCCATGTGCCGGATGATTCCTAAATAAATATTGCTGATCCTTCTCTCCTAAGGGAGAACCTTTGATGTATCAGCCGCCCTGTCAGGATACTGCTGTTTGCTGCTGTGCAGAAGCATCGGCTTCACTCAAAAACAGAACCATGCTCCTCGCAATCCTGTATAAGAGCCTTTCCTCTTCAGCCTTCCTTGCGTCGGCTGCTTCTGTCTCCGAATACTGGTAGCTATAGCTGTCCTTCCTCTGACGGTCGTAGCATACCTCCAGTTGTTTTACGACGATTTCCTCTTCCTTCAGAACTTCCCGTATATCCTGCAGCTTACTCTGCAGCAGCTCTGCCCCGACCCTACTGTCACTTACGATGTAGCCATTCAGCATCCTGTCCTTCAGGGACATATCCGCTTTCACTCTTCCAAGAGCCTCTGTTGTCAGACTGACGGTTACCTTGCCACTATTGCCGCTCCCGCGGACAATCGTCAGATTCATGCTGGCGATGCCCTTCCCGGTTTCAATCGGAATCTGATAGAACTCCTTCTTTGCCAAAGTATCCATCAGGGTCATCTGAGCCCCCATATTCTTCAGCTCCGTAAGGCGTAAGGCATCGATCCGGTCAGAGCTTCTTTCCTTCTCCAGCAGCTCCTTCAGTTCCTCCTCCAGCTGCTCATATGTCCTTTGAGCGGAGTTCCTGTCGATTAATGTATCGGCTGGATCAAGCATTTTCTGAAGCTTTATTTTCTCATTTTCCGGATTATTTTCATTCTTTAGCTGGAGGTATTTCTTAAAGAAGGTGCCGCTGTTGCTTAAGATCTGTTCAGCCAGCAGGATATTTGTACCGGTACAGGGAACATGATAATCCTCTAGGAAGCGGACCGCATGCTCGGAATTCTGATAGAGCTGTTTCAGCTCCTGCAGCTTCCCTGTGTAGACCTCTTCCTCCTCCCGGGGAAGAGATAACATGTCGAAGAGCTTCTCCGCAGATACCTCCTTGAGCTTTTCCCATATTCCCTTGCCTGAGGATAGCATCGGGGACGATTCTCCGGAAGCCTGGCTTGATGACTGGTCCGTCTGCTCCAACCTCTGCTGCATCTGAAGAAGTCCCTCGGGAGTAGTCTCCGAATACAGTTGCTTTAAGGCCTGATGGAAAAATTCTGTCCTTGCTTCCATACCTTCCGGGCTTTTCTTCCCACTGTCCGGGTTACTTCCGCTATCTGCTCCTCCAAATACTCCGTTTATCTGATCTGTTATGGTTGCTTCCCTGTCTGATAACCCCTGCAGCATACCAAAGCCATCATCCACTATCGTATCGACTGCTCCCTTTTGCATGCTCCTGACAGCAGTCAGTAGGTTACTTAAGGTAACCTCCCTGCCCGACTTGAGAACAGCTCCGAGGGCCGCTCCGTCCGATTTCTCTATTTTATGTAATAAGCGATAAATTCCGATATAGGCCTGCCGCTCCTCCTCTTGGATCTGATCCTCTCTCTCCAGCCTTCTTAGGAAGGTACTGAAGCGTTCCTCTGCACTGATACCCTGCTCTTGCCTAAGCCTGTCTATTTCTTTGTTCAGTTCACTGATCGGGACTCCCATCGGATTGATCCCATCCTTGATCAGCCTGACCGTAACGGCCGGATGAAGCCTCTGCAGCAGAGTGTTGACCTCCAGGTCGTAAGCCTTCACAAACTCCAGATTCTCCTGCGAAATCTCCATTCGGTTATAGCCAAGGATTCTGACAGCTCTCCGGTTATAAAGCGTATCCTCCAGCCCCAGCTCAGAAAGCAGGACTCCGGTGGCATTCCGAAAGGCCTTCTGTATAGAATCACCGTACTCCCTATTCGGCTCTGTCATCAGGGTCTCATAGGCTTCTTTTGCTTTATTCAGCTGTTCGGCCAGCTTTCTTCCTTCCGCCGCAAGCCCCGGCACGGTCATGAGCTTGCGGGAGGACAAGGTCACTCCCAGTGTATAGCTCGGAACCTGCTTTAGCTGCTCCAGCTCCCGGCTGGTCTCCTGTAACAGTCTTACCTGATCGGCATCCGGTTCTATGTCCGCTTCTGTAAACAGACGGCGGTAATAGCTTTCTTCCAGTAGCTTAAGTTCCTCGACGACCTTCTCCAGGCTTTGGGTCTCAACATGTATTCCCTTTCGCTCCAAGGCTCCCGCAGCCTTAAGGGTCATCTTCAGGCGAAGCTCCTCCAGGAGTCTTTGCGCCTTTATCGCTTCCAGCTGCTGCTTCTCCGTCAGCTCTCTGCTATGCTCCTCCTTCAGATATTCTTCGCGATATTTCTTATCAGTGAGAAGCTTGATATTGATTTCTTCTTCCGTTCTGACAGCCTCACGGATCTCCTGCTCACCGACGGTATCCAGCTTCTCTGCCAACTGCCGAACTCTACTTTTAAGTCCCGGCAATAGGATAACCTCTTTGGGATCGGTTCCTCCGCCCATTTCCTGCAGGATTTGGTCCAGGGCTTCGGACTGGTCTGTGAATTCCTCCCAGGCCGATAATTGGTTATAATAGATGAAATTGTCCTTTGTCAGGGCGAGTCCCTCTTCGACCAGCCATCTGGCCCCGGAAAGGTTCTCTTCATTTACCTCAAAGCCTGCGATCCGGATGACCTCCTCCACCTGTGGCTGAAGCTGTGACCAGGTTTCCTCTGTCATCCCTTTTTCCTTACTTAAGGTAGTATTACTGTATTTCGCTTTATACAGATTCTCCAGGGTAGGCGGCAGCTCACTCCCGATCAGCCACTTCATCGATGCCTCATCTAATGCTCCGATAGAGGCGCTGATATTCAGAGCTGTCCTTACCTTACGGACCGTCTCTGCTTCTGCCGGAAGATTCGCTTCCTTCAGCCTCTGTTCTATCTCTTTTGCCGTAGCAAAACTCTTACTTCTCCTGTGGTCTGGCCCGCTATCCTCTAAGCCTTCCCTTGAGGTGGTATGTAATCTGCTTATGGCTGCCTCCAGGCCGGTTACCGTAAAATCCTCAACCGAGAAGCCCTCCTCTTCCAGCATTCTATAGTCCTTCTCCGTTATCCTGGACAGGATTCCCTCAATTTGCTTCATTCTGTCCTTATGCGCTTCCTCCCGTTCCGTCTGCCTTCCTTCCTGCTCCTTCCTGGACAGTAAAACCTCTCGGACCGCATTCAGTCTGACGGTTGCCTCCGCAGGTTTTCCCTCCGGGGTACTGCTTTGATTCACAGCGGAAAGCTCGATCTGACTGTTCGTAACATTTTGAACCTCAAAAAGTACGAAGTCACCAAGGGATAGTTCCGGGAACATCCCCTCCGGAACTGCCAACTCCTGTCCCCGGATCCTTATCTTTATCCCATCCGTGACGGAGGTTATCATCCCTTGAACATTCTGGCCCTTTACCCATCCCAGCAGGTTATGGTTATCCCTTTTCTCATGGATATTTTCCCTGTTGGTTGTAAGGTCTTCTTTCTGAAGCACCTGCTTATTCAGAAATATCTTATGATCCATCTTCTCACCAAGCTTTCTGTTCCATCTGTGTTTTAATTTATTTTTAACCCAGTTCCACTAAAGTTCTGTTATAATAATTGTTAATCTGCTCTACTGCTAATATTTCGGATGAATGAGCAGAAAACTTAAGTAACCCTCTGTAAGAAGGTCCGGTAACTCCTGTCAGGATATCGAACAGGCCGGCCAAGTCACAGGCAGAGGAGTGGAAATCGGGAATACTGCTTCTTAGCACCTCCTGTTCTGAATATACATAAAGTAACAAAATAAAGTATCCCTGTCCAAAATGTAACATATTGCCATACAAATGAGGTCAAATAAATCCAGGAGGTCTCTATGTATAAGAAAATTATCCGTTATACCTTCATCCTAATCCTTTTTGTAGGTACTATCACCCTGGGAAGCAGCTGTGACAAGAAGAAGCCCCAACAGATACAGGCGGATTTCGATGCTTTTTTGAATCAGATCTTTGTTCACGAGGTGCAGGCAGACACCCTGACGTTGAATTATTCTCTGGCTTCGCCGGAAGCGTATGGCATAGAAAAGCCCGACATAACCCTCGGAGAATTTACCATAGGGGAGATGCAGGAACAGATCAGCCTGTCGGAGAACTATCTGAAACGGTTAAAAGGGTTTGATTATAACAGCCTTACAGAGGAGCAGCAGCTTACCTATGAGATCCTGAAGCAAGAGCTTGAGCTTATTCTGATTTATGGTGACTATCTCTATTATACGGAATGTCTCGGCCCTACTACCGGTATTCAAGCCCAGCTTCCCATTCTTCTGGCTGAGTATAATTTTTATACCAGAGAGGATATTGATGATTACCTCTCCCTCCTGCCCTGTGTATACAGCTACTTTGAAGACATTGCTGCCTTTGAACGGGAAAAATCCAAGCGTGGTTTATTTATGAGGGATGAGGTGGCTGACAGTATCATTGATCAGTGCGAAGCTTTTATCGAAAATCCGAAGGAGAATTTCCTGATTGAGTATTTTGAAGAGAAGCTGGAAGGCTATGAAGGCCTTTCAAAGGCAGATATTGCTTCCTATAAAGCAAAAAACGTAAAGGATATCTTAGAATACGTTATTCCCGCCTATCAGCTTTTGATCGATACCTTAACCGAGCTGAAGGGTACGGGAATCAACGAGGCCGGCCTATATTATTATCCCGATGGACAGTCCTATTACGAGTATCTGGCCAAGACAAAGACCGGTACGGGGAAAAGCATGGAGGAATTGGCCAAACTGCTTGATACTGCCATAGGAAATGAGGTGCTTCAGATTACTCGGATTACCTTGGCTCATCCGGATATTCTGGATCGCTATCTGGAGTTTACCTCCTTCCCGATCACAGATCCGGAGGCCATTCTGGAGGATTTAAAGAAGGATATCGTGGAGGATTTTCCTGAGCCTGTTCCGGTCAGCTGTGAAATCAAGTATGTGGACGAATCCCTCTCAGAATACTTAAGTCCTGCCATGTATCTGGTTCCGGCCCTTGATGCGTACAAGGACAATAATATCTACATTAATGGAAATGATGAAGAAACCCTATCCAAAATCTATACCACGGTTGCCCATGAAGGCTATCCAGGCCACCTGTATCAGTGCGTCTATTTCCGTGACCAAAATCCGGCTCCGATCAGAAGCATCATGAATTTCACAGGCTACGATGAAGGCTGGGCAACCTATGTGGAGCACTATTCCTACCAGCTTGCGGGTATTGACGAAATCATGGCTGAATTTCTTGAATCCAACAGCGCCGTCATGCTCTTCATGTATGCCAGAGCAGATATTGGAATACACTATGAGGGCTGGAATGAGAAAAAGGCACTTGCCTATATTAACAGCTTTGTAGGCGACCCGGATCTTACAACCTCACAGATGATTTATGATACCCTGCTGGAGGAACCAGCCATCTATCTTCCCTATGCCATAGGCTTCCTGGAAATTTCGGAGCTTAGGGCGGAAGCGGAAAATCAGTTGGGAGCTGCCTTTGATGCCAGGGATTTTCATAAATTTCTTTTGGATATCGGCCCTGCCCAGTTCACGATTATCGAGCATTATTTTGATGAATGGCTGCAGACGAAAGCAGAATAAAATATTAGTATAAATGGAAAATATTATAGATTTTTTTGTTGACATTTACAGATGTCCCATTTATACTTAATATGGCGGACAATGGTTTTGTTATCTGCATTGGTTCCGTTAATTTTTGAAACTGTATGTAATATTCGGACAATTAAGAAAATGGGAGGAAATTCTATGTCAACAAAAGCGTACTATAAGAAAGACGAAATTGGCGCAAACAAACCCGGGTTTGCCAAGACACGTTCTATCATCGAGGCTGCTTTCTATGGCAATAACGTAGTTAAAGTGAATACCCTGAAGGAAGCATATGAACTTGCTAAGAATTCACCCGGAACAGTGGTTACCGATATGCCTGTTTATCATGGAGAGGAATTCGGCCTTGAGCCTGATGCTAAAGTATTATTGTTCAACGACGGTTCCATTACCGGTCGTTATGCAGCAGCAAGAAGAATCGCCGGCGAGCCTGGCGTTAATTGTGACCGCTTAGATAAGATCGTTATGGATGCCATCTATGATACCAGATGGAAGAATCTTTATCATGTTGAAGTTTTCATCGGTCTGGATCCCGAGTTCATGGTAAAGGCTCATCTGCTTATTCCCGAAGGTGAAGAAAACCTGGTTTATAACTGGATGCTGAACTTCCAGTATATGTCCGATAATTACGTTAAGATGTATAAGAACTCCAAGCCTATCGGAAATGAGCCTGATATCTATATCTTCTCCGATCCTCAGTGGGTTGGAACCAACCAGACAGATATCAGCGATCCGAAGTGCCTCTGCTATTTCAATACAGATACCAATTGTGCTGCCATCTTAGGCATGAGATACTTCGGCGAGCACAAGAAGGGTACCCTGACTTTAGCTTGGGCTATCGCTAACCGCAATGGTTATGCATCCTGCCACGGTGGTCAGAAGAGATATAATCTTCCCGATGGAAAGAAATATGTTGCATCTGTATTCGGTCTTTCCGGTTCCGGTAAGTCTACCATTACCCATGCAAAGCATGGCGGTAAGTATGATGTAACCGTGCTCCATGATGATGCCTTCATCATTAACGCCGACACAGGCTCTTCCATCGCACTGGAGCCTACCTATTATGACAAGACTCAGGATTATCCTACCTATTGTGATGATAATAAATATCTTCTCACCGTTCAGAACTGCTCTGCTACCCGCGATGAGGACGGAAATGTGGTTCTTGTTACCGAAGATATCCGTAACGGTAATGGCCGTGCCGTAAAATCCAAGTTATGGTCTGCAAATCGTGTAGATAAGATCGAAGAGCCGGTAGATGCTATCTTCTGGATCATGAAGGATCCTACCCTTCCTCCGATCATCAAGATTAATGATGGTGTTCTTGCTTCCGTTATGGGCGCAACTCTTGCAACCAAGAGAACCACTGCAGAAAGACTTGCTCCTGGCGTTGACCCCAATGCCTTGGTTGTTGAGACCTATGCGAACCCCTTCCGTACTTATCCTTTAATCAATGACTACGAGAAGTTCAAGAAGCTCATCAATGAGAGAAATGTTGATTGCTATGTTATCAATACCGGTGACTTTATGGGTAAGAAGGTTAAGCCTGCAGATACCTTAGGCATTCTGGAAGCCATTGTAGAGGGCAAGGCCACCTTTAAGCCTTGGGGACCTTTCACTGATATCGAGATCTTTGAATGGGAAGGCTTTGTTCCTGATCTTAACGACAAGGAATATAAGGATGCCTTCACAGCCAGAATGGTTGAGAGAATGAAGTTCGTAGAATCCAGAGAGACTGAAAAGGGCGGTTATGATAAGCTGCCTGAGGAAGCTGCCGCAGCATTAAAGAAGGTAGTTGAGTTACTGGCATAATCGTAAGGAACGTGTTTGAATGAAATAAAGAGCGACAGCTTAATCGCTGTTAAAGAAGAGGGGCATCTACTGATGCCCCTCTTCCTTTAGTATGGAGTAAACTCTGCAATCTGCCAGGATACCCTTGCTGTTCTTTAAGACCTTTCTTAAGGTACCTTCATACTGCATCCCGCATTTCTTCATAACACAGCCCGAAGCCACGTTATGGATATCATGTCTTGCCGCAAAGCGGATAAAGCCAACCTCTGTGAAGGCAAAGCGGGTCACGGCCTGCAGAGCCTCTGTCATAAGGCCCTGATTCCACCACTTCTTTCCGATGCAGTAGCCTGCCTCACAGCTCTCATTATGGTTATCGATATTCATCAGTCCGAAGGACCCCATGACATCCCCTGTGCTTTTCAGGGTAATTGCCCAATGATAATACTCCGAATCCTCATACTTGGACACCCAGTCCTCCATAAGCCTTTTCGTTAGCTCAGGGTCTTTATGGGTAGGCCAGGTGAGGAACTTGGTAACCTCCTCATCCGAAGCCCAGTTTTGATACATCTCTCCTGCATCACCTACCCGGAAGGGACGCAGGAGAAGACGGTCTGTTTCAATTTCTTTTGTGCCTACATGATTTAGCATTTCACCTTATCTCCCTATCATTCTGATCTCTTATCTGATTTCCGCACCTGAGGGCATCGGCTTCTCCGGCACCATTAGGGACAGATTCCCCTCCTTGTCCTCTGCGCACAGAAGCATACCTTCGGACAATATTCCTGCCAGGGTTGCCGGTTTCAGATTTACAACGACCATAACCTTCTTCCCCACCATCTCCTCCGGAGTGTAGTGAGCCTTAATGCCGGATACGATCTGCTTTACCTGGGAGCCAATCTTCACCTGGGAGCATAAGAGCTTCTTGGATTTCTTAACCTCCTCACATGCTATGATCTCTCCGATCTGGAACTGCAGCTTTGCAAAATCATCATAACTGATCTCAGGCTTGGCCGGGATATCCATTATATCTTCCTTGCTCTCCGCGGGGGATGCCTCCTCCTTCGGCTCCGTAAGAGCTTCGGCTGCTGCTCCGGTTTCCTTCTTCTCTGCTTCCTTTGCTGCTTCCACTTTCTCAAGTACCTCCTTCATATCAAGTCTTGCAAATAAAATCTCCGGTGTTGCCGTTACCTTCGTTCCGGAAGGATATAAGCCGAAGGTATTCATCTGCTCCAGAGCTCTTCTTTCCACTGAAATCTGGGAGAGAATCTTCCCTGCGGTCTCAGGCATAAAGGGCTCCAGCAGGCTGGCTCCGATGGTGATACCTTCCACCAGATGATAAAGCACCGTTTCCAGACGGGCCTTCTTCTCCTCCTCTTTGGCAAGGATCCAGGGCGTTGTCTCATCAATATATTTATTACAGCGTTTAAACAGAGTAAAGATCTCACTGATGGCATCTGCTACCCGCAGCTTCTCCATCCTGGCACTTACCTTCTTCGGAGTCTCCAAAGCGAGAGCCTTCAGCTCCTCATCCACCTGCTCATATACACCGCCGTTATTGACGATGCCATCAAAATATTTATTGGACATGGAAACTGTTCGATTCACCAGGTTTCCTAAAGTATTGGCAAGATCGGAATTGATCCGTTCTACCAAGAGCTCCCAAGAGATGATGCCGTCATTATCAAAGGGCATCTCATGAAGAACGAAATAGCGGACCGCATCCACTCCGAACAGCTTCACCAGGTCATCGGCATAGAGGACGTTGCCCTTCGATTTGCTCATCTTATCTCCGGCATTGCCCTGCAGCAGCCAGGGATGACCGAATACCTGCTTGGGAAGCGGAACCTCAAGCGCCATCAGGATAATGGGCCAGTAGATGGTATGGAAGCGAATAATGTCCTTGCCGATCAGATGGAGATCTGCCGGCCAGAAGCGCTTGAACTGGTCTGTATGATTGCCGTCTGCATCATAACCGATTCCTGTGATATAATTACTTAAGGCATCCAGCCATACATAGACTACGTGTCTGTCATCAAAGTCTACCGGAATTCCCCACTTAAAGGAGGTCCGGGATACACACAGATCCTGCAGTCCCGGCAGCAGGAAGTTGTTCATCATTTCATTCTTCCTGGATTCCGGCTGTATGAATTCCGGATGGGTATTGATGTGATCTATTAAGCGGTCAGCATATTTACTAAGCCTAAGGAAATACGCTTCTTCCTTGGCGGGCTGCACCTCACGACCACAATCGGGGCACTTGCCGTCCACCAGCTGGGAGGGGGTAAAGAAGGATTCACAGGGCGTACAGTACATGCCTTCATAGGTTCCCTTATAGATATCTCCCTTCTCATACAGCTTCTTAAAAATCTTCTGAATCTGCTTCTCATGGTCCGCATCCGTGGTACGGATGAACTTGTCATAGGAGGTGTTCATCAGATCCCAGATATCCTTGATCTGTGTCGCTATCCGGTCAACAAATTCCTTCGGCGTAATCCCTGCTTCAGCTGCCTTCAGCTCTATCTTCTGCCCGTGCTCATCCGTTCCGGTCTGGAAGAACACCTCATAGCCCTCCATTCTCTTAAATCTTGCGATACTGTCTGCCAGTACGATTTCGTAAGTATTTCCGATGTGGGGCTTCCCTGAGGTGTAGGCGATCGCTGTTGTAATGTAATAAGGTTTTTTGCTCATGCTACATCTTCCTTTCTGACTTTCTTTCTCTCCTTGAGGTTTTTCATAAGAGCCGGCTTCCATGGGAAGCTTTGACTTATATTGCATTGCACATGGAGAAAAATAGAATAAAAAAAACCCGCCTTTAATCACTTAAAGACGAGAAGATTCCCGTGGTACCACTTTAATTTGCCTTATCCTCACAGATCAGGCCTCTGTCGCTGCTTTGATATCAACAGCCGGGCATTGTAACGGATGCTTCCGTCGCAGCCTAAGAAGTGCCCTCCCTCGGTGCGCAGCTCCAAGACCATCTTCAACAGCTTCTGCGGGTTAACCCTTATGGTTAACCGGGTTTTTCTACCCATTCCCCCTTTTCAGCTACCGGGGTTCTCTGTCAATCGCTCCACTGCCTACTCTTCTTTTCATAGCCTTTCACGTATGCTATTATCATTACTATATCACGTATTTGACAAAGTATACCATGTTCCCGTGCTTTTGTCAATCTTCTCAATTTCACCGGCTTCAGCGGTCTTCATAATAGCTTTACTGACTTTCTTCCATGCTTAAAATAATACCTGTTCTTTTGGTATCCCATCGGTAAAACTATGTTATAATAGAACATAATGGTAAGCAATAATTACTGTGAAAAGGAGCTTCTTATGTACAACAAATCGTCAGTGACCTGCGGGTTTCATAAAATACGAAACACAGCCCTGTTACTCCTCGTCTTCCTCCTTATGCTCTTATCCGGCTGCAGGAACCGTAACGGCCCGGAAGATGCTTACGGCTTATCCCCAACACCCGCGCCTGCTGTACAGGCTCTAGAGGAGAGCCCGGACGATTCCGGAGTGCTTCCTAAGGAAGAAGCAAGCCCCTCGGATGGTACAGCTCCTGCCGAAGAGACCCTGGCGACAGAGGATCCCTATGAGATCCTGTCCCCGGAGGGTATGGATCTTAAGAGCCGTATTCTTCCTCCTAAGGGATATGAACGGCCCACTGCCAAGGATGAAGAGTTGGCCTCCTTCCTGCGTCATATGGAAGTAAAAAGCCATGGCAGCCCGGTCTTACTCTTTGACGGCAGTGAGAAGGGCTATCAGGATGGTCATGTGACTGTCTTTACTCTGGACACCGGTGATCGGGACCTCCAGCAATGTGCGGACTCCATTATCCGGGTCTATGCTGAATACTACTGGTCTCTTGGGGCCTATGATAAAATTGCCTTCCACCTGACCAATGGCTTTCTGATGGAATATACAAAGTGGCGGGACGGAAACCGAATCGTTGTAAACGGAAATGAGGTTTCCTGGAAAAAGACCAAAGGCTATGACGATTCCTATGAGACCTTCCGAAGCTATCTGAACATGGTATTCGCCTATGCAGGTACACTCAGCCTGTCTCAGGAGTGCAGCACCATCACCGTGGATGAAATCAGACCCGGAGATCTCTTCCTGCAGGGTGGGAGTCCCGGACACTGTGTTCTGGTGGTGGATGTAGCGGAGGACTCTGCAGGTAAGCGCTGCTATCTGCTTGCTCAGGGCTATATGCCGGCTCAGGACTTTCATGTACTCAAGAATCCCCTACATGAAGAGGATCCCTGGTATTATGAAGCTGAGCTTACCTTCCCTCTGAATACTCCCTCCTGGAGCTTTCATGAAGGCTCTCTGGTAAGATGGGCTGACTTTCCTCTGACCTCGGATGGCGCCCCCACCGAGACCTCCTCTGCCCCGGCAACCGGAAATGGGGCTTCAAAGGCGTTATCAGAAATCTCCGGGGAGAAAGCGTCCGGAGGTAAAGAAGGCGGAGCCATCCCTGCCCTGTCCCATCAGGTCCTTCCCTCTTCTGAAGAGGGTACTAAGCTTACCCTCCTAGCCGTGGGTGATAACTTAATTCATATCGAAGTAGTAAATAGCGGGAAGCAGGCAGACGGCTCCTACCGGTATGACCACCTCTATGATCGGCTGGCAGAAGAGATCAAGGCTGCCGATCTGGCTGTCGTGAATCAGGAAACCATTCTGGGCGGAGATGACTTTGCTTATTCCGGCTATCCCAGCTTCAATTCTCCCTATGAAATTGGAGAAGCACTGGTAAGAGCAGGCTTTGATATCATTACCCATGCCACGAATCATACCTTGGATATGGGTTATAAGGCTGTAAAGAATACCTTCGCCTTTTGGAGCAGATATCCTGATATAACTGTATTGGGGATAAACAAGTCAAAGGAAGCTCAGGATACCATTCCGATCTTAGAGAAAAACGGCATCAGGCTGGCGATGCTCAATTATACCTACGGACTGAACGGCTACCGCATGCCGGAGGACAAGCCCTATCTGGTAAATATGCTGGATAAGAAGAAGATGGAAAAGGATATAAAAAAGGCGCGGGAGCTGGCAGACTTTGTCATCGTATTTCCTCATTGGGGTACGGAGTATGTCTATGAAGCAACCTCCATGCAAAAGGATTTGTCAGACTTTTATTATAAGCTGGGTGTGGATCTGGTCATCGGTACCCACCCCCATGTGTTGGAGCCGGTGGAATGGATCGGGCAGGAGCCCGATCATCGGATGCTGGTCTATTACTCCCTGGGGAACTTTATGTCCTATCAGAAGGAAGCTCCCCGGATGCTTGGTGGCATGGCGAAGGTCACCATTACGAAGGATGCCGGAGGGACCTATATCTCCGATGCTTCCATCACCCCCATCGTTACCCATTATGAACATGGTCCGGCTGATTACAATTATGGGATCTATAAATTGACGGAATATACTCCGGAGCTGGCCGAGCTCCATGGGGTCTCCGATATTGCTGTCCGGGGTTCTCTTACTTATGATGGAATCTACCAGCTGGCAAAGAAGGTCCTGGGCGCTTGGTTTGAAAATTAAGAAAGATTGGCTAAAAAGGTGCATCCCTCTGGATACACGTTTTAGCCAATCTTTCTTTTATTACCTCTACCCTCTCGCTTCCCCAACTTCAATCCTCTGGTATCATACCTTCTCCAGTACTAACCTTATTCAGATTAACAAAAATTAGGCATATTGTCAATAGTTTTTATGTTTTTTAATCTTTTTTCAACTATAATGCATAAAATTTTCGCTACAAGTTTCCTTTTTCTGTTTACCTGTAACCATTCGGATACTTACTTTGCCAACGGTAGGAATCCTCGCACATTTTCTCAATGCCTCTCTCTGCCTTCCAACCAAGCTCACGATATGCTTTGGAGGGATCCGCATAGGTTACGGCGATATCCCCGGGTCTTCTGTCAGTTATCACATAGGGAAGGGTTCTGCCACAGGCCTTCTCATAATTACGAATGATATCAAAAACACTGTAGCCTGTTCCGGTGCCGAGATTATAGGTGATCAGGCCCGGCTTCTCCTGCAGCTTCTCTATCGCCTTAATATGTCCGATTGCCAGATCAACCACATGGATATAATCTCTGATGCCTGTACCGTCAGGGGTATCATAATCATTTCCGAAGACATTGATCCTCTCCAAAACACCTGCTGCCACCTTAGCGACATAGGGAACCAGGTTGTTGGGAATTCCGTTGGGATCCTCGCCTATTTCACCACTTTCATGAGCACCGATCGGATTGAAATATCTTAAGATAGCAATATTCCAAGAGGCATCCGACTGATACAGGTCTCTAAGCATATCCTCTATGATCAGCTTCGTTCGTCCATAGGGATTTGTAGCTGACAAGGGGAACTCCTCCGTAACGGGAACCGATGCCGGATCCCCATATACAGTTGCCGAGGAGGAGAATACCAGGTTTTTCACGCCCTTCTCCTGCATCATCTCCAAAAGTGTAATGGTACCACTCAGATTATTCTTAAAGTACTGCAGCGGAATCCGACAGGATTCCCCGACCGCCTTCAAGCCGGCAAAATGAATGACCGCATCCGGCTCTTCCTTCCGGAAAATCTCTCTCAAGGCTTCCTTATCCAGTATATCTGCATTATAAAACACGATTGGCTTACCCGCCAGCTTTTCCACTCTGCGTACAGCTTCCATACAGGAGTTACTCAGGTTGTCCACAACCACGACCTCAAAACCGGCCTTGATCAGCTCCAGGTCTGTATGGCTTCCGATGTAACCTGCTCCACCCGTAACCAATATCTTCATGTTTATCTCCTTTATACTATTTGATACCCCTATTCTACTTTATTTTGCCTCATTTGAAAATAGCTATTCTGTATTACATGCAAATTTTGGAATACTTTCCAGTAATACCTCCATTTTCACCGCCACAGCATATGATAGAATTTAATTAACGGATACTTGACACCAAGGCTTTACCTTCCACCAGAAAGAATGACAATATGAGACTACTTACATACTGCGGCGCCCTGCTCATGGGTGCCGTCCTGGTCAGCTTAAGCTTAAAGAGACCGGCTTCCGGAGATTACCTATTACCAGCTTCCGGGAAATTAAGCGGTCATACAGATCTGATCGGAGACTTCAGTACAGATCATGCTGTACCGGCCTATGGAGCCTCCGCCCAGGCCTCTGCCATAGACTCTGATAGCCTCTCTGAAGTGGGAGGTCTTCATCTGATTCTGGGGGATAAGCTGCTCTCTCTCGGGGAAAGTGTAGACAGCTTGACCGGAAAGCTTGGTATACCGGGAAGAATTGCTTCTACCGAATATAACTTTGACTTTTATGTATATAACAGGGATTACCGTAACCTGCTCTTTGTAGCCGTGAAGGACGGTCTGATTGAAGGCTTCTATACGGATTCCCTGAAATTCAACTTCATGGGCATAGCCTCCGGTTCCACCCTAAAGGAGCTTAATCAGGTTCTGAACAGCAGCTTTCCCCTATCCGAAATCATTTCCTATGAGGCAGAGGGATATGTGGCCAAGGTCTTGTTCGATCAGGAGGAGACCGGTCTGGTGACCGGCATCTATGTTATAAGCGATCAGGTCGCAGAGGATGGCTATGACGCTTCTGTCATGAGGGATGCCGAGCTGTTAAACTATGACCTGGTAAATTCTCTCCGTGTAAGAAACGGCCTTCCTGCTCTCGCCTGGTCCTCAACAGCAGCTAAGGCTTCCCGTTATCATAGCATTGATATGGCTGTGAAGAATTACTTTGATCATATTGCACCGGATCAAAGTCTTCCCGGAGATCGTCTGCAGGAGGCGGGTATCTTAGCCCAGAGGGTGGGAGAGAACATCATCGCCGGTTATGGGTCTGCTATCCTCTCGAACCATGCCTGGTTTAATTCCCCCGGGCACCGTAAAAACCTCCTTAACCCGGACTTTGTCTGCCTGGGAGTAGGCTTTACCTATAAGGAGGACAGTACCTACCGGACTTATATGACTCAAATATTCTATAAATAATTCGGATTATGCTAGATACGAACCGAACCGTTGTAGCAGCCTTCTCTCCTTATCTGACCGAAAGGAAGGCTAAGGACTCTATAGCGGTTTTCTCTTGCTTATTCAGGCAAAATCCTTTATCCTAATAATCAGCAGCAGAACGAAATACGGATATGGGGTGAACAAGGCTTGGATAAGCAATTATTCCTGAAGATATGTGATGAGGTGATTGGGCAGAGGCAGGGTATGAACGGCATCGGAACACTAAGCGAGAAAACAGTTCATTCCGTCCTGAAGAACTATTATTCACCGGAAAGCATCAATCATGAGATAAAGGTCGGCGGCTTTGTGGCAGATATCTGTAATGGCAGTGATATCATAGAGATACAGACCCGCAGCTTCGACCGATTAAGAAGAAAGCTGGATATCTTTCTGTCCTATTATCCGGTAACTATCGTATATCCCGTCCCTCATCTGAAATGGCTCAGATGGGTGAATCCCCAGACCGGTGAGATCAGTGCTCCCAGAAAATCACCCAAGATCGGGACCCCCTATGCCATCTTTCCCGAACTGTATAAAATCAAGAGCTATCTTAAGCTGCCAAACCTTAGTCTGCAAATTGTATTGATCAATTTGGAGGAATACCGTTTCCTTGACGGCTGGAGCCGGGACAAGAAGAAGGGCTCCACCCGTTGCGACCGGATTCCCACAGAGCTGGTAGATGAAATCCATATCGGGAGCCTGAAGGATTACCGGCTTCTGATCCCTGACAGCCTAACTGCTCCCTTTACCTCGAAGGATTTTAAGAAGGCGACCGGCCTTTCTTTGGGGGATGCTCAGACTGCTCTGAATATCCTGCATTATCTAGGCATGGTGGAACGGTCAGGAAAGAAGGGTAACTCTTATCTATACCTAAGGCGGCCCGAATAAGTTAAGATTCATATTTTATGCATCATATGGTATACTTACCATAAATACATAGCAAGTAAAGGAGGCAGAAGGGAAGAGCCCTTCATGAAGAAGATGAATACAGAACCTATTGACGGAAACGAAATTGCAAAGGAAGAAAGCACGGCAGTGCCCACACCTGAAATCATTCCTTCCATGGATGAATTCAAGGAGCAGATCAATAACTCCTTTAAGAAGATTAACGAGGGCGATATTCTGAAGGGAACCGTATTCGGTATCTCAGAGTCAGAGGTCAACCTGGATCTCGGATACTATACCGAAGGCGTCATAAAGCTGGAGGAGCTGAGTAATGACCCCTCCTTCTCCATCAAGGCTGACATTGCTATCGGTGATGAACTATCAGCCGTCGTTCTTCGGGAGGATGACGGACATGGCAGCATCCTGCTGTCCAAAAAAAGGGCAGATGATATTCTGGCCTGGGAGCATCTGGAGGAAATGAAAAATAGCAGAAGTAAGGTACAGGTGAAGATCTCCCAAGCCGTGAATGGCGGCGTTGTAACTTATCTGCAGGGTGTTCGCGCCTTTATTCCCGCATCCCAGCTTTCCTTATCCTATGTCGAGAACCTGGAAGACTGGGTGGGAAGAGAGCTGGATGCCATCGTAATCACCTGCTCTGAGGCAGAAAGAAAGCTGGTCCTCTCAGCAAAAGAGGTGGAGAAGGATAAGGCCCTGCTGGATAAGAAGAGCAAGCTCGGAAAGCTGCAGCTTGGTATCGTTACTACCGGCATCGTGGAAAAAATAGCTCCCTATGGGGCCTTCGTTAATATCGGAGAGGGTTTATCCGGTCTTGTCCATATCTCACAGATGAGTGACCGGAGGTTAAAATCCCCCAATGAAATTATGAAGGAGGGGGATACCGTTACGGTAAAGGTAACGGATATCAAGGATGGTAAGATCAGTCTCAGTATGAAGGCAGTAGAGGAGAAGGATGAGCTGGTGGAGGATGTTGAAGATGCTCCCGCCGCTTATTCCAGCGGTGAGGAAGCTACCACAGGGCTGGCCGCCTTATTAAAGAACATTAAACTGTCTTAAGTCAGAGCTACCTGCTCTGGCCCATATAGCATGATGAAGCAGACATCCCCAAGCAGCGGAAAGCAGCTTGGGGATTTAATTTTAGCAGTCTATTTTACTGAATAATAATAAGATTAATTTCCGAGACCAAACAGTATTCTCTTGCGTCCGGCCTTCTTCTTCTCTCCGGTATGCTTCCCTTCTGCCTGCTCTTCCGGTATATCCGCATCATCCTCTATGATCGTACCGAAGGATTCCGCCACAACCGTTTTATAGCTGGCGGTAAACTGTTCTTCGTATTCCTCCAGCTGGTCCTTACTGTAGCTCTTGATTTCTTCATTGAGGGATAGCATCTTTTGGTCAAGATAGGCTACGATATCAGAGCATTCCTTCAGCTCCTTGCGGATATGCTCAGGCGCCTTTCCTTCGAATTTGTAATAAATTTTATGCTCCAGACTTGCCCAGAAATCCATGGCAATGGTCCGGATCTGTATCTCTACCTTGGTTTCCACTGAGGTGTCCGACAGATACACCGGTATGGATACGATCATATGGTAGCTGGTATAGCCGTTCTCCTTCGGCTTTATGATGTAGTCCTTGACCTTTAATACCTTAATATCACTCTGTTTTGCGATCAGGTCAGCAATTCGGTAGATATCAGAGGTAAAGGAACAGATAATTCTGATCCCCGCCACATCATTCACATACTTAATAATATTTTCTACTGTCAGCTCCTTACCGTTATGCCTCAGCTTCTTGGCAATACTCTGGGGAGTTTTTATTCTAGAGGCAATATGCTCGATTGGATTATACTGGTGAGCCAGCTTAAATTCATTGTTCAGTATTTCCAGCTTTGTATTAATCTCTTTCAATGCTGCATCGTATAATAGCAGGGCATGGCTCCATTCCTCCGCTTCGTCATAAAACATCGGAAGCTCCATTTCATCACAACCTTTTCTTTGTATATTGGGCAGTATCATCGCTGTTCATAAATTGTTCATTCCTAGTCATTATAGCATAAGAATATGAACAATCCTTGAAGTTTTCAAATCTTAATAAAATTTTAATCTCCTGTTCTATTTAAAATTATTTTAATTTTTTTGAAAAACCCGTTGACAATCTAAATTTCAGCCTTTATAATGTTGGAAGACTATTACAGAAAAGGAGGTAAAAACAGATGAAGTTTGCTATTGTTCATAACTACAATTTCATACAGCACGCATTATGTGAGATTACCTCCGGTGATAAGAAGAGATAGTTTTTTGCGAGCCATCCTGTAATTCCCTGCAGCCAACAGGAGGCACCCAAGACGAGTCCGAATATTCTTATGATTTTTTGCCGCGGTATATCTTACCGCGGCTTATTTTTCTCAGCCGACCGCCTTCGCTGTTGAAATGAATCACCGAATGACAGACTTCGTCAGACACCATGTAATAATCATAAATCATTCTATGCATCATGGAAATGCGGGAAATGGAGGAGCAATGAACATTTTATCAAAGTACTTAAAAAAATACTGGTATGCCTATGCAGCTGCTGTCATTTGCATCGTCGTAGCGGTATTCCTGGATATGCTGTCTCCCCAGGTTACGAAAGTCATTATTGATGATGTAATCAAAGCGGGAAAGACCGGTTTGCTTCCGAAGCTGCTGGGTCTTGTCCTCTTGATTGCAGTGGGGAGATGCGTTCTGCAATATATCAAAGAGATTATATTTGATCTGATCAGTGCCAGAATAACGGTAAAGATAAGAAAAAGTCTGTTTGTGCATATACAGAGCTTATCCTTAAACTTTTTCGACGCCAATAACACAGGCGAGCTGATGTCAAGGGTAAAGGATGATGTGGATCGTCTTTGGGGGGCCCTGGGTTATGTCAGTATGCTAATCATTCAAGTTACAGTCCATACGGCCTTAGCCCTGTTCTTCATGTTTCGCTTAAGTCCGTCGCTGGCCTTGATACCAACTCTGGTTCTGCCCTGTGTGGCAGCCCTGGCTGTTCTGATGGAGCGTAAGCTGGGCAGTGTTTATGAACAGATCAGTGAAGAGAACTCCAAGCTGAATCTGGTGGCTCAGGAGAGTCTGTCCGGCGTCCGGACTGTGAAGGCCTTTGCCAGAGAAAAGCATGAGATCATGAAATTTTTATCCCATAATGAGAAATATTACGATCTGAACATGAAGCAGTCCCGGGTATTTATTAAAATCTACCCCTACTTCCAGCTGATCACAAAGCTTCTGCCCATGTTTGTCGTAATCTATGGCGGCTATAAAGTGATTCATCAGGAAATCTCCCTGGGTACCCTGGGCG
>JAEZNB010000008.1 GCA_023441965.1 Bacillota bacterium
TTGACACTGGAAGATAATTTCCTTCCACTTGGAATTACGCACAGTGTGAGTTATTTGATCCATGGTAAATGGCCTCCTTTAAAAAGCTAATAGTTTTTTGCATTTTTTAAAGTATGCCACAAAAAATATATTTAGCCTAGGCGAGTGATTTGACGTTTACTCTCGTAGTGGCCTGTCTTTCGGGAGATTCGTTCCTCTTCTTTTCGCCACTAAAATAAAACCTCCAAACTGAGTAATATTATTTTACATCAGTTTGAAGGCTTGGTATGCTCATATATAAATTTACATAGTTATTCACAGTTTTTTTTACTTAAAATACTCCAGTTGATGTCCGTCAAAATCATATCCATTCTGACCAATAATCTGAGTACTTCCTTTTTTACAAATATAGCCGTATTGATTTTTAGTATACCACTGACCATCTATACCAAGGAATTCTTCGTAATGTGAATTATTGCTGGTGTTGGTGTTGGTGTGACTGGTTGATGTCTGTGAAGCTGGTATGTTTGGCTCAAAAAAGCTACGATATTGTTCTGCAAGACCAGCTTGATACGCATCACAAAATGCATAGTATTCGTTTATAAACTTGTCTCGTTGATTAGGATCATTAAACACAGCCAAACTATCATCATTTGTCATGCCATAAATGTCTTTTGCCCATGAAAATATCCTACGTATTTCCAAAATCGGGCGGTCTTTATTTTTTCCAGTAGTCGTTCGCAATTCTCTTAAAGTATCTTCCTTAGAATATCCTAATACATTAACAGCAAATTCAAAATCGATTAGGTCATTTCTTAGTTTCATTAAATAACTACTATCATTCATAGATCTTTTTACTTCGTCATCCGATAATTCAAGTAAGGTAACAATATTCTTATACTTTTCGATATGTAATTGTCTTGCTTCTTTCTCCTTCTGTTCTCGGAATTCTTTATTATATGCAGTTTCTGTATTCATGTTCTTAAGTGAGTTCATCTGTTCAATTGCCTTTGATTCTTTTTGAGAATTAGAACTACCGAAAAAAGTTTTTAAAAATCCCATATATAAACCTCAATCAGTATTCTGCAGCCTTTTATTGATCATCCGGTTAAACTCTTCCTGGATGCCGCCTTCGTTATTCGGCTTTTTAACCTCAAGAAAGGCTATGGGAATCCCATTGATCAGTAGATTAATGTCCGGACGGAAAGAACCCTCTTCTGTGTTTGGTGCTATACTATACGGGAGCTCGTCCACGACAGCAAAATCATTATTATCAATACACTCAAAATCAACTAACTTCACTTTTCCGAGCGGGTTAACAAGCCAGTTATAAAATTCCTTACCAAGATCATTATTCTTGATACAGCTATTAATATCAGCCAGGATCCCGGACAGTTCATCTTCTGACACTTCCCTGCCGTTAATCCTTTCTAAAGCCGGCTTAAACCGGTTTCTGAATATCTTTGTTTCGTAATCCACTTCAGCATCTTTTAGTGATTGGTAATTGTAACCCAGTCTCATAAACTGTATTGTTGCCGGTATCTTTACTCTGGTATCTTCATTAAATATTGGCATTATCTTCCCACCTATCATATGTATTAAATATTTGTACCTGTGTTTACTACATTATATCACTTTTTATTTACATTGTATGTCATTTAATATAAAATTATTAGATAAAAGACTTATTATTGGCTAAGACTGAGGATCTATTTCATTCTTCCCACGTAAGAAAATATCTCTCTTAACAACATTATCTTTTCGTAATGATATTAAGTACTTCTAGTTTATATCAATCTTTGGTTATAAGGAAGGTGTTTATGCCAATCTTTCAAACTGAGATAAATAAACTCAATATAGATGACCGGTTTAAAATCAAAATCCGTCATGATATAGACTACATTCTGGCTGCTAACATTCCTGGGTTGATCATGATTATCCTTTACGGATCGTGTGCCCGTGAGACAACCCATCACAAAAGCGATGTTGACTTACTTTTAGTTATTAATGGTGAGCTACCCGAAATGATCGTTAGAGGCAAAATCTATTGTGATATGGACGATTATCTTGATGGAGTTCGGACCGATGTTGTTTTCGCGACCAATAATTCATATGAGACGAATACGAGTTTATTTGCAAAACAAATACAGCGAACAAAATAATACTGTGGGAACCGGATTAAAAAGGAGTGATAGAAGTGTTTTATGCGACAGGAGACAGATATGTTTACCAAGGTCCTCCAGTTAAGAAGGATGTCTAAAGGGATTAACCAATGATATATTTATATCTCTATCATATTACCTACTTGTCCTCAGAAAGCTCAACCTGAGTCATCCATTCTAAAGCAAGCCTTTTGACTGCAGCATTTGTTTTTACAACCTTCTCATAATTATTGATACACTCTATCGATTTATGCTGTAGGTATAACATCTCCGTGGCAGAAAGACTTAGCTCATATCCCGTAATCCGGCATAATGATTTACTATTATTAAAACTGAGGGTGATAGCAACCTTACCCCGTTTATATCCTGATATGATTTTTATTCGTCAAGACCAGGATATGTCATCCGGCTTCCATCAGATTCGTAGTCACCCACGACACCCTTGCCATTGGCTATATCCTTCCCACTACCGGGCGGATTCGGGACTTGCACCCATTGGAACGTGCGCCCGCTAGGCGCACACTTTAAGGAGTGAGTCCGGTTCAAATCTGGATTCGCCCTTTAATATGGTTATATCGATACGTCACATGAGTACCGTGACCGTTGTCATCGTAGGGCTCCTGACGGCCATTCAGGAAATCCTTGAAGGCAACTACACGGTTACCACCTTCAATGAAGTCCTTATGAAGGCAGATTCCCGTATCAACGATTGCTACGCCGACACCCTTTCCCAGATACCCATGCTCATGGGCCCAGCGGCAATCTATGATGTCACTGACCCGGTTCATCTGAGCAGTGATATGGGCATCCACCTCAACACTGATCAACCCCTCCAAAGCTCTGACCCTGGTCAGCATGCTCTCATTAATCTCAAGGACATAGGCATCAATCATGGGAAGCTTGTATTTGATATTCCCCAGATTCTCTATGGTTTTCAGTCTCTTTTCATAATCCCTGCAATGAATGATTAACTGGACCGTATTATCCTTCTCCATCACGAAGCTCCAAGGCTTTTGTATCATCCTATTCAGGGAGCTTTTACAATATACTTTTCCCTATGAGCTGATTTTCTGATTCAACCGTCTATACTCAGAGGGGGTCAGATGCAGTCCCTTCTTAAAAACCTTACTGAAATAGCTGATATCATTAAAGCCGGTCCTGTCACAGATTTCTTCAACGGAAAGCGCCGTATCCCGCAGCATGGTGGAAGCCATATTCAGACGAAGCTGAACCAGATACTGGTTGATAGACTGGCCTGTATGCTTCTTAAAATCATTCAACAGGGTGGTCCGGTTCGTATGGAACTCCTCTGCCAACCTTTCTATGGTTATCTTCTGATTATAACAGGTCTGCAGATAATAGATCACCTCCATGGCCATTCTGGAGGGACCCTGATAGAACTGCACGCTACGAACAGGTTCATCCTTCTCCTCCTGTCGAACCAGACAGAATAGAATCTCAAACAGATAGGAACGGCTTCGACAGGGCCAATTGATCGTGTCCTGATTGGTCAGCTGCTCATTCATGATCTTCAGCTTCTGGCCGGTTACCTCCAGGTCCATCGCCCTTAAGGGTAATATCTTAAGATTTAAGCTTGCTTCATGCTTGAACTGGTTCAATAAATACATATCCTGGCTGGAGGATAAGGAAAGGCTCGGACTGGGATGGTTTACCTCCTGAAAGGTAAAATCCGTATTGATAACCCCCGGCCGGAACAAGAGAATCGTGAAGCTGGCCTCCTGCTTCCCCAAAAATTCGATCCTGTCACACTCATTCAGGCAGATCGCATAAGAGCCTGTCAGCACCAGCTCCTTCTTCCCCAGCATGAAATGACAGGTCCCGGACCTCATAAAGATGATCTTATAATATTCAGAAGCTTCCGCTTCCGATAATACAGAGATATCCTCTCTAATTGAGGCAGCAAAGAGATAGCCCTGATAATAGTTCACACCCAGTGTATCAAAACGCATAACAACACCTGCCATTCAGACTAATATTATAGAATATTATAAATGAATGGCAGGTGAAATGTCAAATATACTCGTTCCTCATCTATATAGCCTCATTATTCATAAACATGCTGATTCAAAATCCGAAGCATTGCTGTCTGATCAGGAATATCCTCCTTGGCGATCTCCAGTACGTTCACCACCTCGGTGATGGTACCATAGGCCTCCTCAAATAGGGGCAAGGCTGCATTGGTATAATGGGTAGGAATAATCAGCTTCGGCTTCAGCTGCTCCATCATATTGAAGCCCTTCCTGTTATTCAGCGACATATTGGAGTAGCTGTTCTCGTACTGCATGAAGGCGATATCGATCTCCCCAAGCTCCTTCAGCTGATCCTCTGTCAGAATAGTCTGCCCGATGTCTCCCATATGGGCGATCCTTAAGCCGTCCACCTCCAGCACTATGATTACATTATAGCTCTGCTCCGGAATCCAATCCCCATCATGGGCGGACTGAATCGTATAGATGTGGAAATCCTTTGTGTTGATCTCACCCTTTTTATACAAGAGCTTCTCGCATTCATAGGCATTAAAGAATCTGTCATCAATATGATCCGGATGAGAATGGGTAGACAGGATTGCAGCCGGATTCAGGTCAATTTCCTCCTTCTTCGGCATGCTGGTCGCATCCAGAATGATATTCTCTCCGTTCACTGAAGTAATGATATAAGAGTTATAAGGATACGTGGTGCTCTTTGATACGGTCTGAATCATGACCTTACCGCTTGTGTTGGTAGTAAGAGGAAGCACGAGCCCTTCCGGAACCGGAGTAGCTTCCGGGGCTACTTCTGTCTGTATATCCGCAGTACTCTGAGTGTCAGTGGTCTGATCTGCAGTCTTCCCTTCCTCTGTCGGCTTGCTTTCTGCATTCACTGCTTCCTGGCTTCCATTTGCTTCTGTGGTAACAGTATTATTCTCCTTCTCCATAACAGAATCCTGAACCTCCCCCTTTGTCTGACTCTGATCTGTAGCTTTCGAAGCCTCCTGCTCCTCTTTTCCGGAACATCCTACCAGAGTCATAACCAATACGATCATTGCAATTGTAATTTTTTTCATGATACCCTCCTTTTGAATGCTTCTGTTACATCCTAGCATAAACTGGGTATCTATCCCATGAAAAAATTACAATAAAATTTGTAAAAAAATACATTTCCCAATATGGCTATTGGCAATACCGGTTTGATCTGCTCTTCCGAGCCCTGCTTCAGAATACAACCGTCAACAGCATCTTAAATTGCTCCTCACCATAAACCGCATGAGGCACATGATGGGGCATGACAAGGGTATCTCCCTTCTGCAGCAGGAAGGTCTCCTCTCCTACCGTAAATCTACCCACACCATCCAGTACCGTAACCATGGCATCTCCATCAGAGGAGTGGCTGCTGATCTCCTCTCCCTTGTCAAAGGAGAATATGGTCAGACTCACATGGGGATTCTGCGCCAGGGTCCTGCTTACGACCTGGCCCTTCTGATACTCCACCAGCTCCTCCAGCTTCAGAATCTTAGCGACTTCCAAGTTCTTTATTCTTCCCTTTTTTACTTCTTCCATATTCATTTCCTACCTTTCCTATTTACATGTGAATGTGTATCCCTTTTTCCAACTTAAGCATAGTATACCATAAATCACCTGCGGCTGTGTAGCCATGGCTACATAATACTTCAGAAAACGTACTTTTTATTCTATAGCCTTCCCCTAAGATTACCTGCTGATGCGGATGTTTTTTGTCACTTTATCTACAAATATTACTATAATTATTTCTAAAAATAGGAAATCAGTCAAGCTCAACTTCATATGATACAGTGTAATTAATATTAGGAGGAACTACTATGAGCGATTTAGCAGCAACACATTGCGACAGCGGCATCAGAGGCAACAACGGATGCGAATGGATCATTTTCATCATCCTCATTCTTTGCTGTTGTGGCAATAATAATGGAATTTTTGGCGGAGGCGGATGTGGGGACAATGACAATGGCTGTTCATTCATTATCCTTATCCTCATCCTTCTTTGCTGCTGTGGAAATGGTGGAGGCTTCTTCTAAAAGTGAACTGTTTGCCAACATAAGTTTTCACTTCCTTGCAAACAAAAAAAAGCTGCCAACAGCAGCTTTTTTTTGATCCTATTTTCTCTTTTTCTGCTTCTTCAAGCGATCGAAGCAATCCCTGTCTATTTCATATATCGTATTCTCCTCAATTATCAGATCCTCATCTCTCTTCCGTTCGATTAACGCTTTCCCCTTGGAGTCAGTTTCCTCCTTTGCAGCTTTGTCCCGTTTGATATAGGTATATCCGTTATTGCCCGGACCCATTGAAAGATTATCCATTTTTGCCTCATTTTTTTATTGTCATTCCAATATATGATAATTTTTATGAAATGTCCTTGTTAGGATTGAAAGTCCTTAGGATTTCCGATATACTAGGACTAAGCTTCCGGCAGGAGGGTATTTCCTATAGAGGGGTCCTGGTACTGTCGGTGTATATTCTAAGAGATAACGGAGTGTTGCCTATGTCAGGATCTACATACGGAACGAGTTTTATCATATCAACCTGGGGAGAATCCCATGGAGAGGCGATCGGAGTCGTAGTGGACGGCTGCCCGGCAGGTCTGCCTCTTAAGGAGGAAGACATCCAGGTTTTTCTTAATCGGAGAAAACCGGGACAGACCAAGTATTCTACCCCACGCAAGGAGGAGGATAAGGTTCAGCTGCTGTCCGGCATCTTTGAAGGACGTACCACCGGTACACCCATCTCCATGCTTGTATTCAATGAGAACCAGAAATCTTCGGACTATTCGAAAATTGCAGGCTATTACCGCCCCGGTCATGCGGATTATACCTTCGACCAGAAATATGGCTTCAGAGATTATCGTGGTGGCGGCCGTACCTCAGGCCGGGAAACCATCGGCAGGGTGGCTGCCGGTGCCATAGCTTCAGCAATCCTTCGGGAGCTGGGCATTACCGTCTATGCCTATACCAGGTCCATAGGGCCTGTAACCATCGACTACCAGAACTGCAGAAAGGAGCTTACCGCAGCCAGTCCTCTCTTTATGCCTGATCCGGATGCCTCACGAAGGGCTGAGGAGTATGTCCTGGAAGAGCTGAAAGCGAAAAACTCCGTTGGAGGAACCATCGAATGCATCGTAGCCGGAATGCCCGCGGGCATCGGTCAACCGGTATTCGACAAATTGGATGCGGCTCTGGCAAAAGCCGTGATGTCCATCGGAGCTGTGAAGGGCGTTGAAATCGGAGACGGCTTTGCCGCAGCGGGAAGAAGCGGGGCCGAGAATAATGATTCCTTCCATTATAATGATCAGGGTAAGCTCACCAAGCTTAGTAACCATGCCGGTGGTATTCTCGGAGGCTTAAGCGATGGCTCCGAGATCATATTACGGGCTGCCATTAAGCCAACCCCCTCCATCGCAAGACCGCAGCAGACAGTGAATAAGGAGAAGGAAAATATATCTGTCGAGATTCTTGGCCGTCATGATCCGGTCATCGTACCCAGGGCTGTTGTCGTGGTAGAAGCCATGGTTGCCATCACCTTGGTAGACCAGCTTTTCCAGGGTATGACTGCCAGAATGGATAAGGTTAAAGATTTTTATCGGAAATAGAACAAGTATTGCTTTTGCAAGCCGTGCCTTTCAGCCGCAAAGCCCGATTCCATATCGGGTCCTGACGGAGAAGAGCACGGCCTTTTCGTGAACTTACTAAAAGGTATTGACATAGCAAATAAATTCAGTATAATTATTATTGTCGTTTGTTTAGCAACGCTAAACTTCAAGTTTATTGTTAGTAAGATTTTTTGAACATCTTATGTTACCGCTCAAGGGACGGTATGGAGGTTTACACTATGAATATCGGTTCTAAAATCAAGGAGTTAAGAATTCAAAAAAGTCTGACACAGGAGGAGCTGGCGGATCGGGCCGAGCTGTCGAAGGGTTTCATCTCCCAGCTGGAACGGGATCTGACCTCACCCTCCATTGCCACCCTCATGGATATCCTGCAGTGCCTGGGAACCAATCTGGAGGAATTCTTCAGCGGAACTACGGCAGAACAGGTGGTTTACAAGAAAGCGGATTATTTTGAAAAATATGATGCAGAGCTGAAGAATCAAGTGAAATGGATAATTCCGAATGCCCAGAAGAATATCATGGAGCCCATCCTCTTAACACTGGATGCAGGCGGCTCCACCTACCCGGACAATCCCCATGAGGGAGAAGAATTCGGCTATATTATGAACGGAAGCATCACGCTTCTGATCGGCAACCGTTCTTATAAGGTCAGGAAGGGTGAGTCCTTCTATTTTACCGCGAATAAGCAACACTATATCATAGCCTCGGAAAAGACAGGTGCCACCCTGCTTTGGGTGTCCACACCTCCCAGCTTTTAGCTTCCGAAAAGGAGAATTCAAATGACCGACAATAAATTAATTAACCTGGTTAATATATCAAAATCCTATGACGATACCCTCGTTCTGGATGAACTCAATCTCTATATCCGGGAGAATGAGTTTTTGACCCTGTTGGGTCCCTCAGGCTGTGGTAAGACCACTACCTTAAGAATCATCGGAGGCTTCGAGAATCCCGATAAGGGTCAGGTGATCTTTGAGGGCATGGACATCACCAAGCTGCCCCCCAATGAGCGTCAGGTCAATACGGTATTCCAGAAATATGCCCTCTTCAATCATATGACCATTGCTGAGAATATTGCCTTTGGTCTGAGAATCAAGAAGAAAAGTAAGGCCTATATAGACGATAAGATCAAATATGCCCTGAAGCTGGTTAATCTTCAAGGTTTCGAGCACCGCTACCCTGCTTCCTTAAGCGGAGGCCAGCAGCAAAGAATCGCCATCGCCAGAGCGATTGTGAATGAACCTAAGGTCCTGCTCCTTGATGAGCCTTTGGGCGCCCTGGATCTAAAGCTTAGACAGGATATGCAGTATGAGCTGATCCGGCTGAAGAATGAGCTGGGCATTACCTTCATTTATGTTACCCATGACCAGGAGGAAGCCCTGACCATGTCGGATACCATAGTAGTTATGAATCAAGGCTATATTCAGCAGATCGGTACTCCCGAGAAGATATACAATGAGCCTACGAATGCCTTTGTGGCTGATTTCATCGGCGACAGTAATATCATTCCTTCCATCATGGTGGAGGATCGGATGGTCAACATCCTGGGCGCGAATTTCAAATGTGTGGATGAAGGCTTCGGAAGAAATAAGCCCGTCGATGTGGTCATCCGCCCCGAAGACATCGATCTGGTGAAGCCGGAGGAGGGTGTCATCAGCGGAACCGTTATTTCACTTCTGTTTAAAGGTGTTCATTATGAGATGGAGGTCCGTGCCAACGGTCATGACTGGCTCGTTCATTCCACGGATCTGGCCCCTGTGGGCAGTCAGGTAGGGATTAAGGTTGATCCCTATGATATTCAGATTATGAACAAGCCGGAATCTGAGGATGAAGAGGCTGTCGAGCTTGAAGCTTAAGGCTGATGCCATACTGATGCCATGAGCATCTTAGGCTTAAATCCCACTTAGATTCACAGGCAGAATGGAGACTTATATGAAGATAAGGAATATTCTGGCTAACCGGAACCATAAGGCCGCCGGTAATGATCATGGCCAGCCGGAATCCGGCTATTATAGAATTAAATGGCTCTCCTATCCCTACATCCTATGGATGGGTGGCTTTATTATCATACCCTTGCTCATGGTCGTATTTTATGGTCTGACCGGCAAGCAGGGCGGTTTCACCTTGGAAAATCTGACCATGATAACCGATCCGGTGAACCTAAAGGCCCTTCGGATTGCTCTGGAGCTGTCCCTGATCAGTACGGTGCTCTGCCTGCTGCTTGCTTATCCCCTTGCTCTGATCCTGAACAAGGCAAAGATGAAGAGCAACAACTTTATCGTCCTGATTATTGTTCTGCCCATGTGGATGAACTTCCTGCTCCGTACGATTGCCTGGCAGAATATTCTGGAGAAGACAGGGGTACTGAACAGCATCTTAAATTTCCTGCACCTGCCTACCCTGAATATCATCAATACCCCGGCAGCCATCGTACTGGGTATGGTTTATAATTTTCTTCCCTTTATGGTACTGCCGATTTATAACGTCCTGGTGAAAATAGACAAGGATACGATCAATGCCGCCAGAGATCTGGGAGCCAACGGTCTGCAGACCTTCTTTCAGATCATATTTCCCTTAAGCCTTCCCGGTGTCATCAGCGGTATCACCATGGTATTCGTACCCTCTCTGACCACCTTCGTTATCTCAACGATTCTCGGAGGCAGCAAGATCGTCCTGATCGGAAATGTCATCGAGCAGCAGTTCCGGCTGGGGAACTGGCATACCGGCTCCGGGCTTTCCCTGGTGCTGATGGTATTCATTCTGCTCAGCATGGCAATCCTATCTAAATATGATAAGGAAAGCGAGGGGAACCTATGGTAAGAAAATTTTTAGAGCGATCTTATGTAGCCTTAATTATACTTTTTCTGTATGCTCCGATCCTGATCCTGATTATGCTTTCCTTCAACAGCTCAAAATCCAGATCCAAATGGGGCGGTTTTACCCTCCATTGGTATAAGGAGCTCTTTCAGAACGAAAGCATTATGAATGCCTTATATACGACACTGATTATTGCCTTTTTGTCTGCCCTGATTGCCACAGTGCTGGGAACAGCAGCTTCCCTCGCTATTAATAGCATGAAGAAGACTCCCAGGACCATTCTGATGAGCATTACGAATATCCCCATGCTGAATGCGGATATCGTTACCGGTATCTCCCTGATGCTGATCTTTGTGGCCTTAAAATACACTCTGGGCTTTTCCAGTGTCCTCATTGCACATATTACCTTTAATCTGCCCTATGTCATCCTAAGTGTTATGCCCAAGCTAAGGCAGTTAAATCCCAATACCTTTGAGGCAGCCCTGGACCTGGGAGCCTCACCGGTCTATGCCTTTTTTAAGGTCATCCTGCCGGATATCTTTCCCGGAGTGCTGTCTGGCTTCTTCTTGGCCTTTACCATGTCCCTGGATGATTTTGTGATCACCCATTTTACCAAGGGACCGGAGATCAACACCTTGTCCACTAAGATCTATACCGAAGTAAGAAAAGGAATTAAACCTGAAATCTATGCCCTCTCGACTCTGATGTTTGTCACCGTACTCATTCTGCTGGTCATAATCAACCGCCGGAATGCCGAAAAAAGGGCTCCGATCCATAAGGTTTAAGAGACAAATAAGAAGCAATGAAATGCTTCCTTTGTCCTATATAAATAGGGAAGACCTGTCTTCCGAATATAAGTAAGGAGGTGGAATCTTCCGTTATTGCGGAAGAAAAAATTATGAGAAAGATCTTATCAGCTGTCACAATTGCATTACTCAGTGTCTTACTGCTTTCAGGCTGTTCGAAAGAGAGCGGAGAAAAGGTATACGTCTATAATTGGGGAGAATATATAGACGAAGAGGTTCTGAAGGAATTTAAGAAACAGACGGGCATAGAAGTTATCTATGAAGAGTTCGAGATGAATGAGGATATGTATCCGAAGATCAAGAGCGATGCCGTCCGTTATGATGTGGTATGT
>JAEZNB010000039.1 GCA_023441965.1 Bacillota bacterium
TATGGTCAGACACTTAAGGGCCTCCTCCTTCAGCCGCTTCTTGATATATTCCTTTTCCGTATCAGAAAATTTCTTTGGCATAAGCGCTCCTTTTTGCATACTATTTGACTGATTTATATTATATAGTCATTATAGATCCATGCTTTATATCTGTCAAGCAAATTGTTTCATGATTACCTTTCACCATATTGTAATTTATCTCAACACCATGTAAAATCAAGCTATCAAGCATAAGAGGGAGATTATATGAATCAAATAGAGAATTTAAAAGAGATTTATCTTGCCGGAGGGTGTTTCTGGGGTACGGAGAAGTATTTGTCAGAAATACCGGGAATTGTGAAGACGGATGTGGGCTATGCCAATGGGAACACGGAGAATCCGACCTATCAGGAGGTTTGTCATAACAATACGGGACATGCGGAGACAGTCAGGGTTTTCTATGATCCCAAGATAGTCCGCATGGAGTTTGTCCTGTCCCTATATTATGATGTGATTGATCCTACCTCTGTGAACAAACAGGGAGGGGATGTCGGAACGCAGTATCGCACCGGCATTTATTATGTGGATACGCAGGATGAAGCAATCATCAGAGCCTCAATTGCAGAGCTTCAGAAGAAATATGACAAGCCGATTGCGATTGAAGTGCTTCCCTTACGCAACTACTATCTTGCCGAGGAGTATCACCAGAAGTATCTGGATAAGAACCCGAACGGCTATTGTCATATCGGAAAGCATAAGTTCGAACAGGCCAGGCAGGCCAGAGACCCGGAACGAAATCAATGAAGAAAGAAGAATGAAATCATACATGAAACAGAAATATAATCATTAATGAAATAGAAATATGATCATTAATGAAACAGAAATATGATCATTAAAGACAGTTGAAAAGAAATAAGGGTTAGGATTTACCTCCATAACCCTTATTTCTTTCTATTCCTATTAGAATATCCCTTATCCCTACTCTACCCCTTTTAGGGAGCTGACCATATCCAGATTCTTTACCCTGCGGGAGAAGAGGCGGTTTACCAGGATGGATACCAGGAAGGTTCCGAGGATGCTGTAGAGGTAGGAAAGCGGATATGCAATCACGATAAAGTCGAAGGAGCTGCCCATGAACTGAAAGATATATTGCAGGATCCATAAACCCACAGGTATCCCAAACAGAGAGCCCAGGGCTGTCATCCAGATATTCTGGGTAAGCAACAGCGTTCGGATTCTTCCGGTGTGAAAGCCGATAACCTTTAAAGTCGATAGCTCCCGTTGCCGTTCCAGGAAGGACAAGACTCCCAGATTATATAGTACAACAACGGCCAGGACCACTGCAGCCAGCATCAGTACATAGATCAGGATACTCATGGCCTCCATCATGATATTAAAGTTGTCTTTCATATCCTCCTTTGATCTGACCTTTCTCACAGCAGCTTCCTCGCCGGTCAGGTCTGCAGCAACCTTCCCTCCGGTAATCAGAGAAGTAGGACGGAAGGTATAGCTCAGGCTTTCAAAGCTTTCTCTGGTCATCGTTATCCCTTGGGAGATGGGTTTCTTCAACACAACTTCTACTCTTGAAGTGTGCCATTCCTCCTCCCCATAGATATGCCAGTCAACCGTATCCCCTTCCCTCACCTTCAACTTATCTGCCAAAAGCAGACTGATGGCTATACCATCCTTAGGCAACTCTACCGGATTGCGTTCTATGTCATAGTTTTGTATCAGGGTAACCCCATCCGTCACCTGAAGTTCTCCGGTCTTCTTCACTCCATTTGCCCTTACTTCAATGAAATCCTCCAGTATGGCCTCTCCTTGATACTCCTTTATCAGCTCGGATGTCTGTGCTTCATCTATCCTGTCTGACAGGAGAAGTACTGACTGAAAGCGATTGATGTCATTAAAGTTCCAATCCTTGAATTTATCCAGACTATCCTTCATTCCGAAGGCACAGAGCAATAAGGCGCTGCAGCCCATTACCCCCACGATGGCCATCAGCGAACGGATTTTACTGCGGAAGGCATCCCTTAAGTTCCATTGTGCATTGAAGCCCAGTCTCCTCCAAAGGTCCGATTTCTCTACCAGGGTATGACGGACAGCTCTGGGTGCCTTGGGTCTTAAGGCTTGGGACGGGGTGTCCTTCAGGTTATTATGACAGGCAAGATATGCGGTAAGGGTGCAGCCTGCCACAGTAAAGAGGGCCATCCATACCGTGGATAGGGTGATCTCCGCCCCCCATATCGGAAGATTGAACATCATCTTCATGGGTCCATAGAAGAGATAGGGAAGCGTCAGGGGTCCCAGGATTGCCCCAAGGACAGCACCGGCCAGACTCAGCCATAAGCCAAAGGAAATATAGTGGAACAATATCTTCTTCTTACCAAAGCCCAAGGCTTTCAGGACACCAATCTGGGTTCTTTGGTTATTGACCAATCGGATCATGGTAGTCAGTATGGTTAGCATTGCCACCACCAGGAAGGCAATCGGAAAGATGCTTCCCATGGCTTTATGCTCTTCTATCTCAGTATTGAACTGCGTATAGCTGGCCTTCTGCTCCCTGGTCAGAATTACGCTGTATTTTCCTTGCAAGGCCTGATCAAGCTCTTCTTCAAAGGCCTTATCCACCTCACGGTCTGTGGTAAGCAGTAGCTCCGAATATAGGAAGGGAACTCCCTTCGGCCAAGCCTTGACAGACAGGAAGCCGTAGCCGTAGCTGTCATGATTGGGTATGATCTCATCCTCCGGTGGTGCATAGACATATTCCGGATTTAAAATCAGGCCATTGATCCTTTTCTCAAATCGAAGTCCTTCCACAGTAAAGCTGATGGTATCTCCCGGTTCTAAGTCCTTGGCTTTGGCGAAGTGATAATCCAGCCATATTCCATCCTGATCAACCGAGAACTCCTCTCCCTCCATTAAGTAACAGGAGGAAATCTCTCCGATCTCCGGGATATGCAAGGTAAGAACGGGCTGATTAGCAAAGTCAGCGATTGCATCCAGAGTAAGCCTTCTTTCCGCTCCGGTAACCCCATCCATGGCTATAACGGCCTGAAGTGTATCCTCTGTCATATTCCTTCCAAGGATCCAGGCATCTGCCAGCTTTGTCTCCCTGTAATAGCTCTCTGACTTATTCTTCATACCATTCCATTCGCTGCTGATTCCCGAGTAGATATATACACTGAAGAGTGTCATCAGAAAGATGGAGATGAACTGTATCTTATGTAGCTTCATGTCTCTGAGCATTTTCTTATATAGCATCACCAGCTCACCTCACTTACGCTAAGAGGGTCTTCATTATGGATAATCTCTGTGATCCTCCCATTCTTAATCCGTATTACCTTATCCGCCGCATCTGCCAGACTGGCATTATGGGATACTATGATGACTGTCTTATGCTCCTCCCTGCTCATCTTCTGCAGCAGCTCCAAGATCACAGCTCCGGTTTCCGAATCCAGGGCGCCGGTTGGCTCATCACAAAGCATGAGGGTGGGATTCTTACAGACTGCTCTGGCGATAGAGACTCTCTGCTGTTCTCCGCCCGATAGCTGGGACGGGAATTTATTCAGATGCTCTCCAAGGCCGACTGCCTCCAGAACTGCAGCCGGATTAAGTGCCTGCTTCACGATATTTTTGATTAAGGCTACATTCTCAAGAGCTGTCAGGGTAGGAATCAGATTATAGAACTGGAAGATGAAGCCCACCTCTGAGGCCCGATACCAGGTTAGTTGATCGTCATTATACTTCGCAATGTTCTTCCCTTTCACCAGTATCTCTCCGGAGCTGACATAATCCATGCCACCGAGCAGGTTCAGTACTGTGGATTTACCGGCACCGCTGGGTCCTAAGATTACAACAAATTCCCCCTCCTCAATGGTAAAGCTGATTTTATCAGCAGCTAATAGCTTCTTCTCTCCTATCTCATATTCCTTTGTTACTTCCTTTAGTTCGATAATACTCATTCTATCCCCTCCTAATTGATATGGCACCGTCTCGCCCTCTTGATTGATATGGAGTAGCTGTGGTTCCTGGTAAAACATGAATTTTATTTCATGTTTTACTGATTATATACTAACATAATATGTATGTCAATATGAATATGAAATAATTTTCATATTTTAATTTGATCTTTTTTGATTATGATATGTCAAGCAATCCGCCTTGTCCCTTCTTTTCTCTCTAGGCAATCGTGAGAGTATTCCTCGTATGCTATAAAATAATATGAAATCCATTTCACATCCTGATATTGACGAAAGCACGCAGAAATCCTATAATTATGATAAAAGTATTAAGTAAATACCCTGAAGGAAGTAAGAAAAAAGTTATGAGAGAGCTTTGATCCTCATGAATGAAGTATTAGGATAAATATAATATGTGCAGTGATAAATCTTATAGAAGTGCAACGATAAGTCTTGATATAGTGCTATGATAACTTTGATAGAAGTGCTATGAGTAACCTTGATATGATACAGATGATCATTCAGGCGGGATATATCACAAGCCTTATCTGCAGCTATACATCATCCTGGAGGGATATAGAGATGGGAAATCAGAAGATACGTGAGCCGAAGCAGCAACGCTCCATAGAAAAAAGAAACAGAATAATTGAAGCCGGTTATCAATTATTCTGCGAGAAAGGCTATTATAATACCAATACCGCTGAGATTGCCAAGCTGGCAGGAGTCTCTACCGGTATTGTATACAGTTATTTTAGGGATAAGAAGGACATCTTCATCGTAATCATCGATAATTACATTAATACCATGATTTCACCGATGTTTGATCTGATTAAAACGATCCGGCAACCCATGGATATCGCTACGGTTGTAAAACAGCTGCTTCAGATGCTGATGCAGACGCATACCATGTCCAAGTCTGTTCATGAGGAAATGGAATCTATGGCTCATACGGATGAGGATGTCAAACGTCTATACGATAAATTTATGGAGGATATGGCCAATCATCTCCTGCTGCTGGTGGAACAGTTAGGAATTCGTCCGACCCATGGTAAGGAAAAGATGCATCTGATCATCAACCTGGCAATATCAGTGATTCATGAGTCTGTATACAATAAGCAGGATTCCCATCTTGATTATGATATCCTCTTGGAGGAGACTGTTAAAGTGATCACCTCCATGCTGGCTGATTGATGAATGCCTCTGTTCAGAATACCTTCAGCCTGCACAGGTCTTCCACCTGCTTCTTAGATTTCTTATCCAGCAGGTCTCCCTTTAAGGCATTCAAGATGTAGCTTTCTATCTCCTCATCCTTCCTGCTCTCTCTGATCAGGGCAAGAATGTTCAGGATATCCATAAGGACCAGCTTTCGCATCGTTTCCTTGATTACTGACAGGTCCAATGCCATAAGCCTTTTTGCTATCGTTGCATTCAACTTAGGATGATACGGTAGAATGTGACTTAGAGATTGGATACACTGTCTGACAGTAATCGGTTTCTCATCCTCTAAAAGCTTCAGATAATCTTCAAGAGCGGCTTCCATTCTACCACTGTCGTCCCACTTGGAGTTGACAGCCAGCAGCATCAGGCCAAGGCTTCTCTGATAGGAATTGTCGCTATTCAGCTTGTTCCGAAAGGTATCCCAATAGGGATAGATATCCGCTTCCCCGATAGATCTCTCCTGAAGCAGAAGGAAGGCGGAATATCTGACCTTATCGTCCTTCTCGGACAGTAGCTCCACTAAGTATTCAATATCCTCAGGCTGCAGGGACTGCGCTGGTCCTGCCATGCTCTCCTTCTCCAGAGATAATAACCATTCCCTCGTAATCATATGCTCTCCCTCCCCTTCTATCTGTAGCCGTACGAATCATCATAATACGGATATTACCCAGATATCTGTATTTAATAGGGCCTTACCTTACCAAGCCATCCCTGATTCTCCCAATGATTGCGGTCATGGAGGTTCCAGGTATTCTTCTTCATCATGCTTCTCATCATACCGAACATAAACTTCTTAATGAAGGGATAATGCAGTCTCTTTTCATTTTTATAGGCTTTATAGATCATCCTGGCCTTCTTGGTAATGTCTTTATGTAGTTTCTTCTTATTCTTATCAGCTACTTCCTCCCACTTCATGGCAGCTACTCTGCTCTTAACGGAAAATATTCTCTTTACGCCCCAGAAGAATAAACTGTTTCTCATGGTCTTGGTTGTATGGGATAGTCCTGCACCCGCAGTCGTTGCTATGGTGAGTCCAAGCTTGTGGAACATGAGCGGATCGGGTCTGTGGGATAGCCACATATAGCATAAATGATCCAGCAGATCCTTAAGCCTGCCCGACACATCCAGGGCATATACCGGGGACATCATAATAATCAGGTCAGCCTCTAGGAGCGCTTGGGCAATCGGCTGCACCTTCTCTGCGTGGGGACAGCTTTGCTCCCCCTTAAGGAAGCAGGTAAAGCAACCACAGCACTGCTGATGCAATTCCTTTGTCAATTCTATCTCCCTAGTCTCAAGCTCTGTATAACGAGCCAATTCCTGAAGAAAGAGCTCTTTGCAATTCCAGGTACTTCCATGACGTCTCCCACCGTTAATTATCGTTACTTTCACAGCTACTCCAATCTATGCTTCTAAGGAAGCATTTTCTCTTATGGTTTCCTGTTTAATTACCTTATATTACCATTAATATTTATTGTAGCAGAAAGATTTTCGGTTTACAATAGGTAATCCGTACAGCAAAAGACCCCCTAAGCTTCCTTCTCATAATGGTGAGGAGGTTTAGGGGCTCTGTTGTTATTGACCTATCCGGTCAGAGATGCTGTGCTTATTCCTTCTTTCTGACCGGAAACTGAACCTCTGTCAGCCAGTCATTTTCTGATTCCTTATTCCAGATTCCATCGATGTAGGATTCTCTGGGATGATCGATGATCTCATAACCATTGTGATCGATCCAATTCATAATGGCAGCGTAGGCTCTTCCCAGGGTACTGTAGGGTCCCTTGTGCAGAGCGCAGGCAGCTTCAGGAACACGGTCCAGCTTGCGGAATTTAACCATATCGCTTTCCTCCTTCGCCTCGACCACTGCTTCGCAGACCTCCACATCGATGTTTTCTTCTTTATATTCTCCGTCATGATAGATGTTGAAGCAATATTCCGGCACGGCGCACTCACAGCCGAGCCTTTGCATTTCCTCTCCCATGGGCGGAATGATCTCGAAATAATCCTCATAGCTCTTCACTATGGTCCGCATGGAAGCGACTATCACCTCCGGCAGCTCCTTGATAATCACCTTATAGTCATTGTCAAAGCCCTCCTGCTCCAGGCAGAGGTAGTGCTCCACCTGGGCCAGCTTTAAGGTACTGTCCGCTATCTCCTTCAGAAGCTGTGCCTTTCTCTCCCTTAAGAGCTTTCCGGCAGGTGTTCCCTTCCGAACCGCAGCGATTTCCTCCAGGGAGAAGCCCATCTGCCTTAAGTACAGAATCTGATGAAGCACGGGGAGCTGGTCCGAGGTATAGTAACGATAGCCTGTCGTATGATCCGTATGGGCAGGCTTCAACAGGCCCAGCTCATCATAATATCTGAGGGCCTTTACCGTGATCTTATTCATCTTGGAAAATAAGCCGATTTTGTACATAGAACCCTCCTCTTCTATCTTTCCATCTGCTTCCTGTTGCTATTATCATCTGATGCTATTGTAACATCCCCCCCGGAGGGGGAGTCAAGCAGTTTACTCCCAGCGGAAGAATTTTATGGAGACCAGGATACTGACAAGAGCCAAACCCAGCATCAGTATCACAGCAAAGAGCAGGTTACCCATATCAGTACCCAGGGAGAAGCCCTTCATCAGCTTGATCCCTTGGGTCAAAGGAAGAACATCTGTGACCCTCTGCATCGTCTTGGGCATGATTTCATAGGGCACTGTGGCTCCGGATAAGAACAGCATGGGGAAATAGATCAGGCTGCAGAGCAGATTTGCCGTCTTGATATTGGGTGCTAAGCTGGCAATCATCATACCGATCCCGTACATAGCCAAAAGCACCAGGAAATAAGCCACGAGAAACATCCAGGGAGAACCCGGCATGCGATACCCAAAGACAAGCGTCATGACCAGGGTAACTGCTCCAAAGGACAGCAGGGCGATCAGGAACTGAACCGTAACCTGGATCAGCAGCAGCATACCCGGGCTTACCGGAGTAACCTTAAACCGCTTCAGTATCTTTCTGTGCCGGTACTCGGAGATGCTTAGGGGGACACCCATCAGTCCGGTAGCGCAGATACCGATTGCCGATATTGCTCCGAAGGATTGCTGCAGCTCGGTATACCCGGCTCCCGGATATGCCGCCTTATCCCCATAGATCACTCCCAGAATCAGGGCCAATCCCACCGGGAACAGAACACCGAAGAAGATACTGTCCATTCCTCTTAACGCCAGCTTGATCTCAGTCTTCATTAACACACGAAATACTTTCATACTCTGACTCCTCCTCTCCTGAATACCATAGGTAAGCTTCCTCAAATTTCTCATAAGGGCTGTGCTCTGTTAACTCCTTCACAGTGCCCATGGCAACTGTTTTCCCCTCCTTCAGGATACATACCCTGTCACATAGGGTCTCCACCTCGTCCATGTAATGGGAGGTCAGGATGATTGTCATACCCTTCGACTTCATATCCGACAGCAGCCTCCAGACCTCTCTGCGGGCCTTGGAATCAAGTCCCGTGGTAAGCTCATCCAGGAAGACCACCTCCGGGTCGGGAATCAACGCCTGCAGTACAGCCAGCTTCTGTCTCTCCCCTCCGGAGAGCTCTGCCACTGTCCTTTTCTCCATTCCCTCCAGTCCAAAGGTCTTCAGCAGCTTCTTATAGTCCAGGGGCTTCCGGTAAAGCGCTGAGGTTACCTCACAAGCTTCTGATACCCGGATCTTATCCTGGAAATTAGCCTGCTGAAACTGTACTCCGATCTTCTCGAACAGTCTCTTCCGGTCCTTAGCAGCCTCCATTCCCAGAATCTTCGCCGAGCCGGAATCCATCCTCTTTGTTCCAAGGATACATTCGATCGTGGTCGTCTTCCCTGCACCATTATGTCCGAGGAGTCCGAAGATTTCCCCCTTGGCGACCTCAAAGCTCAATTGATCCACTGCTGTCTTCTTGCCGTAGCACTTGGTCAGTCTGTCTACCTTAACTACAGTCTGCATCTTTTTACCTCCTTTATATTTGCTTGGGTCAGTATAAAGCCTGCCCTTACAGGAGAGTCAAGAGGTATTTTTTATTTATTACATATTTTTTTAAATATCTTTTACATGTTTTTTCACCTCAATAAATGCATAAAATAAGCACACCTCCAAATGTCTGAATATCCTGTCTGACATTTGGGGTGTACTTCCGTACATGCCTTATAAATCTATTCAACTACTAAATTCTTTTCCTTGGTCATGCGGTATTCCGCCAGCTTTCCCCGATAGATTGCCTTCAACTTGGGATTCAAACGGATGTCCCTGGGCTTCACCAGGGCATAATTCTTATTGAATAGCTTGATTCCGCTCTGCTCCAGGACATAGGCCACAAACTGGGAACAGAAGTATCTTTGCTTCGCCCTTACGGGAATATTCAGGGCAGCAGCAATCAGCCCCAGGAAGTTATAGGAGTAACTATCCTTGTTCTGCTTAAATACCTCAATTTCTTCCCTTAACCTTATGTACTGCTGCTCGGTAATCAGTAAGCGATAGATACTACAGGTGGTGGATCTGTACTTACCGAATATACCATCATTGATATCCTCTTCAATAAAGCCTGCGTTAAAGGGATTCCATATACCCCTCCGTGCAAAGCTGTACATTTCTTCTAAGTCCTCATCAAATGCTATTGATGCATGAGCATAGGGCTCATTTGTATAGAAGTGAATTGCTCTGGCAGGATAGGTCTGAGTCTGAGTCAATACAATGTAAACATTCCTGCATCGGCTGTTCTTCATTTCCCTGGCTTTTTTGTTCAGTAGCCTCTTCTTATTGTTCTTCATATCGGATCCCTGCTTTATAAATCAAAGTTTATCAATATAAATTTTTAATAAACACAACACCTAAATTATAATATAGTTTTGCTAATTATTCAACTTTGAATATTGCAGAGGTACGATCTGAATCAAAAAAGGAGCGATGCTAAGCCCCGGACAGTTTTCGTGCCGGTAACTCATGCATCACTCCCTCTCAAAGACAGGTAACAACCATATCTTTATTGAAATTACTTATCAAGAAATCCGATTATTGATTCATGCCTGTATAGATCAGGATGGCATCCCGCAGGAAGACTGCTGCCCCGGGCTGCACCTTATCGTAGAAGGCGGTAAAGCGTTCATCCTCCACATACATGTTTGCCAGACCGGCATGGGCTTCCTTGCTATAGCTGTTCCAGGTAAAGCTTAACCACTGACGGTGCAGCTCTGCCGCCTTCTGCCCAAGCTCTCCCGCGGGATCACCGGTCTGATAAGCAGCATACAGGGTGTCCAGTACCTCCTTGCCTAACTTCTCAAATTCTTCATACTTCTCCTGTGTCATGTTCATCATCTTAGCATTGGAAGCATTTACGATATCATCACCGTATTTTTCACGGACTTCCTTCCCGTATTTCTTCTCGTTTTCCTCGATCAGATTCTTCTTAAAACCATCAAACTTCTCTTTATCACTCATTTTTATTCTCCCTTCCGATAAGGCTATGGTTTTCTCCACGTTATCAATTAAACGGTCTATCTGTTGCCTTTTTGCAAGGAGCTTCTCCCGATGGCTTCTTAATGCCGCTGCTTTATCAAAGTCTGCCGAAGTTAGAATCTCTTTGATATCCTCAATACTTACTTCAAGCTCCCGATAAAACATGATCAGCTGCAGACGGTCAACCTCTTCCTGTCCATAGATCCGATAACCCGATGAGTTAATCCTAGCCGGCTTCAGGATTCCAACCTCATCATAATATCGTAAGGTCCTTGTGCTGACCCCTGCGATGCTTCCCAGCTTCTGAACTGTATATTCCATATCGTCACCTCCGGGCTGCCTTCTGTGGCAAGCTTAATGTACTGTAACTGCTGCTCCTTACAATTGCATAATAAACCTTTACGTAACGTAAATGTCAATAGGGAAATAAAAATTTTTTATTATTTTTATCTAAGCAAAATTCCCGGTATCTGGCAACCGGGTCCTCTGCCTTCAGCAAGGCTGTTCCGACAAGGACGCCATGCACCCCTGCTCTTGCCGCTCGCCCTACCTCTTCCGGTGACATCAGGGAGCTTTCACTTAGCAGGAAGACCTTCCGCGAAGCTAGGCTCTCTCCTGTAAGCCTTGCCAGGTCCTCTGTTCTTCCCACATTGCCGGAATCCGTTTCCCAGACCAGGATATTGCGGTTATTGATACCGAGGAAGGTGAGCGGCAGCTGGGCAGCCAACCGAAGCTCTTCCTCATTATGAATCTCGACCAGAGCCTCCATGCCCAATCTGACGGCTTCCCCATACAGAAGGCAGAGCTGTTCTTCCCCCAGCAGGGAAGCGATAAGTAAAACGGCGGACACACCAAGCCTTGCACTCTCTTCCAGCTGATCTACAGACCGGATGAAGTCCTTCCGCAGCACCGGTATGGATACGGCCCGGAGAATCTCCTCCAGAAGCTTCATCGATCCCCCATAATGCTCCTCCTCTGTGACCACAGAGATCACCGGTGCTCCGGCAGCCTCTAAAGCCCGGGCATAAGCAGAAGGATCCTTGCCCTGCAGCAATTCCCCTTCTCCGGGAGAACGCAGCTTGATATCGGGAATGACAGGCAGACAGCCTTGCTCATACCTCTTCCAAAGTGCATGGGTACATACATTTACTGATCCCTTATCGAAGTTTTTCACAACAGTCATACTCCTATCCCTCTTGCTTCCTCTTTAATGCTCGTTTCCATATGAAATATCCCTGACCAGGCACCTTACCCGTTGAACTTATAGTCATGGGAGGCTTCGATCAGCTGATTCAACTTGCTTTGTGCTGCTCCGCTGTTCAGAATCTCCTGGGCCAGCTTAATCCCTTCCTTCATGGTAGCAGCCTTCCCACCGATCATGAGAGCTCCGGCAGCATTCAGGATGACAGCCTGCCTCCTGGGTCCCTTATCCTTACCGGAGAATACATCCTTAATCATCACTGCATTGGCCTCCGGTGTTCCGGTCTCGATGTCAGACAGGCGGCAGCGACTGATGCCGAAATCCTCCGGCGCAATCTCATAGCTGGTGATTTCACCATGGTTCAGCTCATTGATCCTGGTCTTACCCAGCATGGAAATCTCATCGAGGCCATCCATACCATGGACAAATAAAGCTCGGGTATAGCCCAGGGAAGCAGCCACATGGGATACCGTATCCAAAAGCTCCGGCCGATATACCCCCATGACATGCATGGATGCCATCGCAGGATTGATCAGGGGACCGATCACGGTATAAAAAATCGTCTTGATACCCAGATCCTTCTCCGGAGGAAGAACCTTGCCCATAACGGGATGGAATAAAGGAGCATAGAGGAAGGCCATTCCTACCTCCTCGATCAGCTTCTCCACCCCCCTAGGTGACTGGTTAATCTGTACCCCCAGAGCCTCCAGAACATCGGCACTGCCGGATAGGCTGGATATGGATCTGCTGCCATGCTTCGCCACGGGAATCCCCCCTGCTGCCGCTACGAATGCAACCGCAGTGGAGATATTGAAGGTGCTTAAGCCGCCTCCGGTACCACAGGTATCCATCAGCTCTCCCTCTACCTTGGGACGGACATGAATACAATGATCCCTCATTGCCTGCGCTATGGCGGCTATTTCAATCAGGGTCGGTCCCTTCATTAATAAGGCAACCTGGAACCCGGCGATCTGTACCTCACTCAGCTCATCGTTCTTGATGGCAACAATCAGGCTGTAGGCCTCTTCTGCAGTGAGATTCTCTCTGGCTGTAAGTTTCTGAAGAACATTTTTAATCATGCTTACCTCCTATCAATGCTAATATACTTTACCCTATCATTTTTCCTTTATTGCAGCCTTCATACTTCGGACATATTCCTCTACCTTGGGAAGACAACCCTCTCCGTATTCTCCAATAATTTTCACAATGGCACTTCCTACGATGATGCCCTCCGCATATTCCGCCACCCTGGCAGCCTGCTCCGGAGCTTGAATTCCAAAGCCAACCGCACAGGGAATGTCTCTCACCTGCTTCACCTGCCGTATCATCTCTTCCGCATCCGAGCCTAAGTCCTTCCGTGTTCCCGTAACTCCCAGGGAGGATACACAATAGAGGAAGCCCTCAGCTTCATTCGCAATCATATCAATTCTCTCCCTGGAGGTGGGTGCGATCATGGAAATCAAGGTGATCCCATATTCCTTACAGTAGGGAAGCAGCTCCTCCCTCTCCTCATAGGGAACATCGGGGACAATTACCGCATCCACACCTGCCCTCCTGCAGCGCTCCATGAATCGTTTTGTCCCATAGGTAAATACCGGATTGATATAGGTCATGAAGGCAATGGGCACCTGACAGGTCTGCCGGACTCCTTCCACCATATCAAAGATTAGATCGGTCGTAGTTCCTGCCTCCAAGGCCCGAACATCTGCAGCCTGGATCACCGGTCCTTCAGCGATGGGGTCCGAAAAGGGGATACCCAGCTCAATCAGATCGGCACCGGCCTCAGCCAACATATAGATCAACCTTTCCGTAATGGACAGGTTCGGATCCCCTGCTGTGATAAATGGGATAAATGCCTTTCCCTTCTCAAATACCTGCTCTAATCTACTCATAGAGATTCACCCCCCTGTAACGGGCGATTGCAGCCACATCCTTATCGCCTCTGCCTGACAGATTCACAACAATGATCTGCTCCTTACCCATCTTCGGAGCCAGCTTTACCGCATGAGCTACCGCATGGGCACTTTCCACTGCCGGGATAATTCCCTCTGTCTTAGATAAATACTCGAAGGCTTCCACTGCCTCCTGATCCGTTACCGGAACATATTCCGCTCTGTTCCTATCCTTCAGATCAGCATGCTCGGGACCCACACCGGGATAATCCAGGCCGGCAGAGATGGAATAGACCGGAGCAATCTGTCCGTACGCATCCTGACAGAAGTAGGACTTCATTCCGTGGAAGATGCCAACAGAACCGGTCGCCATTGTGGCGGCTGTCTTACCGGTATCCACACCGAGTCCGGCAGCCTCGCAGCCGATCAGTTTAACCTCCGGATGGTCTATGAATTCATGGAATATACCGATAGCATTGCTGCCGCCTCCCACACAGGCAAGGATGGCATCCGGTAATTTGCCCTCCAACTGCAGAAGCTGTTGCTTCACTTCCTTACCGATGATACTCTGAAAATCTCTGACAATGGTCGGAAAGGGATGGGGTCCCATCACCGATCCGAGGACATAATGGGTATCCTCCACCCGTTTTGTCCACTCCCTCATGGTCTCATTGACAGCATCCTTCAAGGTCTGAGTTCCTGAGGTCACAGCATGGACCTTGGCCCCCAAGAGCTCCATACGGAATACATTCAATGCCTGCCGCTCGGTATCCTCCTTACCCATGAAAATCTCACATTCCATCCCCATCAGGGCGGCAGCCGTTGCAGTTGCCACTCCATGCTGTCCTGCACCGGTCTCTGCGATCAGCCTGCTTTTTCCCATCTTCTTCGCCAGCAGGGCCTGACCCAGTACATTGTTGATCTTATGGGAGCCCGTATGGTTCAGGTCCTCACGCTTCAGATAAATCTTGGCTCCTCCCAGCTCCTTGGTCATCTTCTCGGCGAAGTACAGCAGAGAAGGTCTTCCCGCATAGTTATTTAAGAGGTCCGTCAATTCCTTCTGAAAGCTCTCCTCCTTACTGTAATAGAGATAGGCCTTTTCCAGCTCTATGATCGCCTTCATCAGGGTCTCGGGAATGTACTGCCCTCCGTGTATACCAAATCTGCCTTTCGACATAGTTCTCACTCTCCTTAAACTGCTATTCACTTCTCATGTTATCTCTCTATTTATCTCTGATGAGCCGGATCAGCTCTCGAAGCTTAACCGGATCCTTGCTGCCTCCGGTTTCCACTCCGCTGCTTACATCAATCCCATAGGGCTGATAGCTTACCATGGCCTCCGTAACATTTCCTGCGTTGATCCCTCCGGCCAGAAAGTAAGGCTTCCTGATTTTTGGTATCAGGGACCAGTCAAAGCTTACACCGCTGCCTCCATATTCCCTCTCATGATAGGCATCTAGCAAGAGGTAATCACAATCCATGGCTTCTGTACGAAGAATATCCTCTGTGCTTCTCACCCTGACTGCTTTCATGATCGGGTTCCCTACTCTGCTGCGGATCGCTGCTAGGTATTCCTCATCTTCCTCCCCATGGAGCTGTATCAGGTCGATGCACCTTCTGTCACAGAGCCTAAGGACCTTCTCCCGGTCTTCATTTACGAATACACCGACTGCATGTATTTCAGCTGCCAACTCTGCCTTAAGCTTCGCTGCCTCCTCCTCACCGATTTGTCGTCTGCCGGTTGCGAAGACAAGGCCTGCATAATCCGGCCTTACCTCGTTCACAGCCTGCACATCAGCAATAGTTTTTAAACCGCATATCTTTATTCTGGTCATTGTCCTACTCCGTCACCTCTCCTTCTCCTCGTAGCTCTGACAGCCTTTGCTGCTTATCCCTGCTTCTCATCAGGGCTTCTCCGATCAGCACCGCATCGACTCCGGCCTCCTTCAGCAAGCCGATATCCGCTGCTGTATGGATTCCGCTCTCTGCTACGAACACTACGCTGTCAGGTACCTGCTTCCTTAACTCGATGCAGGTCCTAAGGTCTACCTCAAAGGTTTTTAGGTTTCTGTTATTCACACCGATAATTTCTGCTCCGGCCTGCAGGGCCAGCCTGACCTCATCCCCGGTGTGAGCCTCCACCAGGGCTGATAAACCAAGCTCCGTGGTAAGCTTAAGAAAGTGTACCAGGGTCTCCTCAGATAGCAGAGAACAGATGAGTAGTACCGCATCCGCTCCGATCCGCTTCGCCTCATAGATCTGATACGCATCGATGATAAAATCCTTCCGAAGAACCGGTATACTGACAGCTCTGCTGATTTCAGACAGATATTCATCCCTGCCTAGGAAAAACTCCGGTTCTGTCAGTACGGAGATCGCTGCTGCGCCGGCCTGCTCATATTCCTTGGCAATCGTCAGATAAGGAAAGTCCTCGGCTATGATTCCCTTGGATGGGGACGCCTTCTTCACCTCGCAGATAAAGGATATCCCGCTCTTTCTCAGGGCAGTCTCGAAGGCATAAGCCGGTCTGGTCGTAAAGCTCTTTAGCTGACCAGCCTCATATAGCTCTGCTTTCAGCTGCTCCGGTGTTACTATTTCCTTCTGCTTCTCTACTCTTACCTTCGTGGCAGCGGCGATCCTGTCCAGAATATTCTGCTCTCTCCTGCTGCTGTCCTTAATGCTTTCCCCGTTCTTCTCATTCTCGTTATTCTTCTCTTTCACGTTATTCTTCTCTTTCATGTTGTCCTTGTCCTTATCCTAAGCGTTTGACAGCCTGATGAAGGCCTCCAGCTGCTTCATCGCCTTCCCGCTGTCTATGATCTCAGCGGCCAGTCTCACACATTCTCTTAAGGTAATCTGATTATAGGCCATATAGAGGCAGACTGCGGAATTCAGCAGTACGATCTCTCTCTTGGGACCCTTCTCACTCCTAAGAATCCCCTTGGCAATCTCGGCATTCTCTGCCGGATTGCCTCCGATCAGGTCTTCCCGTTTGCAATAATCAAAGCCGAACTGCTTCGGATCCAGAAAGAAGCTATTGATCCTGCCGTTATTCACTTCACAGACTGTTGACCTGCTGCATAGGGATACTTCATCCAGACCATCATGGCCGTGAACAACCATAGCCCTCTTTACTCCCAGATTAGCCAGAACCCTTGCCATCGGCTCCACCAGCTTCTCGTCATAGACACCCAGCAGCTGCAGCTTAGCATCCGCCGGACTGGCCAGAGGTCCCAGGATATTGAAGATCGTACGGACCCCCAGCTCCTTTCTGACAGGAGCAGCATACTTCATGGAGGAATGATAGTAGGGCGCGAACAGGAAGCACAAGCCGATTTCCTTCAGTATGGCTTCGCTTTTCTCCACCGGTATATCAATCTTGACTCCCAGGGCCTCCAGTACATCGGCACTTCCGCATTTGCTGGATACACTGCGGTTCCCATGCTTTGCCACCGGGATTCCTGCAGCCGAGATGACCAGAGAGGATATCGTGGAGATATTGAAGGTATTGGCTTCGTCTCCTCCGGTTCCGACGATATCGAGTACATCCCCATGAAAGCCAAGCTTCCTTCCATATTGGCGCATCACCATGGCACAGGCTGTAATCTCATCTATACTTTCTCCCTTCATCCTCATGGAGGTAATAAAGCCTGCAATCTGAGCATTGGTGGCCTTACCATCCATGATTTCCTCCATGACGGACTTTGTCATGGTAAGGGTGAGATCCTCCTTATTTAAGACCTTATAGATAGCCTCTTGAATCATATAACTCCTCCATTCTGCCCCGGATTTCTGTTAAGTGAACTCCTCACACAGGATCCGGGCATAGCGCATTATTTACATGGACAAATGTATCAGAGCGGTGCTCCGCTTATCTCCAGAAAGTTCTTCATGATCTGGCTGCCCCTCGGTGTCAGGATGGATTCCGGATGGAATTGCAGCCCGTAGATCTCATATAATCTATGTTTTACCGCCATAATCTCCCCGATCTCATCCTCTGCGATCACCAGCAGATCATCCGGCAGCGTGCTTCTTAATGCGATCAAGGAATGATATCTGGCAGCCTCGATGACCGGAGGCAGCTCCTTAAAGATTCGGCTGCCGTTGGCGATATGGATGCTGCTCTTCTTTCCGTGCATCAGCCGCTTCGCCAGAGTGATCTTCGCACCAAAGGCTTCACAGATGGCCTGATGGCCGAGACATACGCCCAGTATGGGAATTTGCCCCTTCAGCCTATGTATCAGCTCCTCACAGATCCCTGCATCCTTGGGATAACCGGGTCCCGGAGACAGGATGATATGGCTGGGGTTAAGTCTTGCGATATCCTCCACTCCCAACTCATCATTTCTGATGACACGGATATCCTCTGTAAAGCTGCCGGCCAATTGAACCAGATTATAGGTAAAGCTGTCATAATTATCTACGATTAAAATCATAGGTCCGCCACCTCCCCTGCATTCCGGATTGCTTCCATGATTGCTCCTGCCTTATGTAAGGATTCTTCATACTCCTTCTCGGGATTACTGTCTGCCACGATACCGCTCCCTGCCTGTACATAAACCCTGCCATTCTTTTTCACTGCCATTCGGATAGCGATACAGGTATCCATATTACCGGAGAAGTCGATATAGCCGATGGCTCCGCCATAGATTCCTCTTGGCGCCTTCTCCAGCTCCTCAATGATTTCACAGGCCCTGATCTTTGGCGCGCCTGACAGGGTGCCTGCCGGCAGAATGGCTGCTATGGCATCCAGGGCATCCTTCTCCTGACCCAGCTTCCCTTTCACCTCGGAAGTGATATGCATGATCTTGGAATAGCGTTTGATGCTCATATAATCCGTTACCTGAACCGAATTGAATTCCGAAATCTTACCCAGATCATTTCTGGCCAGATCCACCAGCATATTATGCTCTGACAGCTCCTTCTCGTCAGCTAAGAGCTCCCGCTCCAGAGCTTCATCCTCTTCTCTGTCAGCTCCTCTGGGCCGTGAGCCTGCAATCGGGAAGGTAGTCAGGCTTCCTTCCTTCAGCCTGACCAGCGTTTCCGGAGAAGTACTGATCAGCTGCAGGTCCTTACTCTGGAAGAATACCATGTAAGGAGAGGGGTTCGTGGTCCGCAAGACCCGATAGGCTCCCAGCAGGCTGTTCTCATATTCGGCTTCAAATCGTCTGGAGATGACCGCCTGGAAGATATCACCGTTCACAATATACTCCTTCGTTCTCTCCACCATATTCATGAACTCCTCCTTAGAGGTGTTGCAGTGGAATTCAGGCTGGCTATACTCTACGGCAGCTTCCGTCTTCACCGGCTCCATGATCATATGCAGGATGTTCTCAATGCTTGCCAGGGCTAAACCGTAGTTTTCCATGACCTGATCCGTCTTCATATTTACCACGATGCTGATCTTCTGCTTCAGATGATCGTAAGCAATCACCTTATCAAAGAGTAGAAGCTCCATATCCTGAAAGTCACTGTCCTTCAGCTTTAGGATTGGCTCTGCATAACGGATCATCCCGTAGGAAAAGTAACCGACGAGTCCTCCGGTAAAGGGAGGCATTCCGGGCAGCTTTGGCGCCTTATACTCATTGAGCAGCTCCCGTAAGACCTGCAGGGGCTGATCTGTCCGAACCGTCTCCTTGCCTCCCTGACGGATACGGATCTCACCGTTCTTGCAGGTAATACTGACGACCGGGTTATATCCCAGAAAGGAATATCTGCCCCATTTTTCTCCTCCTTCTATGCTTTCCAGCAGGAAGAAGCTTTGACTGCTCTGTGAGAGCTTTCTAAGCAGCATGATCGGTGTGATCACATCTGCGAAGATTTCCTTACAGATCGGAATCATACTGTATTCTCCGGCTAACTGTTCAATTTGCTTACAGCTTGGTGTTATCATATTCTTACCTGACGTTTCACTGATGGGTGAAAACTCCTTTCGTTTTATTTTCATGGCAGTCGTAAAACAGTAATAAAAAAAGCTCCTGCCCCTGCAAATTCTGCAGGGACAAAAGCTTCAAGCTTCTGCGGTACCACCCTTATTGCCGTATACTACGACCACTCATTTATGCATACCATCATATGCACCCCTCTGATAACGGACGGGATCCCGTAAGCGCCTACTCTCCCAAGATTTCAGGCTTCCCTCCCAAGACCATTCGGAATATACTCTGTAACCGCACTCGCACCGACGGCGGCTCTCTGTATACATCATAATATTCGTACTTTTCTTGTTCAACGGTTTTGATATTAAACGCATTATAGCAACGGACAAATCACTTTGTCAAGAAATTTTTTACTTTTTATATAATAGGTAATATCTGTGACCTAAATCATCTTAATCCCATACATCTAAGACCTGCTTTATAAAGATCTCACACAGACAGGGGTCGAACTGACTTCCGGCATTCCGGCGGATCTCCTCGATCGCTTCTTCCTTCGATATAGCTTTGCGGTAAGGGCGGTCTGAGGTCATCGCATCATAGGAATCAGCGATTGCAATAATTCTGGAAAGCAAGGGTATCTCTTCCCCCTTCTTGCCATAGGGATAGCCCTTCCCATCCCAGCGCTCGTGATGATTCAGAATATAGTCTGCGATCGGAGCCAGCTCCGGAGTAGACATGGCGATACGGTATCCCATCTCGGGATGTCGCCTCATCTCGGACCATTCCTCCTCTGACAGCATGCCGGGCTTATTCAGTATACTGTCACTGATTCCGATCTTACCGATATCGTGAAGGGTCGATAGGAGCTCCAGCTCATTCAGCTGTTCTTCCGTCAGCTTCAGGATCTCTCCGACTGACCTCGATAAGTAGATCAGTCTCCGGGCATGGGCTTCTGTCTCCTGGCTCTTTTCAAATAGGGAGGTCTTCATCGTATTAATTAAGGAGCTATGGAGACTCTTGCTCTGAAGCAGCTTATGACGATACATGCTCTCCTCGGCAGCCTTTATAATGCTTGCCAGATCGGCTTCCTTCTCGGTCTTGGTAGCACAGCCCACGGAAATACTGGCATGATATGCCTCCTCCACGGACTTTTCCCTCTGCTCCTCACAGGTTCTTCCTATCAAGTGGACGATTCTGTCAGCCTCCTCATAGGTCGTATTCGGCATAAGAATACTGAATTCGTCTCCTCCTGTCCTTGCCAGAATATCTCCGGGCCGGCAGCACAGCACCAATATTTTAGCCACCTTCTGAATCAGGATATCTCCCTCCTGATGACCCATAGCCGAATTGATCAGCTTTAATCCGTTGATATCTCCTACAATGACGGAGAGGGGATAATTCTCACTTTTATCCAGCTGACGCTTCGCCTCTTCATAGTATCTGCGGTTATACAGTCCGGTCAGAACATCATGATAGGTTAAGAAGAGAATCTCATCCTCTCTCTTCCTCTGCTTTGAAATGTCAATGATCAGGCCTTCGATTGCCTCAACCTCACCCTTCTCGTTATAGACACCCTGGCCCTGCTCATATACCCATTTCACCTCTTGGCTTGCAGTAACGATTGCATATTCTTCCTTAAAAACACCATGATTATGTAGGACTTCTGTCCATTTCTCCCACAGAAACTCCCGATAATCCTCACTGATCAGATCATTGAAGGTAATCTCCTTGTTATGAATTAAGCTTTCCGGTGGATAGCCGGTCAGCTCATAGCAGCCCTCCGAAACAAACTGCATGGTCCAATCCCTGTCATAATTACAGCGGTAGGCCATTCCCGGCAGGTTGGACAGCAGCATGGACAGATTTCTCTCACTTTCCTTCAGGCCGGCTTCTGCCCTCTTGCGTTCCGTAATATCTTCAAAGATGCATACATGACTGATGGCATCATTGGTATCCAGCATGATCCGGGCCAGGTTCATATTAACCCAGATTACCGATCCATCCGGCCGGGTATATCTCTTCTCCAGCTGATAGCCATCATTCTCGCCTCTTTTGAACTCTTCAAATAAGCTCATATCCTTTCCGACATCCTCGGGATGAGAGATATCCATCCAACTAAGATCCAATAGCTCCTCCCTCGTTCTGCCGACGATCCTATGAAACATCCGATTCGAATCTACAATGTCGCTTTTATAGTTGCCAAAGGAAATTCCATAGGGTGCCTGTTCAAATAAGGCATGAAAGATCTGTTCCTTCTCATAAAGCTTTTGATTGACTTCCTTCAACGTATTTCTGTCTGCCCTGATTTCCTTCTGCTTCAGATAGATGAAATGTCCCATGAGTAAAAAGATGACCAGGAAGAGACCATTGATACCGCTTTCTATGGAACGGCCATTGGCATAACTGAACCAATCCGCTGCCCTGTAATCCATTCCAAATACAGCGATGACCTTACCATTTTGGGGCTCCACAACAGGAATCAGAACACTGATTCTGTTCTCTGCACCAACGATGCTTTTCTCTGCGATCACCGCTTCCCCATGTTCAAGAACTCTTTTGTCCTGATCCCGTGCAGGGAATTCGCTGCCCGGGAGAAGATAGGAAGCAGACGTATCCGGTTCGGAATCTGCAATCAGGAAGATCCTATCCCCCTCCACAGTATAGAGATAACTATATTGGACCGTATTGTTTGCGCCTGTAAGCTTGATTAATCTGCTCTTAATTGTCTGATATTCTGTCTTATGTATATCCTCCTGCTTTGCTTCAAGCCTGTCCAGGAGCTCGGAGTATAAGCCCACTTCTGCAGTTTCAGCCAGTTGAATCGCCCGTTCCTCTGATTTGCCCATACTTCTGTCCCAGACCAGCTTCTGATAGATAAAAACACTAAAGAGCAGGATTATAATGCATATGATAAAGATAATCTCTTTTTTCTTCTGTCTCATTGCTACCTCACTTATGCTAGTTATACCGGTTCATACAACTCCGGGTGTATCATCTGTTCAGATCCCAGGAACTGCCGTTTTCTCCATAAAAGTATCTTATCATACTCACCTTAATAAAGGAACCCTCCTTGAAGCCTCGACTGTTCTTCATTTTGATCTGAACCTGATGCAAGAGACGGGTAAGCAGCTTCCTGTCATTTTCGTCAAAGGTAAATTCTATCCCGTATTCATAAAGGTTTGCATCCAGATCACCTGACCATACGGGACAACCATATACCCTCAGCCGCTTGCCCAGTAAGGTGGCCGTAAATTGCAGGATAATATCCCTACGGACCGGAAAGAGGATGTTGGAAATAAAGCATAAGCCTCCCGGCCCTATGTTCTTTATCAAAACATTCGTATTGCTGATCCCTACCTTCTTCCCGCTGATCTCAACGATGGACAGTACTGCCTCCAAAAGCTCCGGAAATTGTATTCTGAAATAATTCCTTCTTTCTTGAAAGGGTAAGGTCTCCGCATGATTGACGACTAAGGGCTTACAATTCTTCTTCACCAGGAGCTTTTTGATTTCATCTGCCGGTATGGGCTTACTGTAGAGGTAACCCTGTCCGGTGTGACAGTTGAGCTTGCGAAGCAGGAGCAGCTGGTCCCAATTCTCTATTCCGACTGCTACCAATTGGATCCTCAGCTCTCTGGCCATATCAATGATGTATTTCGTAATAACGGTACAAATCTCATCCTTGGGAATTTTTCTGATGAAGGATTGATTAATCTTTATGATATCCGCCTTCAGCTGATAGAGATTTAACATCGTTGAATGCTCGGCCCCGAAATCATCAAGTGCAATATGGAAGCCCAAGTCTCTCAGTCTGTTAACATTCTGAATGACCTGATCCATTTCGTTAACCAAAATCTGTTCCGTAATTTCTATAATGAAGGTCTTCGATTCAATATCGTATTGACGCAGGGTCCTCATCATATTCTCTACAAATCGGTTTTCAAAGAACTGTACTTTTGAATAATTCATGGATACCTTAACCTTTGGCAAGCCCTCTGCCATCCACTGCTTGTAGTTTTTGCAGGCCTCCTTCAGCATCCATTTTCCAAGCTCTCTGATATAGCCGGTTTCCTCCGCGATCGGTATAAAATCCTGTGGCATGACCTGGCCCCAGGTAGGATGCTCCCAACGGATCAAGGCTTCCACTGCCAGTATATCACTGGTCTGCAGATTCACAATCGGCTGATAATAAATCCGAAACTGCTCCTTCTCTATCGCAGTAAACAGATCATTCCGCATTTGAAATTCCTTGTAGCTCTTTATATTCATCTCCTGCGAATGAATCCTGTAGCTGTTTCTGCCGGTGCTCTTTGCCTGGGACAGAGCCTTGACAGCATGATCAAACATATGATTGCCGTCCTGAGCGTCCTGTTCATATACACTGATTCCTGCATAGGTTGCTACATGAAGATCATATTGGTCTGCTTTGATGCCGGTGGAAAAGAGCTGCTGTATCTCAAGAGCAAACTTCTCCAGGGCTGTTTGGTCTTCGTAAGCGGATACGATAATCGCATATTGATCCTCTGCGATCCTTCCGAAGAAATATTGATTCTTCAGATGCTCCTTCAACCGCTTCGTAATCATTAGATTCAGGACATCTGCAATCTGATAACCCAGCATTTCCTTGATGTTCTGATATTCCTTGATTTCCAGTATCATTAAGGCAAGCTTCAACCCCTTGCCAAAAAAATGGCAGCAGAGATAGTCCAGTCTCTTCTTCAGATATATTTTGTTCGGAAGCTGCGTCAGCTCATCATGGGTAGCCATAAAGGCCATTTTGTGTTCCAGCTCTACCCGATCCGTTATGTCATACCAATAGATCCCCATTGCCTGAACGGTTGCATCCTCAAATAAGTTTCGGATACTAAGCTCATAAATTACCTTCTTGCCAAACCGGTTCGTATAGTTAATTGTCTCCTTGACTTTCTGACCCGGCTTGTCAAGAATGGAATCAAAGGCCTCCTTCAGTCTGTATCTCATCGTCTGATCCACAAAATCAAGCCAATAACAACCAACCGGATTACGATCATCACCATTCCTGCTGATGGCTGTTGGATTACTGATGAATTGAATGATTCCCTCCCGATTGACTGTTTCAAAGAAGTCGTTGGATTCCTGCTGATATAACCTGTTCTGCTCCTGAAGCCGGCTGATGATAAGCTCATTGTCCTCCAGCTTCTTCTCCAGCTCCTTTCTCTCGGTAATATCCTGAATCGTCCCATGGATTTTCACAAGCCTGCCTTCCCTGTCCCGCTCCATCTCCATAATCTGATAAAGATTACGGATGGACCCATCCCTCTGAATGATACGGAATTCCATATCAAAAATATCCAAGCGGGGCGGGTCCTTCAGAATATTCTCAATCAGCTCCACATCATCAGGGTGGACAAACTCCAGAAAGCCGGAATAGGTTTTGTCATACTGATCCTCTGTAATCCCATAGATACGGTAGGCTTCTTCCGACCAATAATGCTTGTTATTGATGAGATCCGCTTCCCAGCTCCCGATGTGGGTCAAGGCCTGTGCCTTCACCAGATTCTGATATCCGATTTTTATATCATGATTTTGTTTATTCTTCTCCATATCATCACCATTCCGCCTCTAATACCCGTGAATTTGGGTATCTGTCAACGATATTGACATAGGCTAAATTTGCCGTGTAAATAGTAAATAATCCTGTTTTTCATAAGCAGCTGCCTGCTTCTTTCTATGAAATACTATGTAATATTATGTAATACTACATAATAATGTCTAAATAAATAGTCTATCTTTCCTATTATTATAATATGATTTGTCATAATTTACAATAAATTATTCAAAAAAAGGGAATTTTTTGGTTTTTTCCTGTCAGTATTGCGATTGACTTTAGGCCATTAATACGTTATATTATAAAAAGCAAAAGCAGGTGGTAATTGCTGTTTCCTCAACGAAAGTTGAGTAAACCGATATCTTGAGCAGGGAGCGACGGATATCGGGTTTTTTACTATTATGGATACCCAATGCCATAGGATTATGGCATATAATCATAAGATGCATTTAAGGAGGTAGAATATGAGTAAAAAGGTTGCGATTCTGATGGGTAGTGACAGTGATCTGCCGGTTGTGAAGGGTGCCATCCATACGTTAAAAAGCTTTGGTATCGCCTTTGAGGTCCATGTCATGAGTGCGCACCGTACACCGCAGCAGGCCAGTGAGTTTGCCGGCAATGCCAGAGCAAACGGCTTCGGCGTGATCATATGTGCGGCAGGGAAAGCCGCTCATCTGGCGGGAGTCATTGCAGCCCATACCAGTCTTCCGGTCATCGGCATTCCGATTAAGGCTTCTGTCCTGGACGGAATGGATGCTCTGCTTTCAACAGTACAGATGCCAAAGGGAGTCCCTGTTGCAACAGTAGCAATTGACGGAGCTGACAATGCCGGTATTCTGGCGGCACAGATTCTGTCCCTGGACGATGATGAACTGGCTGATCAGCTGGAGCAGATGAAATCAGATATGATGAAGGAAGTCGTTGAAAAGGATAAGAAGCTTCAAAGTGAACAATGGTAAAGGGCTAATCAGGTGCTTCATCCATGGGGGGATGAGTATCAAAACTGTTAATGTAATATACTAAATAGCAAACAGTTAAAGGAGTACGTGAATGAAGGAATACTTGCAGAAAATGGTTTTGTCGGAAGAGGTAAGGAATGTTTTATCAGGGAGCAAGAAAGTAGTATTTCCCGGAAGCAGGGATGAGCTGCTTCGTCTCTCCCTTGGTGGAACAGATCAGGTAAGCTTCGACGTAGATTATGAAGTCGAAAGTAAGGGTATCGTCAGGGAGGCGAATGTAACCCGCTGTAAGAACGGCGCAGCAGTGAACTATATGGAAGATTATATGAGACGCCGCGATCCTGACAGTCTGCTCATCGGTGACCAACAGGATACGGATAAACCCCGATTTCGGGATGTCTATCAGAAGGAATTTGAACCGCTGCGGCAGAGAACCTTAGCATGGCTGAAGGAGCAGGAGCTGCTGGTACTTCCCTTTATGTCCGGCAGTTATGAGTACGGCTATGATTCCCTCTTGATCGCTCCTCTGAACGCAGCCTTTTTTGCCTGCGGACTTGCAGATCTGCAAGGCTTCTTAAGTATCGATCAGGTGAAGGAGGGCTTCCAGCCAAGGGCCATCGTATATCTTGCACCGCCCTTCCGTCATACGGATTTCAACGGTAAGCAGGTGGTTGTCCATAATAGGCTGGAGAAGGTCCACGAGGTATTTTCCTATAACCTTTATCCCGGCCCCAGTGCCAAGAAGGGCATCTATGGCGTCCTGCTGAACATAGGAGAAGAAGAAGGCTGGCTGACTGCTCATGCCTCCACGGTTAAGGTAATCACCCCCTACGATAATGAGATCGTCATTATGCATGAGGGAGCCTCCGGCGGCGGTAAGAGTGAAATGATCGAGCCTGCCCATAAGGCTGCTGACGGCAGACTGGTTCTGGGTGAGAACCTGGTTACCGGTGAAAAATATTACCTGGAACTGAATGAATCCTGTGAACTGCGTCCGGTAACGGATGATATGGCTCTCTGCCACCCCAAGGTTCAGAATGACAGCAAGAAGCTGGTCGTACAGGATGCGGAAAGCGGTTGGTTCTTAAGACTTGATAATATCACCTGCTATGGTTCCTCCCCTCAGTATGAGAAGATCTTCACCCAACCCAAGGAACCCTTGCTTTTCCTAAATATTCAGGGAGTACCGAATGCGACCTGTCTGGTTTGGGAGCATACCTTAGATTCTGACGGAACACCCTGTCCAAATCCAAGAGCGATTCTTCCGAGACGGCTGGTACCGGATATTGTAAGCGAGCCTGTTGAGGTTGATGTAAGAAGCTTCGGTGTGAGAACTCCGCCCTGCACCAGGGACAACCCTTCCTATGGCATCCTTGGCATGCTGCATATCCTTCCTCCGGCGCTTGCCTGGTTATGGAGACTGGTAGCTCCCAGAGGCTTCAACAATCCCAGTATCGTAAGCTCCCAGGGTATGGTCAGTGAAGGAGTAGGCTCCTATTGGCCCTTTGCTACCGGTAAGATGGTGAAGCAGGCGAACCTGCTCCTGGAGCAGATAGTCCGCTCCTCCAGCACCAGATATGTACTGATCCCCAATCAGCATATCGGTGTTTATAAGGTAAGCTTTAATCCCCAGTGGGTAGCCAGAGAATACATCGCAAGACGAGGCAGTGCCAAGTTCAAGCACGAGCACCTGAAGGAAGCCCGTTGTACTCTGCTGGGTTATGGACTGGAATCCTTAAAGGTCGATGGTCAGTATATCCGGAGAGCCTTCCTTCAGCCGGAACGTCAGCAGGAGGTCGGAACTGACGGTTATGACGCCGGAGCGAAGATCTTGCTTGATTTCTTTAAAGAGGAAGCGGTAAAGTTCAATACTCCCGAGCTGAATCCCTTAGGAAGACAGATCATCGAATGCCTGCTTCGGGACGCTCCTCTCCAGGATTATATCGATTTGATACCCATGAGATATTAAGCCTTCATTGAGTAATAAATTAACCCCGGTTCTCTCCTGTTATGGTGATACCGATACCAGTCGTTAGAATGTAATCTAACCTTTGGAGATCGGTACAGGATGAGATCCGGGGTATCTTTATAGAAAAACTATTCTTTCTAAATGCTTTCGCTCTTAAGCGCTTCCTCTGCCTTGGGTTTTTGCTTTCCTGCTTCCAGCATCACCTTGCTCTTTGCTATATAGAAGCTGGGTAGAATAAGCAGTATTCCGGTAAGGATAAGAATCCACTCCAGTCTGATCACATCCGCCATAGGCCCAAAGATGGTGATACCAAGGGGCATCATCACCGATTGGATCATGCTGATGATTGAAAAGATTCTTCCCATATATTCTCCGTCCACCTTCTCCTGAAGCATGACTATGGTCGGGGTATTCCAGAAGGGGATACCACCGCCGATGATGACCATGATAGCCAGATAGATCCAGAAAACAGGGATGATACCAAGAGCTATCGTTCCAATCCCCATCCAGGCACCGGCCACAGCTATGGTATAGGCTCTGTTCTTAAAGCCTCCCCAGCTTGCCATGATGAGTCCTCCGATAATCATACCTGATGAGAAGGTGATTTCAATCGCAGATTGCCGCCATACCTGATCACCGAAGCTGATGGCCACCTGTAAGGGGGACAGAAAAGCAACCGGTGTGATCATAATATAGTAATAGGTCAGCAAAAGCATAAGTCTGCTTACAAAGGAATGATTTCTGACATAGCGGATCCCTTCCTTCATGTCTTTAAAATACTGTATCTTCTGTCCCTCTTCAAGATTATTGTGATCCGGAATATGGATAAACAGCAGCATAATGACCACTGCCAATGCTGCAGTAACGACATCGACATAGAAAATGGTTCCGATGGAGGAAACAGAGAGCAGAACCGCGCTTAATATGGGCGCAAAGATCTGAAGCAGCGAGTGTATGCTCTGATTCATCGCATTGACTCTGGTCAGCTTGTCCTCAGGAACCAGCTGTGGAACCACTGCCATTACGGCCGGGCTTTGTATTCCCTGTCCCAAGGAGCGGATGGCCGAAACCACAAAAAGAGGCCATAAACGCTCAGTGCCTGCAGAAAAAATCAATGCTACCGCCAGCGTTGCCAAAGCAATCATAGAGTCTGCGGCAATAATCAGTCTCTTCCTGTTATAGCGGTCAGCCCAGACCCCGGCAAAGGGAGAAACCAGCAGGGTCGGCAGAAAGCCGCAGACGATAGAGATCATCATCATCGTTCCTGATTTGGTCGACAGGGTAATATACCAGGTGATTGCATACTGAACCAATGCCGATCCGAACAGGGATATCGATTGTCCGGTTATAAAAAGTATAACGTTCTTCTTCCAGTTTTGTTTCATTCTTACTCCTCTTCAAGCCAATAAAGATTTCGGGATCGGTTCAATAAGTGCCTTGAACCGGCCCCGATCTGATTGTGTTTATGCTTCGTGTACTGTTTATATCATATTCAGACTGAGAATAGAATAGGTTTACCCCTATCTACTTCCCGGTGTTATAAGAAAGCATGAAGATGTAGGGTACATCATCTCCGACATAGGCATCCGGCAACCAGACTGCCACAAAATACTTACCGGGCTTTAATTTCTGTGTTTGCAGTACCTGCACCGGATCTCCTTCATAGATGATATCCCTTCCATAGGCAATCGGATTATCAGAGTCATAGGTGTAGATCTGGAAGCGAATCAGTCTCATATCTCTCTCTTTTGCGAATACCATGATTCCTTCCACAATTGCAGCTTCATCCAATTGAAAGGAATAGCAGTCCCACCATTCATCATCCGTAACCGCTCCCTGCACATAGACATTGGGAGAGATCTCCTGACAGGTCTTCGGATCGCCGCTGATGGACGGGTTCTCATAGATTGTCTTGTAGTCGGACTTGATCATAACCGGTCTGTTCGTACTGATCTTCTGCAGCTCCTTGATATTGACCGCAAAATTCAGATTCTGACCGTTCACCAGATACATCGTATTGACCCCAATGACCTCTCCGTAGACATTCAGAAGCGGACCTCCGCTGTTGCCCGGAGAAATGGGTGCCGTAATCTGGATATAATCCACCCCTTCTATCACACGGGAGGCCGTGGATACCATGCCGTCCGACAAGGTGCCGGTCAGACCGAGAGGACTTCCCAAGGCATAGATGTCTTCCCCTGTTGTTGCTCCATCTTGGCTGATCACAAGGGAAGGATTCTTAGAATCTACTCTAAGAAGGGCCAGATCAATATCAGCATCAAAGCCTGCGATTTCCTTGACCTCGTATTCCTCATCCTCCTGTGTTTTCACCGTTATCTTTGAGGTACCCTCAATCACATGATAATTCGTGACTAAAAGTCCATCCTCGATGAAGAAGCCGGAACCGGTATAAGTCGCTCCGAAGGGAGTGGATGCCGTTATTATCACGGTGGCAGGAGAACATTTCGCATAGACCTCCTTCGCATTCAATTCCTTTCTTTCCTTCGGCTTCTCCGTAACCGTAATATGGATGTACAAACGGTCCGTGGTCAGATCAGAGCTGATCACCAGGGTTTCCTCTCCCGCCTTCCGAGGAAGGATCGTGATCGGAAAGCTGTTGTCCTTGGTCTGCTTTTCCCACTTAAAATCTATAATATCCTTTTTCTTACTTAAGGTCTCTGCCTTCAGGGTTTCCTTCTTCTTGAGCTCTTGGATCTGAACATAGATCGTGAGGTCATCATAGCAGGTGATGTTCTTCGAGAATACGCCCAGGCGGTTGGTTCCGACGATTACTTCCGTACTCTTTTTTATGGCACCTGAGGTTGCTGTTACGGTAACCTTGCCTACGGCCTTTGCAGTAATCATACCACCGGAGTTAATCGAAGCGATCTTAGTATCCGATACGCTCCATTTAATCTTATCATTGCTTCCATAAGCCTTGGCTTTGAACAGAAAGCTCTCATCCACGTTCAGATACTCTGTGGATGCGGTCAGCTTTACTTCCGGCGGCTTAACTGTAATTGCAGTCTTTAAGCTATAGGTCTTACCGTTCTGCTTAACGGTTGTGGTGATCGTGGCAGAGCCGGCAGTTACGGGCTTTACCTCACCGTTCTTCGTAACGGTAGCCACTTTGGTATTGCTTGATTTATAGGTTACCGTTGCACCTGAGGCTTTATTCGTGATTTCTATCTTATATGAATCGGCTCCGACATAAAGGTTTTTTTTATCAGCAGTTACTGTAGGAGCATTCACCGCCGCCGCTGCAAGAACCACGGAAGGCTCTGCAAAAGTCACTGCAGTTTGCATGGATAAGAATATAACCAATAGTGTCTGAGCCAAATATCTCCCTATTCTGAGCAAGTTCATTCCTCCCATCTTTTTATCATCATTCCTATAAGATAATTATAACGGTAACATCTGTAATTGCAACTGTTTCTTCACATATCTTAAGGAAAGACGGCAATAGTCAGGCCGGTAAATCGGATGATAAGGGTTGCGTTTCGCTATCCGCCAGCTTTCGGACATAAGCCTCCTGTTCGAATAATACACAGCCGCCCACATGGTCCTGCATCAGGAGCTGACTGTCGCTCAAGCGCAGAAAGAACGGTGATTTTAGGGCAGCCCGTATCGTTGTGTACCGAAGATTCCTGTCCGAATAGGGTGAAAAAGGACAAGGCTCTGCGCCTCCGGAAGGATTGATATGAAAGAATCCCCTCCCTGCTGCAAGACAACCTCCGGAGCTTTTCTCATCTCCCGGAAAGGAGATAAAAATCATATCCTGGTAGCGCTTCCTCAGGGATAAAAGCTCCCGGCTTAAGTGCTCCCGGTCATCGTAATCCGGAGCCAGCTCTTTCGTCTCCTGACTCACCGGGACATATTCTACCAGAAAAACCACCTTACAGCCCTTTTGGTGCAGTTCGTCAGCAAAGCTGACCCCGGTAATTGTGTTAAGGTTTTCTTTCGTTACGGTAATGGATGCTCCGAACAGGACTCCCTGCTTCTTCATGAGCTCCATTCCTTCGGCAAGCTTTTGGTAGGTTCCTGCTCCCCTCCGGGCATCTGTGAGCCCCTCATCTCCTTCCAGACTAAGGACCGGAAGCAGATTCCTGTGCTGATCGAATCGCTCTAAGTAAACCGGGCTGATTAAGGTACCGTTCGTGAATACCGGAAAGAGAGAATATTCTTACGAAGGGAGGCGGCCTCCAGCACATCAGCCCTAAGCAGTGGTTCTCCTCCTGCCAGCAGGATAAAGCTGATTCCCAGCTCTTCGGCCTCAAGGAAGATGCGCTCCTATTCCTCATACGTCAGCATCTCCTGTGCCCCACGATCCTGGCAGAGCTGATTTGCCCTGGCATAACAGCCGACACAATGCAAATTACAGGAGTTGGTGATACTGGCGATCAGAAAAGGCAGAATATGCTCTCCCTCCTGCTCATATCGTAGGCGGATCTTCCTTGCTTCGCCTGCTGCGTGTATGAACTTGGCAAGAAAGATGCTCTCCTTCGGGTTCTTGAGGGACGCTTTGATGGTTAAAAATTTATCAACATTATATTAGAAGCTCTCTTAATCACAGCTGTCAGACAATCCCTTCCTAAATTACTTCAGAACACACGCATCCTCTACGTCAGAGCATTGCAATTTGGTTGGGCTATGCTATACTGGTGTATATCGAATGAAAGCTCGTATCGTAAGACAATACCTACCGAAATGTCCGGTAATAAGCGGAGGAACCTATGGATAGGAAAGAAAACTTAAAGCAGATCAGCCTGGAGCATTATCATGAATTTACCGTATCAGATTACCTGAACTCCTCTTATTCCTGCCCCTGCGGTAAAACCCACAGGGCTCCGACTCATGAGATTCTCCTTGAAGCAGGCGCTCTATTAAAGCTTCCGGAGTTAATCTTAAGCACTGCTTGCAGGAAGCCCTTCCTCCTTTATGATGCAACCACCTACGCTATCGCAGGGAAAAGGGTGGAAGCAATTCTCACCGCAAGCAGCATCGCCTTCTCAAGTCATGTTCTTACAGTGGAGGAGCCGATACCGGATGAGAGCACGCTCGGTACGATCCTGCTTCATTATGATCCCTCCTGTGACCTGATCATCGCAGTGGGAAGCGGTACGCTGAATGACCTGAGCCGCTTTATCAGCCATAAGCTTAAGCTACCCTATATCATAGTTGCCACTGCACCCTCCATGGACGGTTATGCCTCCGGAGTGTCCCCTCTGATCGTGAAGCATACAAAGACCACCTATGAAGCCCATGCTCCCTTCGCTATCCTCGCTGACCTGGACCTGTTACAGAAAGCTCCGGCAGAGATGATTGCAGCAGGGATCGGAGATATCCTAGGAAAATACAATGCCCTCTGTGACTGGTCCCTGGCTCATCTGCTGCTGGGAGAATATCATTGTACTACCCTGGAAGGCATCGTGAGGACCTCCCTGGAGACGGTCTTGAGGAATATCGAAGGAGTCAAAGACAGGGAGCCCGGAGCAATCCATGGCATTATGGAAGCCTTGCTCTTGTCCGGTATCGCCATGAGCTTTGCCGGTAACTCCAGACCGGCCTCAGGCAGTGAGCATCATCTGGCCCATTACTGGGAGATGCACTCCCTAACCCAGAGAAGGAAGCCCTATCTTCACGGAACCCTGGTAGGTGTGGCAACAGTAGCGGTACTGAAGGCCTATGAGCTGTTGAAGGAGCTGCCGATCGATTTTCAGGCGGCTAGAGATAAAGCCTCTGCTTATTCTGCTGATAAATGGGAGGCTGATATGATAAAGTACTATGGTCCGGCCGCTCCCTCCGTAATCAGCCTGGAGAAGGAATGTGGCAAAAATGCTCCCGATCAGGTTCTGGCTCGTCTTGCTGTCATTGAAGACTCTTGGGAGGAGATCAGGGCTATTCTGGCCCTACTGCCCGGTGCGGACAGCATCCGGGACATCCTGATCTCCTTATCCGCCCCTGCAAGTCCTTTAGAAATCGGGATCGACAGAGCCACCTTTATAGAGAGCTTTCTGGCGGCAAAGGAGCTGCGAAACCGCTATGCCCTGCTACAGCTGCTCTTTGATCTGGGCTTACCGGAAGAGCTTGCCGGCAAGGTATGGGCGTATTTTCAAACTGTTTGACCTGCAACTGCAAGAGCTCGGATAGAACATGTTGTAGCAGCTTACAAGTCGATTTGCCTGTGAAATATACTTTAATAATAAAGAAAATCCGCATGTAGAAGGATCGGTGTCTACATACGGATTTATGTTTAAGGTTTGTCATCAACGATTGCTTCGATTAAGCTTTTAATCTCCCGGCGCTTTCTAAGAATATGGACTTCCTTCCCCTGTAGCTCGGACAGAAGCTGATAATATCTGCTTCTGTTCTTCTTATTAAAGCTCCAGACCCAGGCCAAGAATTTCAGGTCAAACTTATCGGGACAGTCGGTACCCATGTCAGGTCTGGTTTTGCCATAATAGCGGATGACTCTGCCTATAACCCCCCGGAGGCAGGTGAATCTGGAAAAATCCAGATATATGGCCATGTCACTATGCTCCAGTCTTAAGGGAAGGGTCCCGTTGAAGTTGCCATCCATGATCCATTCCTCTCCCGACAGCTTCTCCTTCAGGAGCACCTGAAATTCTTCATCGGTGACATGCTGCCACCCCGGTCTCCAGTAAAGCTGATCCAGATGGATTACCGGTATGCCCAGTCTTTCACCAAGTATTCTTGCCATGGTGGATTTTCCGCTGCCTCCGCAGCCAAATATAACGATTTTCATCTCATCCTCCCATTATTGATAGCTATATGCATTCCCAAGTGCTATCGTAGCTGTCTGCCTGATGTCAGAGGAGGAGCTTCCGACACTGAATCTGTATTGGCCCGGCTCCACGTAGAAGCACTCTCTGTTGATATCGAAATAACCGAAGGCTGTTTTGTCTAAGAGCATTTCGACCCTGACTTCTTCTCCGGCCTTCATCCACTGCTTGGTAAAGCCCTTCAGCTCTATGATGGGTCTTTCCATCTCCGGGTCTATAGCGGAGACATATACCTGTGCAATTTCCGAACCATCTCTCTTACCGATATTCTTTATGGTAAAGGACAAGCTGACCGCAACATCCACCCCCTCATCCGCAGTGGTTTCCGGGTCTGCCTTTTCTTCCACTGTTACGCGCAGGTCCTCATATTGGAACTCTGTATAGGATAAACCATGTCCAAAGGCAAACTCAGGACTGATCCCGAAGGTATCATAATAACGGTAGCCGACATATACTCCTTCCCGGTAGACCACCTTCCCACTGTTACCGAAGTCTCCCCAGTTATGAGCAGGGCAATCTGACAGCTCCCTGGGAAAGGTCTCGGCCAGCTTACCTGAAGGATTTACTTCGCCCAGCAGCACCTCAGCCAGAGCATTCCCGCCCTCCATACCGGCATAGTAGCTCCAGAGGATTGCCTTCGCTTTCCCTGACCAGGCCTTCATCTCGACCGGAGATCCTGCATACATGACAATTACGGCATTGGGATTTACTTCCAGTATTGCTTTGATCAGGTCGTCCTGACCATAGGGTAGCTTCATGTCCTTCCGGTCACTGCCCTCCACATCATAATCATGATTGAGACCTCCGACAAAGATGAGCTCCTCACATTCCTTGGCGAGGGCGATTGCTTCAGCGAATAGCTTATCCCTTTTCTTCGCTGCTTCCTCCTCCTGCTTCCTTCTCTTTTCCTCCAAGGCTCTGTTTCCTTCCTCCGAAAGCCTTTCCAGACTATGCTGCTGCCAGTTCAGCTCCTTTTCCTCTTTTTTGGGGATATCATAACCCAGAGCAAATCTGATCTCCGCATTTCCCCCAAGCTTTTGCATCAGACCCAACAAAGGAGTGATCTCGTAAAGAGCCTTGATCTCTGCGCTTCCACCACCGTTCGAATGAACCTGTACCGCATTCTGACCGATGACTCCCAGCTTTTTCAGCCCTTCACGCTTCAGAGGCAGCCTGTCTTCTTCATTCTTAAGCAATATGATCGACTCTCTGGCCGTCCTTAAGGCTGCTTCTCTGTGCTCCGGAGCATTATAGGTTCCGGCTTTTCTGGTCTTGCTCTCATCTCCCAGCATCTTCAGTCGAAGCATTAATCTAAGGATATTTCTGATCTTCTTATCAATGAGCTCTTCTTTTATTTCCCCATTACGGATTGCCTCAAGCAGAGGCTTCGCCATATAGTACTGATCATAATTCGGGCCAACGGACATCTCAATATCCAGCTCGGACTCTGCGGCAGCCCTCGTGTCATGGACTCCACCCCAGTCTGAAATCAGTGCACCATCATAGCCCCATTCCTCTCTTAAGATGTAATTAAAGAGGAGTTTACTCTGAGAGCAATGCTCTCCGAATAAGCGATTATAGGCACCCATAAGAGAAAGGCTTTCTCCCCGTTCAATGGCCGCCTTGAAGCCCGGGAAGTAAAGCTCCCTTAGAGCTCTTTCCCCAACCTCGGTATCAACCCAAAGTCTATTTGTTTCCTGATTGTTGACAGCGAAATGCTTCACACAGGCTGCCACATCATTTTCCTGGATGCCCTTGATCAAGGGAACCACCAGCTCCTCAATCAGCTTGGGATCCTCACTCATATATTCAAAATTTCTGCCACAGAGGGGACTCCTCTTAATATTAATGCCGGGTGCCAGAATGACATCCTTTCCCCTTCCCCTGGCCTCTGCTCCCAGGACCTTGCCGGTCTCATATGCAAGCTCCCGGTTCCAGGTGGAAGCCAAAGCACTGTTACTGGGCAGGTAAGATGCCTTGTCCTCAGTCTGCCAGACATTGATCCACTCCTTTAGGGTGAACTCCTTTCTTACTCCCATAGGTCCGTCGGACATCTTTAGGGGCGGAATCTGCAGCCTTTCTACTCCTGCTGTCTGGAATATCCCCTCCCCATGGATCATAGCGATTTTCTCTTCCAATGTCAGCTCTGCCAACAGCTGTTCTATTCTTTCTTCATCAACCTTCTTCATCTGATCGCCCTCTTATCTGTGATAATATTTATGTTATTTCAATCCCTGCTCTGTTTTTAAACTATCTCTCTGTTATCCTTCCACATGTCTGATCAGCTGTATGTCACAGCGATAGGTCTGTTCTGTCTTATATTTTCTCCAGCCGGCAGCTTATGCTGCCGCTGCCCAAAGGAGTAAGTATCGTATCCCTTCCCCTTACCTCTATAGAAGCGCCCTCTGCGGCAGTTACACCGGTCAGATTCACCAGAACTAGGGTATAGGGCTGCTCTGACTCCACCCGGATCTGCAGGGTATCGGCCTTCTTTAGAAGCTCTGCCTTTACCTTCAGCTTCGCAGCCGCATCATATACAAGAGTTTTGGCAGCCACCCCCTCCTTCAGTTCATAAGCCTTCAACTGCACATGGTCTGCATAATCATAGACCGCATCATCATCAGATGCTCCAACCGCAAGCAGACTGTTCTCCCTCACCAAGAGGGGAAGGCTTGTATAGGCATGCTGTTCCGTCCACCATCTGCCACCGATTTTAACCTCACCGCTTAGGAAATCGGTCCAGCTTCCCTCCGGCAGATAATATTTTGCGATCCCTTTCTCATTGAAGATCGGTGCTACGAGCAGGGAGTCTCCCAGCATATACTGTTTATCCAGGTAGGAGCAGGTCATATCCTCCGTAAATTCCATCACCATGCTTCGCATCACAGGAACACCGGTCTGTGAGTTCTCTACGGCATAACGGAAGAGATATGGCATAAGGGAAGCCTTAAGCCTTGTGAAGAAGCGTACCACCTCCACTGCCTCATCATCATAAGCCCAGGGTACCCGATAGGAGGAGCTTCCATGCAATCTGGAATGCGTGGACAAAAGGCCGAAGGCTGCCCACCGCTTATACACATCTGCTGTCGAGGTATTCTCAAAGCCTCCGATATCATGACTCCAGTAACCAAAGCCGGACATGGTCAGGGATAGACCACCCCGCAGGCTTTCAGCCATGGATTCATAATCAGACCAGCAATCCCCGCCCCAATGAACCGGAAAGCACTGTCCTCCGGCAGTAGCACTTCTGGCAAAGACCACGGCTTCTCCTCTGCCCCGCTTCCGTTCCAGCAGTTCAAATACCGTTTTATTATATAGATAAGCATAATAGTTATGCATCTTCACCGGGTCAGAGCCATCATGATAAAGGGCTTCCACCGGTATTCTCTCACCAAAATCCGTCTTAAAGCAGTCCACTCCCATATCCAGCAGAGCTTCCAGCTTGGAGGAGAACCATGCACAGGCCTTAGGATTCGTAAAATCCACGATAGCCATTCCCGGCTGCCACATATCCCACTGCCATACATCCCCGTTGGGTCTTCGGATAAAGTATCCTCCCTCCAGTCCCTCCCGGAACAGAGCCGATTCCTGTGCGATATAGCTGTTGATCCAGACACAGATCTTCAATCCCTTCTCCTTCAGCCTGCCAAGCATGCCTGCCGGATCGGGAAATACTCTGGAATCCCATAGAAAATCAGACCAATGAAATTCCTTCATCCAGAAACAGTCAAAGTGAAATACCTTCAGAGGAATCCCCCTTGACAGCATCCCATCCACAAAGCTGTTCACCGTAGCTTCATCGTAGCTGGTCGTAAAGCTGCTGGACAGCCATAAGCCGAAGGTCCAGGCCGGTGGCAAGGCCGGCTTCCCTGTCAGATCGGTATAACGCATCAGGGCCTCCTTCATGGAAGGACCGGCAATCAGGAAATAATCCAAGCCCTCCCCGGGAACACTGAACTGAACCTTATTCACCAGCTCCGATCCAAGCTCATAGGATACCCTGCCGGGATGGTTTACGAACACTCCATAGCCTTTGTTGGACAGATAAAAGGGTATATTCTTATAGGCCTGCTCAGTGGAGCTGCCTCCATCCTCATTCCATAGATCAAGAGACTGACCGTTCTTCACAAAAGGAGTAAAATGTTCCCCAAGACCATAGACCAGCTCTCCCACTGTGAGAGAGAGTCTTTCCCGCATATAGGTATCCCTGTCACTGCCATCATCATAAGCCAACCCTCTCCAGGCCGTTTTTACATAGGCCAGGTCACGGAAGCATGTCTCCGTAAGCTTCTCCTCCTTACAGAAGAAGCTCATTCTCCAGCTTACCTTATTTATCTCCAGCCGTAGGCTGCCGCTTACAAGGGTAAGAAGCTCCTCCCTGTCATATACCTTAAGGCTTGCTCCGTTATCTGTCTCCCGGGACCCATCTGCCTCACCGACCATCAGCTTCAGAGGAAGATACTGCTCCTGCTCCACTGTCAGCTTAAATTCCGGTCCCCTTCTGCATACACCCAGATAATGATCTGCCCGAATGCGCAACACCTCCGGCATGGGAGAAGAAATCCGCAGTGTAAGCGTAACACCGCCGAGGGTATCTCCTCTGTGATTAATTCTGTGGGTCGGTGCCAAAATCGTCAGCTCTTTACCCACCACCCGATAATCATAAACCTGTATGGGTGAGAATACCTCCACCCCTTCCCTATTCATCCAATGACCATTTGAAAACTTCATATACATCCTCCAAAGCGTTGCAATAAGTTGGCTCAAATGCCGAATTAACCTGGTGTGAGTTATTTTATACTGCTTTATATTCCTTTTCTTACTATCCTTTTCTCAATGCTTGCATTGATTCTCCCGATCAGTCTCTCATTCCCCGGCAGAAAAATCCCAGCCACCGGACCAACCAGAAAGGCACAGAGAAGCGTCCCTAATCCAAAGATACCACCCAACAAATATCCGCAGGTTACGAAGGTGATATCTACAAGAATTCGGATGATACTGAATTTCTTATGAAGCTTATCACTGATTACAATTGCGATCAGATCATTCGGTCCTGTACCTGCCTCAGATTTAATCACAATGGTCATACCGTAAGCAAGAATGACACAACCCACGATTGAAATCAGGATACGTATGCCAACCGGCAGGGCTTCATGAATGATACCCCCAAGTAAATATGTAAAGAAATCAATAATAGGCCCGCCAAAAACCATACATAAGACTGTACCGAGCTTGATATAGCTGCGATCAGTGATCAGGAGAACCAGTATAACAAGAAAGCTAATGAGAATATGCGTATATCCATGGGTAATGAAGGGAAGGCTTAAGCTCTTCTGTAGCGTCCGGAATATCCCTTGTACAAACACATTATAGGGATCAGAGCCCAGTTTTGACAAGAGGAATAGGGTGACCCCCAGATGAGCAATCGTAAGTCCGATGAGTAAAATCAAGACTCTGCTGCTTCCCTTTACTAAGCTGTATTTTCGTTTCATGTCTTTGTCCTCTTTTATCGCCAGTTTTTCTTGCACATGCGATTCCTATATATTATTATTATGACATACCTTAATGATGATTGAAAGATGAAGCGAGGGAAAACGATGAGAAGAAAAGACAGAGAAATCACCGATATGGATGTGATATTAAGTATTATCAGGAAATGCGACGTATGTCGCCTGGCACTGTTTGGTGAGGAATATCCCTACATCATCCCGATGAACTTCGGCTTCCATTATGAGAATCAGCAGCTGAAGCTTTATTTCCATGGGGCCAAGCAGGGAACCAAGATCGACCTGATTGCGAGGAATCCGAAGGCTTCCTTTGAGATGGATTGCTCCCATGAGCTGATTCCCGGTCCGCAGGCCTGTGATTATACCATGAATTATGAGAGTGTCTGCGGTAACGGTATCATCAGAATCCTTGACAGAAGCCAGGCTGAATATGCTTTAAAGCAGCTGATGAAGCAATATACAGAGCAGGAGCTGACTTATAAGCAAGCAGCTGTGGATGCGGTCGCCGTAATGGAACTGACCGTAGAGCAGATCACCGGCAAGAGCAGACCTCCTAGGAAATAGGACTATTCAGTTTGGCCTTTCTATTGCGCCAGCCAGGCAGATACTGATCCATATAAGCTTTAAAGATGTGGTTGTGGCTACCCTCAAGCAGATGGACCAGCTCATGGACGACAACATATTCCAGACATTCCGGGGCTTTTCCTGCCAGCTTCAGATTCAGGCAGATCTTCTTCTGTCTGACATTGCAGGAACCCCATCGGGAGGTCATATCCCGCAGATTCCACTCCTTTGCCTTCACTCCTATGATCCCTTCCCATTTGGCAAAGAGCTCAGGTAGTCTTCGTGTGAGCTCCTCCCGGTACAGCTGCTTCAGGAGGCTATAACGCTCCTCTGCCCTGCTTTCTTCCTCCCCCTTCTTCACCATAAGGAGGATATGGGTACCGGTAAAGCAGGCTTCCTTCTTCCTTTGCCGAAACCTGACCTCCAGAGGAATACATCTGCCCCAGTAAGGTACCTCCTCACCGGTCAGATAGCTTGCTTCCTTCAGCGGAGCTGTTCCCTGCTTCTTGCGAACCTTCTCCTGCTGCAATCTGATCCATTCCTCTTTGGCGAGCAGAAAATCCTTGATGGCTTCGATGGGCATACGGATCGGAGCACTGACATAGAGCCTGCCCTCAGGAGGCAGAACCTTCAGGTAGAGATTCTTGATTCTTTTCCGCTCCAGCTCTATACCCTGTCCCTTATACTCCAGGAAGCTGATACTTCCTTTATTCTTGGTCCTCTTATCTATGTGCTTCCTCATCACCTTACTTGCTCTTCTTCCTGTAATTACGCTTCTTCTTTGGCTGTCCTCCTGCCTTCTTCTCTTCCTCCTGTTGAACCGGTTCACTTCTTAAAGAAACCCACATCGAGCTGCCGCCCTTGCCCTTCGAGTTGATTTCAAGGAAGTCAAATTTCTTCAGGAATTTGGAGAGCTTCGTGTCCCCGTAATTTCTCACATCAAAATCAGGATAACGCTTTACCAGGCGGCTACCCAGCTCACCCATATTCATGCTTTGATCTTCCTCATCCACTTCATTCATCATCTTTAATATCGCAGCCTTTATGACCTCGATATCTGTCATATTCTTCGTACTATCCCCATTATCGGAGGGAAGGACAGACTTGACCTGCTTACTCTGGTTGTCCGTCTCATTCTCTGCTTCCTTGACCAGAGTCTGTTTCTTATCTTTATGATTCTCATTTTTCTTCTGATTATTGTCCAGAACCAGCCTGTTCGTCTCTGTCTCAGCCAGAACATCCAGATATTTGAACTGGTTACAGGAGGCGATGAAGGGCTTAGGTGTCTTCCTCTCCCCCATACCGACGACCAACATCCCCGACTCTCTTAAACGGGAGGAAAGCTTGGTAAAATCACTATCACTGGATACAATACAGAAGCCTTCCACATTACCGGAATACAGAATATCCATCGCATCAATAATCATAGCGGAGTCCGTTGCATTCTTACCTACGGTATAGCCATATTGCTGGACCGGTGTCACGGAGTTCTCCAGCAATACATCCTTCCAGGAGGCTGCCGAAGGCCTGGTCCAGTCCCCATAAATTCGCTTATAAGTAGCAACGCCGTAATTTGATATCTCATCCAGAATGTACTTGATGTATTTTGCCGAGACATTATCTGCATCAATCAGTACCGCAAATCGTTTATCACCTAGCATATAGCCCTCCCTATTCCTTCTCTTTTCATTATCCCGATCGATTTTCTCTTCTAATCTCTTTCCTTTATTATATCCTTTTGTTTTTCTTTCGTCTACCCGAACTTCATGGAGCTGCGTGCACTATCATGGTATAGATTGCCATATACTGGCAATACTTCCTTTAGGAGGTGCGCAAAATGATTACATTTATGAAAAGCTGCGAGCTTACGAACATTCGTAAAAAACTGATACTATTATATCTGTTAAATGTTACGGATATCCTCTTTACCCTTGGCCTGCTGCAGACCGGCTTCTTCTCTGAAGTCAATATCTTCATGGTTCATGCGGTTCAGTCTCCCCTGGCAAGCTTTCTGTTGAAGATACTGCTACCTGCCGGCCTGCTTTACTATCTGTATCGTAAAAGCTGTCAGTCCGATGGTGCTGGGATGAAGGCTACCAACATCGGTATTAACATATCTCTGTCCATCTATGTATTGGTAAACCTGACCCATCTGATTTGGTTGGCTCTACTTCCCTACTTTTATCATATCACTTAGGAAGGCGGCCGCGACATAAGTAAACGCCCGCACCGTTTGCAGTTTGTCACTGTTTACGGAGCGGGCGTTTCTAACATCTGTCTACCTAAGATCCTATCACAATAGGCTTAAGCACTGATAATACCTTATGCAAGTAAGTTCGGAAGCTGCTCAATATATTCAAAAAACTCCGGAAAACCTCCATGATGGTAAGAAGAGAGATCTCCTTCCTCCTTATTCAACAGGCACTCTGTTAACAGATAGGTTCCCATCCCCAGCTCTGAGACGCACATATCTTCTCTTACATCATTTCCCACCATAATGCACTCTGAAGGTTCTTTCCCGATCTCACCCAGGATAGCCTTGTAATATTCTAAGCTGGGTTTACAGTAGGAGCTGTTCTCATAGGTCGTGATCCAGTCAAAATCCTCTTCCTTAAGGCCGGCCCATCCAATGCGGTTTAAGGTTGCTATCCTGGGAAAGAGGGGATTTGTGGCCAGAACAAGACGGTAGCCCTTCTCCTTCAGAAGTCGGATACAGTCTCCCGCTTCCGGCCGGTAGGTTGTGGTCTTCTTCGCTGCGATAAATTCCTTCCGGTAGAAGTCCTCAAAGACCGGCAACAGCTTCCGTAATTCTTCTCCTCCCACACCGGTAAAGGTAGTCCAAAAGCGTTGCTCATTTGTCATGGAACCATCATTCTCTATCATCGCTTTGGTGCCTGTCCAGACCAATTGAACCAGCTTCTTGGGGTCAATCCCATAGGGTAACATCTTCAGGGATAGGGCATGAAAATAGGCTTCCATAAAGGCATCCTGGTCCATGGGCAATAGGGTACCGTCAAGATCAAATAAAAAGGTGTTCATAAATATCCTCCGTTTTCTTATGCTTCGTCTGTAAAAAATCCGTCAAGCATCCCTCATTATCTGAGGGCAATCAGCTCAATCTCAATCAAGGCGCCCTTGGGAAGCCCTGCTACCTGAACAGCGGAACGTGCCGGAGAATCTGTACCCAGGTACTTACCATAAACTCCGTTCATCGCTGCAAAATCCTTTAAATCCTGCAGAAATACAGTTGCCTTTACCACCTTATCAAAGGAAGATCCAGCCTCCTCGAGAACGGCCCTCAGATTTCGGAAAACTCTGTCCGTCTGTGCTTCGATTCCTCCCTCAACCAATTCCCCGGTTGCGGGATCAATCGGTACCTGTCCGGAGGTAAAGATAAGACCCAAACCCGTATCAATTGCGTGGGAGTATGGTCCGATTGCTGCAGGTGCAGCCGCTGCCTGAATCACTTTTTTCGCCATAAGAAAACCACCTTACTGTTTATGATTATTTATCAGATCGGATGGAATATAAACATCCGATGCAGGTTATAACATGGTTGATTTATCACTCTTATTCTTTACTTGCTTAAGAATAATCACCCGGAAAACATTGTTATTCGGCTCACGGAATTTCACTCCGTAAATAAACGCCCGGTATCGATTCATTCTTTCTTTTCTGTTTACTTCACCAACCAGATTGATATTCAGTCCCTCGTATTGATACACTACCTGAAGGGTAGATCCTATCTCTATCTCATTTTTCAGGATAACCCCCATCCCCAGTGTACTCATATCCTTCAATATGCCATTATACACATTCCTTTGGCCATTCCTCGCCAGGACTGTAATGTCCAGTATTTCCCCGATAAAGACACGATATGCTTCTCTTCTGTTCAGTCTGGCTACATCCTCCTCGGAAAAAACAAGATAAACATTCTTCTCCATGATGATGGATGTCTCCAGCTTAACATCCTTATAGATAAATACTCCGTCCTTTACCGTAAAAATGATTTCAACATCTGTCAGTCCACTCGGATCAAGCACTTGGTTCCTGTTTAGGATCGCCGGTATCATCAGACATTGCTCTGACTTCGTAATCACCTTCACCACCATGCTGTAGGGCTTATTCTTGAACTTGAATCGAAATATTAACTTGTTATCTGCCTCTATCTCTGTTAATTTCATTTATACTTCCCCTTAATATGTCCAAGGATTATCCGGAGTAGCAACCCGTATCCTCTGACTATTTTACTATAAATTAGCAAAATAGGAAAGAAGTATTTTCATATGCTATCTTGTACCTTTGTACCCGCTTAAGAACCTTTCAAATTTATCCAATGCTACTTTCAGCTCCTCTAATCTCGGCAGATATACGATACGGAAATGGTCAGGCTGCTGCCAGTTAAAGCCCTTACCATGGACCATAAGGACATGCTGCTCCTTCAGAAAATCCAGCACAAATTTCTCATCATCAAAGATTTTATATCTCTTGGTATCTATTTTCGGGAAGATATAGAAGGCAGCCTTCGGCTTTACTGCTGATATTCCCGGAATACTGTTCAGCCGCTCAGTAATATACTCCCTTTGTTCGTAGATTCTTCCGCCTGGCATCAGCAGTTCATCCGAGCTCTGCACACCGCCGAGGGCTGTCTGTATAATCTGCTGGGAGGGAACATTGGAACAGAGGCGCATGGAGGAGAGCATATTCAGCCCCTCAATATAGCCCTTGGCTCTTGCTTTATTGCCGCTTAAGCACATCCAACCGGCACGGAAGCCTGCAACCCTGTGAGATTTGGACAGTCCGTTAAAGGTTACTACCATCAGATCCGGGGCAAGGGCCGCAATCGAGATATGCTTATGCTCATCCATAACCAGTCGGTCATAGATCTCATCGGCAAAGAGAATCAGTTCATGCTCTCTGGCCAGGTCCACAATCTTCTCCAATATTTCCTTCGGATACAGAGCCCCGGTCGGATTATTCGGATTAATCACCACGATTCCCTTGGTCTTATCCGTGATCTTTCTTCTCATATCCTCTATATCCGGATTCCAGTCCGCCTGCTCATCACAGATATAATGAACAGCCTTACCGCCTGATAAAGTAGCCGCTGCGGTCCATAAGGGATAATCAGGGGCAGGAATCAAAATCTCATCCCCTTCATTCAACAGGCCCTGCATGGACATCGTAATCAGCTCGCTGGCTCCGTTTCCGGTATAGATATCCTGAATTCCCACATTGGGAAAACCCTTCAGCTGGCAGTACTGCATAATTGCTTTTCTGGCAGAGAAGATTCCTTTGGAATCGGAGTAACCCTCAGAAAGCTTCAGATTCATCATCATATCATGAATGATCTCGGTCGGCGCCTCAAAACCAAAGGGTGCCGGGTTTCCGATGTTCAGCTTCAATATGCTGATCCCCTGCTCAATCATACGATCCGCTTCCTCCACAACTGGTCCCCTTACATCATAACAGACATTATCCAGCTTCCTCGACTTCTCATAGATTTTCATGTTACTCTCCTCCTTAAGTTAATTATTGTCATTTCATTAATAAAACAAGTCCATAGAAATCTGCTTTGATACTGCACCTGCCGGGTGCAAATGAAAAAGCCCTAAGCTAACCAAAGTTAGCTTAGGGCGAATACAATCCGCGTTACCACCTAAATTCAGCCGGAATCGTAATTCCGATCTGCACTCACTCAGTACCGGTTCAGCAGTTCTTACTGAATCCATACTGTATCTGATATAACGGTCAGAACCCGACGAAGCCTACCGATCTATTCATTCAAAGATGTTCGGTCCGTAGCTCAGAAGCTGCTTCCATTCACTCTTCACGGGAATTTACACCGGCCATTCCCTCTCTATGCATCGGAATGAATGTACTCCTCTTCCTCATCGCCTATTGAAAGCTATCTTAAGCCCTGCGGATATATTTGTCAAGTAAATATTCACTAATCATCGGCATAATTTTCATAACAGACATCTGCCTACACTTATTATGAAACAGCAATTAGCTGATCCGGAATATGCTGATTGCTCTCCGGAGCTTTCTTGCATCCTCCTCCAGTATGATGGCAGACTCTCTAAGGTTCTCAACAGAATCAATCTGACTGGTCAAGGTAGCATTGACTTCCTCTGAGGAGGCAGCTGTCTGTTGCGATACTGCAGTAATATTCCGAATTGCATTCAGGGTATCATCCTTTGCCGATTCTATGGTCTTTAACCGGAGCAGGATATCATTCAGATGAGCTGCAAGATCATTTACATGACTGCTGATATCCTCAAATACACTGACTGTCTTGTAGAGGGCTTCTGTCTGGGAGGCGACGATACCCTCAGCCTTCTCGGCCGTAGCCACGGTTTCTCTGTTCTTTAAATCAATGTCCTTAACGGTATTCTGGATCCGATTGGCGGCATTCATACTTTGATCCGCCAGCTTCCGGATCTCATCAGCAACCACTGCAAAGCCCTTTCCGGCTTCTCCGGCTCTGGCCGCTTCAATCGAGGCGTTCAGGGAGAGCAGATTCGTCTGTGAAGCTATTTCATTGATCAGATTGACAAAGCCCTCAATTTTCTTGGACTGTGCCTCAAACTCCTGGATTTTATGAATGACATCCTGAGTAATACCGGAGGTAGCCTTAGACTTTTGGCTAAGCTCCTCAATGATCAACAGACCTTCTGAAGCAATGTTCTTGGTGTTGTCTGCGATCTGTCCGATCTCATTGGTATTACTATATACCTGGCTGATCTGGTCTGACAGACCGTTCATCTGCGTCAGGCACACCTCTGTATCCTCTACCTGCTGAATAATACCCAGGCCGATTTCATCAACTGTCCTTGAGATTTCCTTCGTAGCCTCCAGTAAATCACCGGAGGTATGGGATAGGTTCTCTGAAGAACTGTTGACGGTAGCTCCAACCGCCTGAACCTCTCCAATCAGGGTACGCATATTGGTGATCATGTCGAAGATACCCCTCGATAGTGCCTGGAACTCATCCTTTCGATTCGTATCCAGTTGAACGTTCAGATCCCCCTTTGCCGCTTTCAGTACTGAGCCATTTATCTTATTGATCGCTTTCGAGATACCGCGGGTAATGATAAATACGATAATAATTGCTATAAAGCATGCAGTTATTACGAAGGACAGGTTTAGATTCTTTAAACCCCTGACCTCTGCTAAAATCGTACTCTTCGGAACCAGAGCACAGACAGCACCACTCATCTCTTTGAATCTGCTGTAGATGAATAAATACTCCTTCCCTTGGTATTCCTCATAGGAGTATCCGTTTAATTCCTCTGCCTCCAAGGCCTGCTGATAATAAGGTAGGTCTGAGAATAGCCTTATTTCCTCTGTGTTGTTGAGCGTTTCCCTTCCATCTCCGGTGATATATCCCAGAATACTGCCTTCTCCCAGGTTATATTCTGTAAACATTTCCTCTACCATATCCTTGGAAACATCCACCAGTATATACCCCTTACCATTATTCATTTTACGAATGATGGAGGTCGCATAGCTGTCCGTTTCATAAGGATTCCCGGTTGCTGACAGAAGCTTGTCCAGCTCACTATGATCACCCAGCCATAGATATGGGGTCTTCTTCTCCTTAAACAGCTTCCCGATATCAGAATCTGTAATCGGCCGATACAGATCCCTGTTGATACTGCCAAAAGTGGACATGTCAAAGCCATTGGAGCCGATCAGATGTATGTGCGAGATGAATTTGTTCGAGGTCTTGTTCAGGAACAACCTGTCCTGGATATCATCACGGGATTTTTTATTATCGATTGCCTTATCATAATTCAGCTCAAAAAATTCTCTGAAAAAAGTATCCGCGATGATTTCCATGGAAGATTTCTCTATCATGGACAAACCTAAATTCATGTATCCGCTGATTGCATTAATCGTATCCGAGGCGCTCTTTTCATACTTGTGTATGATGGCATCCTCAGCTTTATTATAGGAGACTGCACCATAGACAGACAAGAAAACTATCGGAACCAGGAGCCCGATAGAAAGTCTTAGTCTGATGCTATGTAATTTGTTCCATAATCCTGACTTCCCGAGTTTAGGTCCGGCAACTGCTCTCCCCTTCAGTTGTTTTTGCTTCCCTCGCCAAAGACCAGCAAATTTTTGCCTTATGGCCCTCTTCTGTCTCCCCACAGAAGAGCCATGTTTCTGTTTCCTCTTCATACTTATACCCCTCCTTAATTACTACTACTTAGTGTATCATATTTTCGTACTAAATCAATGTATTTTCGTAATATTCGTCAAATTATCGTATCAGATGTAATTACGATACTTATTTTTCACAAGATAAACATATATTTCAAAAAGAGGTAAAAAGTAGTAAAAAAGGGCTCCTTCTACTGCCATTTATCTCTGAATAGCAATAGAAAAAGCCCTTGTAATCCGCATGAGAAGGTCTCCTGACCTTGCCCTATCTCCTACCCGGTGATACCATAAGCTTTACTCACGTCCTGAACAAAAATAATGCCATTTCCCGGTTTTTCCAGCTCAAGCTTCTCATAAATGGTGTTTACGATGGCATCCGTTACATCTTCTTTCGACAGAATCATAACAATCTCCTTTTCCGGCTCAATCTCCATATTGAATAAGCGGGTAGTCTCATGGATACCGGCACCTCTGCCGTTCAAAATCGTACCTCCCTTAGAACCGGCTTCGTTTGCCGCACTGATGACATCCTCTGCATTCCCTCTGTTTACTATAGTCGTGATAAGCTGATACATCGATTTCTCGACCCCACTTTCTTCTTCGTTTAATTCATCCCGATAGCTTTTTGAACCTATGATTTTTAAGGTGCCGGTAGCAAACACAATCCCATGGTTTGGCTTTTCCAGCTTAAACTCTCTGCATAACTCCTGCATCGCATGATCAGCCGTCTTCCGATCCGCTCCTAATAATACGATTTCCTTTCTCTCATCATATAAGGATAAGAAATTCAGAAAGGAATTCCTGACCGTTCCCCTACCAAGGAGGATTGTTCCACCGCGAATTCCGAGTTCTCTCGCCTTATGCAGAACCTTACTGCCCATACCGTAGTTTATGATGACATAAATCATTTCGAAGTGTGAACTATGCTCCAGATGATCCATCCTCTTTCAACTCCTTTGTTGTTCTAGACTTTATTTTAAAGATCAGACCCAATATCTGCAGGGTTATGATCGGAAACATGGCAACCATCGCAATCATTCCAAAGCCTTCAATCATCAGATCCGCTCCCTCATATGCATAGGCAGCCCCTTGGATAAATGCCAGAATAAAGGTTGCAGTGATCGGACCTGTGGCTACTCCGCCGGCATCAAAGGCGATACCCACAAAAAGCTTCGGAGTAAAAAACATCAACCCAATACTTATTATATACCCAGGCAACAGATAATGCCATAGCTGAAGACCCGGTATCAGAATACGGACAATCGATAAAGCAACCGCAAGGCCTACACCAACCGATAGGGATAACAGAACCGCTTTTCTCTTCACATAACCACTTGTTACCTCTTCAATCTGGTGTGTCAATACATAAACTGCAGGCTCAGCTAAAATTGTAACAAAGCCTAAGATATATCCAAAGATGATAATGAAGGCCTTGTTCTCCATCTGAACCAACTGACTGCCGATACTGATTCCCACGTCCATAAAGCCGGCATTCACGCCCAGAAGAAAGATCAGCAAGCCGACAAAAGCAAAGCCAAAGCCTGTAAACAGCTTTCTTAACTCCCTCTTCTTCATCCGTAGGAGCAGAAACTGCAATAAGAGCAGAATTCCGATCAATGGAGATATCGCCATAATACTATCCTTCAGCTGATCCGGAAAGATATTAAAAAAAGGTCTGAAGATCGAATCAGCATCAGAGATAGCCACATCAAGTCCTGCGGTAAAACCCTTGTTGTTCGATATGCTATCCAAAATCATTACTGAAAGAATGGCTCCGGTCGAGGCAATCGCAACCAATCCGAAGCTGTCCTTTTCGGAAGCTTTACTGTCTTTTTTCAGCTTTGATATACCCGTGGACAGAGACAGGATAAAGGGTACTGCCATGATTCCTGTCGTAGCTCCCGAAGCATCAAAGGAGATTGCCAGGAATTCCTTAGAGACAAAGAAGGCCAGTCCAAAAATGATGATGTATAGGCCAAACAGCAGCTTCCATAGGGGAACATTGTAGAAGATTCTTAAGAAACCCAGGGAAAGCATAATTGCCAGCCCTACGGATACAACAACCAGAATGCTGATTCCGGAAATATCTCCCGAGGTGACCAGATCAACCTGATTTGCCAGGACCATCAATCCCGGCTCTGCAATGGAAATAAAAAATCCCAGTATCAGACCACCGGTCAGCACGATCCATAGCTTATTGGTCTTGGCCAGAGAGGTTCCTGTGATATTACCCAAGGGAGTAACCCCCAGATCTACACCCAGCAGGAAAATCGTCAGCCCGATAATAATAAGCAGGGTACCAATCAGAAACCTGATAATCAAGGTAACATCAATCGGAGAAATGGTAAAATGAAGTATTAAGACCAATATCGTAATCGGAAGAACCGAGAATGATACATCTTTCAATTTTGAGTTAATCACAGACAATGTAAATCTACCCCTTCCTTCTGATGATGACAGTATCTATTAAAAATACTCTCAAAGATAACCTTAAATGACATTGCAGGTAAAGTCAATAAAGATTATATGAATATTTCATAAACTGTGAAAGAGTACTTCCCTTCGTATAAAAAACGGGACTGTTTCATTATAACTACAGAGCCTCTTACAGCTACATGGCTATAATGAAACAGTCC
>JAEZNB010000048.1 GCA_023441965.1 Bacillota bacterium
GCCTTATGCAAAACCCGGCCAAAGTAAATATTGTATATGAATATGAAGATACTAAGCTAATACGTCTAAGAACTCCTCAATCCGGTCCAGACCCTTCTTGATCTGTTCCATGGAAATTGCATAGGAAAGCCTGATATGCTCAGGAGCGCCGAAATCATCACAGGGAATAACTGCTACATTATAATCCTCTATAAGTATTTTCGCCAGATTGGATAGGTTACCTACCCTAATACCCTTATATTCCTTAAGAAAAATCTCGTTAACATCAACAAAGAGATAGAAGGCGCCCTGGGGCTTTAATGCGGAGATCAGCTTCATCCCGGATATTCTCTCATGCATATAATTCCTTCTGCGGTTAAACTCCTCACACATCGCAACCACAGATTCCTGCGGACCGACAATCGCTTCTAAAGCGGCCTTCTGTGCTATGGAATTGGGATTCGAGGTCTGGTGGCTCTGAACACTTCCCATCAGCTTAGCAATCTCCTTCGGGGAACCGGTATAGCCGATTCTCCATCCGGTCATGGAATAGCTCTTGGCTACGCCGCTACAGGTAATTGTACGATTATAGATCTCCTCATTGAGGGAGGCTATGCTTACCGGCTGAAGTCCGTCATAGATCAGATTCTCATACATCTCATCGGATACCACATAGAAATCCTTCCTGACAGCCACCTCTGCAATCGCTTCCAGCTCCTCTCTCGTATAGAGCATACCGGTAGGATTACTCGGGGAGTTTAGAACGAAAGCCTTGGTTTTATCTGTACAGGCAGCTTCTATCTGTGCCGCTGTTACCTTGTAGCTGTTAGCTTTCTCACCATAAATAATTACCGGAACACCGTCCGACAGCTTCACAATCTCCGGATAGCTTAACCAGAACGGTGCAGGAAGGATTACTTCATCCCCGGGGTTTAAGATAGCCTCAAAGATGTTCGTCAGAGAATGCTTTCCTCCATTGCTGACAACAATCTGGCTGGGCTCATAGTTCAAACCATTGAATTTTAAGAACTTCTCGCAGATGGCCTTTCTAAGCTCTAGGGTTCCTTCTGCCGGGGTATATTTTGTGAAGCCTGCATGTATTGCCTTAATTGCAGCCTCACAGATATTATCGGGAGTGTTAAAATCCGGCTCTCCCGCACCGAACCCTACGACGTCAATACCATTAGCCATGAGCTCCTTCGCTTTTGCAGTGATTGCAAGAGTCGAGGATGGTTTCACTGCCTGTGCCTTTCTTGATAAAGTTAATGCCATAATAAAATCCTCCTGTGCCTTAATGTTCAGGCTCTTATTCATATTGTAACAGTCGAATGTATTCCGTCTTCAACCAATTATGTACCTAAGCCATCTATCTGTTAGCTTACCTGTTTTATACTGGTAAGTTCTTCTTGTGATAAATTTAATACTCATTTTAATATAGAAGTTTTTATTTTGCAACTAAAAAAATGAAAATTTTAAAAAAAAGTATTTTCCATGGCTAGCATCTGTCCGTATGTCACGGAATTTGTGTGCATTTTGTGCAATTGTGTGTAAATTCACGGAATAATAATATCCAACTTACTTATAGTTGAAAAACGAGTCTCATCCATACAAACTCACAAGTGAGTTTGTATGGATCGTGGGCGCGCTCGCATAGTAACTTTCCCTAATCGAACCAAATGTTGTCTTCGACGTTCCTTTGGCAGCATATGCAAATACTCGCACTAATCAAGCAAGCTTGATCATGCGAGTATTTCATACGCTTCCGAAAAACGCAAGCGTTTTTCGGTTCAATTAGGGAAAGATTATGCTCACTGTGCTTTCACGAAAAATGGGACGTCGCAACATTGCGACGTCCCCCATTACATTTTCTTTCTTATTTCGCGTAATCCGTTACTCTGGATTCTCTGATTACATTTACTTTAATCTGTCCAGGGTACTCTAATTCGCTTTCAATCTTCTTAGATAAATCACGGGCAAGTAATACCATATCAGCATCGCTGATCTGTTCCGGTACAACCATAACCCGGACTTCCCTGCCTGCCTGGATAGCAAATGACTTATCAACTCCCTTAAAGCCGTTGGTAATATCCTCTAATTGCTTCAGTCTGTTGGTATATGTTTCTAAGGTCTCACGTCTTGCGCCTGGTCTTGCTGCCGAGATCGTATCGGCTGCCTGGACGATGCATGAAATCAATGACTGGAATTCCACATCACCGTGGTGAGCTTCCACTGCATTGATAACAACCGGGGATTCCTTGTATTTTCTACAGAGGTCTACACCGATCTGTACATGGGTGCCTTCCACCTCATGATCGATTGATTTTCCGATATCATGAAGTAAACCGGCACGCTTTGCAAGTCTGACATCAACTCCGATCTCTCCGGCAAGTAGGCCGGATAAAATAGCTACTTCAACGGAATGCTTTAACGCATTCTGTCCATAACTTGTCCTAAATCTCATCTTACCCAAAAGCTTAATCAGTTCCGGATGAATTCCGTGAACACCGACCTCGAGGGTAGCCGCTTCTCCGGCTTCTCGGATCATAACTTCTACTTCCTTCTGGGCTTTCTCTACCATCTCTTCAATTCTGGCAGGATGAATTCTTCCATCAACAATCAGTTTCTCGAGAGCGATTCTTGCTACCTCTCTTCTGATTGGATCAAAGGCCGACAAAATGACCGCTTCAGGTGTATCATCAATGATTAGATCTACACCGGTCATTGTCTCTAATGTTCTGATGTTTCGACCTTCTCTACCAATGATTCTACCCTTCATTTCATCGTTAGGAAGCTGGACTACTGAGATAGTTGTCTCAGCAACATGATCTGCAGCACATCTTTGAATTGCTGTTACTACAAGATCCTTTGCTTTCTTATCCGCTTCTTCTTTCGCTTTGCTTTCCATTTCCTTAATCAGCACAGCGGTTTCATGTTTCACTTCTTCTTCAACAGTTTTTAACAGATATTCCTTAGCTTGTTCGGAGGTCAAACCGGAGATTTTCTCCAGCTCCTGCAATTGCCTTTCATGGAACTCTTCAACATCTTGCTTGATCTTGTCGAGCTCTGATTCCTTCGCAGAAAGTCTTGCTTCTTTCTTTTCCAGTGCTTCGGTCTTCCTATCCAAAGTTTCTTCTTTGGTAAGAACCCGTTTTTCATAGCGTTGTAGTTCTGCTCTTCGTTCTTTACTTTCCCGCTCGAATTCGTTTTTCGCTTTCAAATTCTCTTCTTTCGCTTCGAGCAGTGCCTCTCTCTTCTTAGTTTCAGCTGTTTTTAAAGCTTCATCTATGATTTCTCTTGCCTTTTCTTCTGCGCTTCCTATCTTCGCCTCGTAAACCTTGATCCGATAGGTAGTCGCAAACTTCCAAGTAAGAGGAGCTGTGATTACGAAGGTAACAATACCAATTATCACTTCTAATAGCACAGGAGCACCTCCTTATTCAGTTTTCATTGTACAATATGATTGAAGCCCATATGGAAAATAATGGTTTTCCATGATTATAGGTTCATTTCATGCAATATACAACATATAAATTTTATACTGTAATTATAAATATGTCAAGTATAGTGATGAATAATTTATCTATTTTGACATATTAGAATGCATAATTTAGAAAACAGTACGATTTAATCATGCAATTTTCTGACTCTAAGGGATAATCTCTTACAAAATTCTTCCCATATAGTAAAATCCTTTATTCTCTTCCAGATATACATCAATGATTTTTCCGATCAAATTGACCTCTCCCCGGAAATGCACCAGTAAATTATTGCTTAATCTTCCTGTCAGGAGAGCCGGATCCTGTGGATTGATTTCTTCCACCAAAATTTTCTGGACCGTATGCAGCTCTCTGCCGGCATTCTTCTCGGAGGAAGCCTGTATCTCCTTCAGCAGTCGGTCAAAGCGCTCCTTCGCAATCTCCTCCTCCACCTGATTGTCCATGGTAGCCGCAGGGGTTCCCGTACGCTTGGAATAAAGGAAGGTGAAGGCACTGTCATAGCCTACCCGTTTTACTACGTCCATGGTCTCCAGGAAATCCTCCTCAGTCTCACCGGGGAAACCGACGATGATATCTGTAGTTAAGGAGATATCCGGAACAGCTTTGCGGATCCGGTCCACCAGGTCCAGATAGGACTCCTTGGTATAATGGCGATTCATTATCCTTAAGAGCCTGGAGCTGCCGGATTGCATAGGTAGGTGCAGATGCTTACAGATCTTTTTGCTGCTACCCATAACCTCAATCAGGTCCTGGGACAGATCCTTGGGATGGGAGGTCATAAAACGGATTCGTTCAATCCCGTCTATCTTCTCAATTTCCCGAAGAAGCTCCGCAAAGGTCATGGGAGTTTCCAGGTTCTTACCATAGGAGTTGACATTCTGCCCAAGTAGCATGATTTCAACGACTCCATCCGCAGCCAGAGCCTTAATCTCCTCCAGGATGTCCTTCGGATGACGGCTCCGCTCCCTGCCTCTGACATAGGGCACGATACAGTAGCTGCAGAAATTATTGCAGCCGAACATAATATTCACTCCTGCCTTGAAGCTGTATTTCCGCTCAGCAGGCAGGTTTTCCACGATCATATCCGTGTCCTTCCAAAGATCTATGACCATCTTATGATGCTTCTTATGGGCCTTTTTGACACTCCTGTGCGTATCCTCATGAGTCTTCTCTAAGACATGGTTTTGTTCTGATGCAGGGTTCTCACCGGCTCCTTCTGAAGCCCTGTGAATCAGACCCACCTTTCCATACAGGTCCTGATCATGAGCTTCCTTCTGCTGAGCAGCAGAAGCTACGGCTGATTTTCCTTCTCCAGCCGCTTCCTCTGCTTTGTTCCCCCGGTCACTCACCTGATAATCCTCATTCTCCAGGCGTATCTTTAAAAGCTCCGCCAGCTTAAAGATATTGTGGGTACCGAATATGATATCCACAAAGCGGTAGCTTGTCTTAATCTTCTCCACTACCTCAGCTTCCTGCATCATGCAGCCGCAGAGGGCAATCAGCATACCGGGCTGACTCTTCTTCAGCTTTCCCAGATAACCCAGTCTGCCATATACGCGGTTATTGGCATTCTCCCTCACCGTACAGGTATTATAAAGGACGAAATCCGCTTGCTCGGTATCCGTCTCCTCATATCCGATCTGTCTTAATATTCCTGAAATCTTCTCGGAATCCTTGGCATTCATCTGACAGCCAAAGGTTTCGATATGATAGGTTTTCTTCCTTCCTGTCTGCTGAAACTCCCGGTCAAACCTGACCTTCAGCTCATTTATAATATTCAATTGCTTCGCTGCTTCCAGCTCATTCACATTCGTATTCTGTCTTTCCATCGTAACTCCATTCTAATCTCAATATCACCTTATATCAACAAACTCCCCAGCTCAAAGAACATGAGCTTAAGCTCCTCAAAGGTCGAAGCCCGGTATCTGATGTCCAGAGGGAAGTCTGCCTCCTCCTCTACGGTTTCTATCGTTAATGCCAGCTTATAAAAATGCTCTGAAAAATAATGTACCGTATTACCACCCGTATCCCCGGGATCGATCTCATTCCCGGGAGGCATCAGGTCGTAGTTCGTTATTTCCTTCAGTCTGTTTGCTACCTTCAGCTGTCTCTCGTTATACAGCTCAGGCATCCTGCTCCTGTAATAATAGATCGCCTTCCCCCTGGAATGAAGATCCACAAATCCCCGGAGCCGGTATTGATGGAAGACGGCAATCAAAGCCCTGGTCTCCTGCTCGCTGGCCGCATAATCACCGGGTCCCTTCGGTCTCCAGAGACGGCTGGGAAAATTCCGGTTGATGTCCACCCCTCTGGCATTGTACTTCCATTCCTGCCAGGGTAGTTTCCTTGCTATGGCTTTTCTCCTTAAATCCTCATTTCTGATGGCATCATACCCGCTTAATGATATCATATAACCATCGGGATTTAAAAGAGGAAGGATCAGGATGGTAAAGGTCTGCAACAGCTCAGTGATACATCTGCCAAAGAAGGTATTCCAGTAGCTCTTCTCCAGATAAGCTGATGGTTTCATCCGTTGCCCCTTAAGCTGCTCCTTCTCCTTACTGTGCTTCTCATATTGGTCCGCATACTCTTCCGTCAGCTTCAGCATTACAATGGGATTGATGGTTTCTCTCCCGTGTACCCCTGAGCAAAAGAGCATATGCTTCTTTCCTATGCCGAGCTTAAGCATAAGTATGTCACGATTGTCATGGGAAACACCAATCGTGACATACTGAAGAATCTCTTTATAAGTCCTAGCTAATTGAATAATATCATGATTCAGCTGTTCTGCTGAGTAAGGTTC
>JAEZNB010000096.1 GCA_023441965.1 Bacillota bacterium
TGCCTAATCCTTTCTTCAGATTCCACCTCACGATGGACACCCTTGGCTTTGGCTGTATCCTTCCCACTGCCGGGCGGATTGGGGACTTTCACCCGTTAGAACGTGTGCCCACCGGGCACACAAGAAACCATAGACGATCAACTCAATCGTCTATGGTTTCTTTCGGTACACGGCAGTTCAATCAACATAACATGGCTAAGAATAATCTAGATCGTTCTTAGGAAAAGCAATGATCATGATAATTCCTTTATGCACTTTAAATATTCTATTCCCTGAAAGAAGAAGTTACGATGTGCCTCCGCTTCATCATCCTTGTTAATATGTAGTGTAAATACCATCTTTTTTCCGATAGAGGCGACACCAATTAATCTCTTGGCATTCAGAACCATCGGCGGTACAAAAATGATATCCTCTATCTCATAAGCTCCGAATTTCATCTTAATCGGTAATTGGGTCAGGTTAGTGATGCTGATTCCCTTCGGATTTCCCTTATAGCCAAACATTTTGCTAAAGGTTAAGTTTTAGGATTATAGCAAGTATCTCATCCTAGAATCTTGAATTGTCATAGTTATACGGGATACTCGTACCTACAACTACATCTTCGATTTTTTCAATAATAAGCCAATCATCCATATTCCCTTGATGGTCGAAGTCTAAAGACTTAATCTCACTCACATTCTCAAACTCTACCAGGCACATACATTTTTTATGCCAGCGTTCCTGTTGCTTTTTTGATAAATTCAGTTTTACCTGATTGTCATGAAGTACTCTTCCTATATCATCATCTGACAATTTGATATAGTTTTGAACTGATTTCACTACAGCAGTTGCAGAGATTTTCGCTGTTCCTTTTTTCATAAAATAAAGTCTCTCACCTTCAAATACTCTGCTATGAGGAATCTTCCTGCCTGCTGCCGCCCTGATTATCATTGTTTTGGTACCATCTAATATTTTTTCCAAAACCTTTTCCTTGTCATCACAATAAACCAAATGTACCATAACTAATTCTCCTTCCTTGTGACCGGAATCCATACCCCATATTTCGCATGCTCGGGGTCTGCATTTAGATATACTTCAATATCCGGCGCATTTGAATACTCATATCCGCTTCACCCATTACAGACGCTTACGCCTAGGAGACCCATTGGTGTTCCATCCATCATGGAAGCGATTCTTGCTAATGCTCCATTCTTGGCCCATTTTAAATAACCTGACCTCTCTTCTTCTGCACGGAAAAGAGAGCTTCTCATCTCCTGGATCAATGGGGCCATTTAAATACTACGATAATTCTCGAACAGCTACTATTTCCTCCCCGCACTTTTCACCATTTTCATGAAACCCTTCCGAAGAATAGAGTTTTTTAGCAACTACATTATCCGGCTCATATGAAAGCCAGCAGAAATCCGCTTTGCCACAGGGCATTGATTTTAAATATTGCAATGAAGCTGTCAATGCTTTCCGTCCTAAACCTTGGCGCTGATATTGCTTATCAATCATAAATCTCCAAATACAATAATTGTTTTTTGCAATTTTCGGTTCATCCTCATCTCCATTTGAACCATATCCAAACATAACAAATCCCACAAGACAATCATCCTGATATATGCCAAAGGGTAACGCCACACCACCCGCAGTAATCGTAGTATATGCCTCTATGATACTTACTGTATTGGCAGCTACATAATTTTTCTGTTCCTCGTTCACAGATAGTTTTATTATATTCCATACATTACTATCATCAACCTTACGCAGTTCAATCATATAAACCTCCGGAAATCTGATATCATCAAAAACCTATATTTTTATAGATATATTATACATTACTTGCAGGCTTGTATAGCCTTCCTTATAGGATATATTGATATACATTACTGTATTCTCCAGAAAAAGTAACAGATCATGTCTGTTCAACATAATTAATGTCATCTGCTTTTCACAAATAAAAGATTCATAACCTGCAATGTAATGAATACCTTTCCATTCATAACTTCGATATCATAGTTTCTAATCACTTCTTTATCAATACTTTCTGAGATTTGAAGATATTTTTCCGTTCGTTCACTTGGAAATCTGATATTCGAATCAAACATAGCTGCCGGTTGAAATCCATGCTTATCAGCTAACTCCATAAATTCTGATTTCAAGTAAAACCTGACATGCCCATCTTCTTTCATCTGCATAAACCTGTCAATAAATCGGTCTTTATCTGTCAGGTCAGCTGTTGGATCAGAAATAAACATACTTCCTCCCTTTTTAAGTACTCTGCTGATTTCTGAAAATGACTTATCGATATCCGGAAAATGATGCAATGCATACCTGGTCACAACACAATCAAACATATTATCCTTAAATGGAAACTTCACTCCGTCATATTCTTTAAAATGAAGATTATTTAAGTTCATCATTGTTGCTTTCTCTTTATTCTTTTCCAACGTTTTGGTCGCTATATCAAGACCGTACACGGAGCACTCTGTATTCATCTCGGCTATCGGAAATGCCAGAAAGCCGCTACCGGTACCTAAATCAAGAATATTACTTTGAGCTTTAATATTCAGGCAAGCAAGAATTTTATCCAAATGCTTAGTATCACAGGTACGCTCTTCCATATAGTTTTTCTTAGAAAAATCCTCATCGAATGCTTTTTTTACTTTTTGAATAATTGCCCTATTATTCATAATAATCTCCCCATATGTAATATCAGGGTAAATCATATTAAAGATTTACCCTGCAATATGATTACTTATAGTTGATTTTGCTGAGCTTATAGCAACCAGCGAATACATCCTCACCCATGTCGATCAGTGTCTTAGGTAGGGTGACACTTGTTAAGCTTTCACCTGTTGCAAATGCATAACTGCCTATACTTTTTACACTGGAAGGTATCGTAACGCTTGTCAGCTTCACGCAAGCACTAAATGCATATTCACCTATACTCTGCACTCCCTTTGATATTGTGATACTTGTGAGTTTGCTGCAAGCACTAAATACGCTTTCTCCTATACTCTTTACACTACCAGGTATCGTGATACTTGTGAGCTCTTGACATAAATAAAAGGCTTGATCCCCTATGCTTGTAACACCATTGGATATCGTTAGGCTTTTTAGACTGCAGCAATAATGAAATGCTTTTTCACCTATGCTCTTTACACTAGCCGGTATTGTGACACTAATTAATTCATCACAATGATTAAATGCTTCATCACCTATAGAGATTACTCCTTCAGGTATTATGATGCTTGTCAGACTACTGCAAAAATAAAATGCCTTTTCACCTATACTCTTTACACTGGCGGGTATTGTGACGCTTTTCAGATTTCTGCAATAATCAAACGTGCTTTCAGCTATACTTGTCACACCCTCATTTATCGTAACGTTAGCTAACTTCTCACTCTCACTAAAAGCACACTCACCTATACTTGTCACTCCTGCAGGTATTGTAATACCGGTTAAATTGTTACATGAATAAAATGCTCTTTCGCCTATACTTGTTACTCCTTCAGGTATTGTGATACTCGTCAGACTGCTGCCATAAAATGCTCCATTGCCTATACTTATCACACCCTTAGGTACCGTAACTTTCCCTTTTGCGGTTACTCCATCTATTAATATACTATTTACGATTACCAATGGATTCTTTTTCTGTTCATTCTTAAGCCATGCTGTATCATAAAATGCATTTATACCTATTTGCTTTACACTACTTGCTATCGTAATGTTCTCCAAGTGGAAGCAATACATAAATGCACATCCGCCAATACTGGTTACTCCTTCCGGTATCGTGATGCTTTCCAATCTCGTACCGTAAAATGCATAATCAGCTATACTTGTCACGTCCTTAGGTATTGTGACTGTTTCATTTATTGGCATTGCTTCAATCAGTATATTATTTACAATAACAAATTCACTGTTCTCCAGTTCATTCTCAAGCCATTTTGTTTCATAAAATGCTACACCTTCTATGTTCTTTAAACTACTTGGTAGTATGATGCTTTCCAGGTTTCTGCAAGCATAAAATGCGCCATAACCAATACTGACCACTCCCTCAGGTATTATGACGCTTGTAAGACTGCTGCAATTATTAAACGCAAGCATATCTATACCGGTCAGTCCTTTAGATAAGGTGATACTTGACAGACTGCTGCAACTATCGAATGTATTTGGAGCTATTTCGGTAACTCCCTTAGGTATTGTAATACTTGTCAAACTACTACAGTTATAAAATGCAGTTTCTCCTATACTGGTTACTTTATCCGGTATATTAATACTTTGCAGACTTTTACAATTATAAAATGCTCTATAACCTATGCTGATTACACTACTTGGCATGGTGATACTTGCCAGCTTGTCACAGTTTTTAAAGGCTTCTGCACCTATACTTGTCACGCCCTCATTCATCGTAACGCTTGTCAGACTGCTACAATCATCAAACGCATTTCTTCCAATACTTGTCACTCCCTTAGGTATGATGATACTAGTCAGACTACTACAAGCGCTAAACGCATCTCTGCCAATGCTTGTCGCTCCTTCAGGAATCGTAATACTAGTCAGACTAACACAACCACTAAATGTAAAATTAGCAATATTGGTTAGTCCTTTAGGTAAAGTGATGCTTGTAAGACTTTCACATGCAGAAAACGCATCTTTTTCAATAACGGTTACACTGCTTGGTATCGTTATGCTTTTCAGACTGCTACAGTGATTGAAAGTACTGGCCTTTATTCTTGTCACGCCTTTAGGTATCGTAATGCTTACCAGACTACTACAACCGGAAAATACACCTGAACCTATACTCTTAATACTATTTGGTAATGTGATGTTTGTAAGCATATTACATTCATAAAATGCATCATCACCTATACCGGTTACTCCATTAGTTATAGTGATGCTTTCCAAACTGACACAATAAGAAAACGCATATATGCCTATATTTTTAACGCTGCTCGGTATTGTGATACTCTTAAGTCTGATACACTCAGCAAATGCACTATCCCCTATACTTGTTACACTATTTGCTATCTTAATACTTTCCAGACTACTACAATAAGAAAACGCCTCTTTGCCTATACTCTTTACACCGCTTGGTATTGTAATACTCTTTATCTTGCTGCACTCATAAAATGCTTTATCAGCTATAGCTGTCACTTTTTTACCGTTTATTTTATTTGGTATAACTACTTTACTTTCGTTTCCGTAATAACCGGCAATAGTATATGAACCATCCTTTTGTAATTCATAATAATAAGCATCCTTTGTTGCAGCATTTACATGGACATCCCTTTCTCTTCCGGCTATAGCAAGTAAAATTAAAACAGGTATCATTATAAATAAATATTTTCTCATTAGAAATAGCCTCTCCATTCTGTTTTCGTAAGATAATTGTAAATATTATGCATTCGGATTGCTTATTGTTAAGAACTGCCTGTGTTTCCCTGAATGATAAAGATATGGCACTTACTAATAGGGAATAGATTATTCATCTACGATTAATAATATGGTGATAGTATACATTAGTGTTGACCTGATTGCAATCTATATTAGCTTTTCTTGCCTGACTGATTAAATCTGATTAAGTCTTCTCAGTTGTTTGATATTTATTATTTCTACAATAAAGCATCTGATAAATCATGAAATATTTCTGCTTAATTCAACCTCCATATTCGCACTGCTGACATTTCTTTATTTGATATTTCATTAGTATGACGAAAGGCTGCCCTTATGGACTGCTTTATTCGGTCAATGAGCCAACGTCTTGACCTCATCAATCTGCAAGCGGGTATCTCCCTGTCGCATAAAAATAAGGCTCCGAGTTCATGCAAGCATGTCTCGGAGCCTTTATTATGCGACTTGGCTCATTGCCATCGCGATTATTATTTATTGTTTAATACTGCCTGTGTGGTATGGAATGAAATATAGGTGTTTTATTTTTCTTAATTAACTCTATTAATAGATTTCGTGATTCTTGAAAACAGTTCATTCATCAATCCATATTCTTTATTAAACGCCTCCACACTTGCCCTTATCATTTCATCTTGTCCTACATCCGAAAAATCCACTTCGTAGCCAGCTCTATTTGCCAATATTTCAATATAAGCTCTCTGTACTCTACCATTTCCTTCTCTGAATGGATGGATTGCATTAATTTCAGATAAACAATACGCTAACTTACTAGGCATCGCAGTTGCTTGAAAACCTCTAAGGTAACCATCATTTTCTATTTGTCGGAAAATAACATCCGCATTTTCAAGAATGAATTCACTTTTACAAAACACATTACCCTTCGATATATCAACTGTCCGAATCTTTCCTGCCCATGAATAAATATCTCCAAAGATATACTTATGAAGCCTGCATAAATATTGAAAATCAGGCTTCCCTTTCGGAGCATTCTGCTTCAGTTCTAAAATTCGTAACGCAGTTATATTACGTTCCGCTTCGAGGAGTATTTTATCATCTCTGATATTTAATTTATTTCGTAAAGTATATGAATTTGGATAACAATATTTATTATCATGCTCGTATTCATAATAATATTGCTGCATTAAACCTCCTAATCATTCACCTTGTACTTCTTTATTAAGTCATTAATAATCAACTGCGAAGATTTCTTACCAGAGGCACATTGTTGAATTAATAAGAACTCTTTTTTATTTAATTTCATTCCTTCTATTGCCATAGTACCAGCAACCTGTCGTGCTATTTTCAGACTCTTTTCCATATTATCACCTCTTTATTTCATAATAATAGTATATCATAATTTCTCCAATTCTTCCACAAAAACCTTTATACTTTTAGTAATGCACTTGATTATTCATACCTGCTTCTTAAATTCAAAATAATGATGAATCGGGCTCTTCTTCAATAATCTGTTGTAAGTTATCCATCAGATTGATGTATACACTTATCTAAATTCTCCTTAAAATCAGGCAGATGCATAAACATATTACTTAAATTTTTACATGTATATTCTTTGCATAAATTGCAACGAATTATTTCCTGTTTCTCACAGCAAGGTTTCCATGGACAACCTAATAAGCAATAGTTTGCTCTCGTCCCTGACATGCAACCAAAACAATAAACCTCTTCCTTAACAATATTTACACCTTGTAACTTCATCTCATTTACATAGTTAATTCTTAAATCATCGTCATCTTCAATTGTTGCTAAAAAAGCATTGCATTGAAAACAATTTGAGCCACAGCTTCCTATCCCAATATTAGTTATTAAGCCATTTTCATATAATTCATAAATAAACATATAAATAGCAGTCTGGAAATATTTATAAATTTTTTGGTATATTGATATATCTCATTTAAGTTATCTGTCAATTTATAAGTTTGAAGAATAGTCGTAGTACAATCATATTTATCACTTAACTGTTTGCCTTCCAGTGACCATTCCATTTTTTCTTTATTAATATAACCTTTCTCCATTAAAGAATTTTGAATCTCCTTATGTCCTTTAAACAAATTATTTCCTTTTCTGTTATACGTTGAAGCATAATGGTAAAAAAATGCACATTCTATGTCATTCTAATCTTGAATTGGGGCTACCAGGCATTTTTTTAATTCCCTATATTCTGACGGAGTCATACCAAATTCCTTTTTAAAAGCTCTTGTAAATGCTTCATGACTTTGATACCCAGTTGTCAGAGCAATATCAATTATTTTATCATTGCCAAATAATTGATAAGCACTGAAGAGAAGTTTTTGCCTTAGTATATGGTTCTTCGGAGTCTCACCTATATAGAAGCGAAACATATTACTATAGTATAGTTTTGATAATCCAGCTACGTTACTACACTGCTCTAAAGTCAAATCTTCTTCAATGTTATTTTTAATGTACTCAATTGAGCGAAAAATATCATTAAGACAGCTCATTATAATCCCCCGCTATTATATTTTATTCATCTAAGTATAACAGTTTTGAGTTATAAATTCTTGATTTAAAATATGATTACGAAAACTATTTACTTCATTGTATAATAAATAACCTCTCTTCAACACGATGATACCAATCGAGTAGGAGGGAGTGATTAACTCCTGTCCTCTCACAGCACCGTGTATACCGTTCGGTACACGGCGCTTTCAATAGTTGACATGCACAGACTGATATGCATTGGCTAAGTCATAAAAGCCAATGCGTATCAGTCTTTCTTTTGTTAAAGCTATATTGACCGCTACTGTATGCGTCACAAACCAGTAACCTCTCCGGCTATTAGCCGTTTTAAATGCCAAGTCTTTGGACACTCCGAGTTTTAGAAGGTTTCTCATCTTCGTCTTGGGCTTCTTCCATTGCTTCCAAATACACATTCGAATTCGATGGTATAGCCAACCATTGATATCCTCAATAGGTTTCTTCATACTTGCTATTCCGTAATAGTTAAGCCATCCTCTAGCATACACCTTTATCTCTTCTAGTGCTGATCTTATACTCTGAACAGACCTTCGGGAAGAAAGTTCTCTCAGCTTGGACTTAAACATTCTCCATGACTTCGGATGAACTCTGATATATAGATAAACAAACTTAATATGTTTTCAAAATATAATCGTCAATTTTTACATGATATATATTTATAGAAAAAGCACCCTATCATTACATGATAGGGTGCTCTATAATTTCTTCGCTATTATTCAAAACAGTCTAACCTAAGTCATACCATCGAGAAACGTTGAAATCTCAACATTATTTATTGTTTAATACTGCCTGTGCTGCAGCCAGTCTTGCGATCGGCACACGGAAAGGTGAACAGGATACATAGTTCAGACCTACCTTATGGCAGAACTCAACGGTAGAAGGATCTCCGCCATGCTCACCACAGATACCGAGCTTAATGTCGGGTCTGGTTGCACGGCCCTTCTCCGCTGCCATCTTTACTAACTGACCAACGCCATCCTGATCAAGTCTTGCGAAAGGATCGGACTCGTAAATCTTGGTCTTGTAGTAAGCATCCAGGAACTTACCGGCATCGTCACGGGAGAAGCCGAAGGTCATCTGGGTTAAGTCGTTGGTACCGAAGGAGAAGAACTCTGCTTCTTCAGCGATCTCATCAGCCAGTAAAGCTGCACGAGGAATTTCAATCATGGTACCTACATGGTACTCGATGTCGGAATTCATTTCCTTCTTCACTGCTTCAGCCGTCTCTACCACAACATCCTTCACGTACTTGAGCTCTCTCTTCTCACCTACTAAGGGGATCATGATTTCAGGAACGATATCAAAGCCTTTCTCCTTCTTCACTTCGATCGCAGCTTCCATAACCGCTCTGGTCTGCATTCTGGCGATCTCAGGATAGGTTACCGCAAGACGACAGCCTCTGTGACCCATCATCGGGTTGAACTCATGTAAGGAATCACAGGTAGCCTGTACTTCTGCTACGGAAAGACCCATATCCTTCGCTAATTCAGCGATATCCTCCGGATCGGTAGGAACGAACTCATGTAACGGGGGATCCAGGAAACGGATGGTAACAGGTCTGCCTTCCATAACCTCGTAAATTCCCTTGAAATCACCCTTCTGGAAAGGAATCAACTCATTAAGAGCTGCTTCTCTTGCTTCAACAGACTCGGAGAGAATCATCTTTCTGATCTTAGGTATTCTGTCAGGTTCGAAGAACATATGCTCTGTACGGGTAAGACCGATTCCTTCAGCGCCAAACTTAATTGCATTAGCAGCGTCTGCAGGAGTATCTGCATTGGTTCTTACCTTTAAGGTTCTGATTTCATCAGCCCACTTCATAATTCTCTCGAAGTTACCGCTGATGGATGCCTCTACAGTCGGGATATCCCCAATGTAGATGTTACCTGCGGAACCGTCAAGGGAGATATAATCTCCTTCTTTTACTGTATTACCGGCGATAGTAAAGAACTTCTCTTCTTCGTTAATCTTGATTTCGCCACAACCGGAAACACATGCAGTACCCATACCACGAGCAACAACAGCTGCATGGGAGGTCATACCACCACGAACGGTTAAGATACCCTGGGAAACATGCATACCTTCGATATCCTCAGGAGAGGTCTCAAGACGAACAAGGATAACTCTTTCGCCTCTTTCATGAGCCTTTACAGCATCCTCAGCGGTAAAGTATACCTTACCTGCTGCTGCACCGGGAGATGCCGGTAATGCGCTGCCAACAGGCTTTGCAGCCTTCAGTGCCTTTGCATCAAAGGTAGGATGCAGTAACTGATCTAAGGATTTTGCTTCAATTCTCTTGATTGCATCCTCCTTGGTAATCTTACCTTCATCTACTAAATCACAAGCGATCTTAAGCGCTGCGGGAGCTGTTCTCTTACCATTACGGGTCTGTAAGAAGTAAAGCTTCTTATCCTCAATCGTGAACTCCATATCCTGCATATCCTTGTAGTGATTCTCAAGGAGATTAGCGATTCTCATGAACTCAGCAAATACTTCAGGCATATCCTGCTCAAGTCTTGTGATGGGCAGAGGAGTTCTGATACCTGCAACAACATCCTCACCCTGGGCATTGATCAGATACTCACCATAGATCTTAGCCTCACCGGTGGAAGGGTTACGGGTAAAGGCTACGCCTGTACCGGAGGTATCACCCATGTTACCGAATACCATGGCCTGTACGTTAACAGCGGTACCCCAGTCGCCGGGAATATCATTCATTCTTCTGTAGTAAATCGCACGGGGATTATCCCAAGAGCGGAATACTGCAGTTACAGCCTCGATCAGCTGTACGGAAGGATCCTGAGGGAAATCGGTTCCCTTCTCGGATTTATAGAGTGCTTTGAACTGTACGATAACTTCTTTCAGGTCCTCAGCAGTTAATTCTGTATCATAATGAACGCCTTTCTTCTCCTTGATCTCATCCAGAACTCTTTCGAACTTGGACTTAGGTACTTCCATAACTACGTCAGAGAACATCTGAATAAATCTTCTATAGGAGTCATAAGCAAATCTCGGATTGCCGGTCTTGGCTGCGAAGCCTTCTACAGCCGCATCGGTTAAGCCGAGGTTCAGAATAGTATCCATCATACCGGGCATGGATGCTCTTGCACCGGAACGTACAGAAACCAATAAAGGATTTGCTGTGTCACCGAACTTCTTGCCCTGCTGCTCTTCCAGAATCTTTAATGCGTCAAAAATCTGAGTCTTAACTTCCTCTCTGATGTTCTTACCACTATTGTAATAATCGGTACAAGCTTCCGTTGTAACAGTGAAGCCCTGGGGGATCGGCAGGCCTAAATTAGTCATTTCTGCTAAGTTAGCACCCTTACCGCCAAGAAGGTTTTTCATGTCAGCTTTGCCTTCTTTAAACAAATAAACCCATTTTGCCATTTGTAAGTGCCCTCCTAAATAATTAATTATATATAACTGATATGCATGGACAGTTTGAGTGAAAAGTACTCCGCGAGCAGGACGATATGCTTCATTCTGTTCGCGTAATACTTTTCACACTCAAACCTTCCCATATATATCAGATTATTACTCTATGCCTAAATTTTTAGTCACCAAAATGCATTATAGCATAGAAATACCTGCTAAGGAATACCTTTTTTCTAGAATCTGAATTTATTCTCAAAATATGCCTTAAGCTCTTCTATCTTTATTCTTTCCTGCTTCATTGTATCTCTGTCGCGGACAGTAACTGCTCCGTCCGTCTCTGAATCAAAATCATAGGTAATGCAGAAGGGAGTACCGATTTCGTCCTGTCTGCGGTAACGCTTACCGATATTACCTCTGTCATCGAATTCGCAGTTGTAATATTTACAAAGTGACATGTAAATCTTCTCGGCAGGCCCGGATAACTTCTTGGATAAGGGCAGAACACCGATCTTCACCGGAGCGATGGCGGGATGGAAATGCAGCACCGTACGAACATCGCCCTCTTCTATCTCCTCCTCATCATAAGCAGAGCAGAGGAAGGCTAAGGTAACACGATCAGCACCCAGAGACGGCTCTACTACATAGGGAATGTATCTGGTCTGCTTCTCATCGTCGTAGTAGCTCATATCCTCCCTGGATACATTCTGGTGCTGGGTCAGATCATAATCGGTACGATCAGCGATACCCCATAACTCACCCCAGCCGAAGGGGAATAAGAACTCGATATCTGTGGTTGCCTTACTATAGAAGGAAAGCTCTGCTGCATCATGGTCCCTGACTCTCATCTCCTCTTCCTTCATTCCCAGAGTCTTTAACCAATCGATACAGAACTGTCTCCAATAAGTAAACCATTCTAAATCAGTATCAGGCTCACAGAAGAATTCCAGCTCCATCTGCTCGAACTCTCTCGTACGGAAGGTGAAATTGCCGGGCGTGATTTCGTTACGGAAGGACTTACCGATCTGAGCGATTCCGAAGGGAATCTTCTTACGGGAGGTTCTCTGTACGTTCTTAAAGTTAACGAAGATACCCTGTGCTGTCTCGGGTCTTAAATAAACCACATTCTTCGCATCCTCTGTTACTCCCTGGAAGGTCTTGAACATCAGGTTGAACTGGCGGATATCCGTGAAATTATGCTTACCACAGGTTGGGCAGACAATTTTATGTTCATCAATATATTTCTTCATCTCTTCCAGAGACCAGGCATCCACAGAGCCCTCAAGCTGAATGCTGTTCTCCATATGATAATCCTCAATCAGCTTATCTGCGCGGAAACGTTCATGGCATTCCTTACAATCCATCAGAGGATCCGAAAAGCCTCCCAGATGTCCGGAAGCAACCCAAGTCTGGGGATTCATAAGGATGGCACAATCCACACCCACATTGTAAGGGTTCTCCTGAACGAACTTCTGCCACCAGGCCTTCTTCACATTATTCTTGAGTTCAACTCCAAGATTGCCATAATCCCAGGTATTTGCCAGTCCACCGTAGATTTCGGAACCCGGATAAACGAAGCCTCTTGCTTTTGCTAATGCCACGATTTTTTCCATTGTCTTTTCCATACACTCATCCTCACATCTCTATTTTTATATTAATCATTTGCTATATAATAAGGAAGTAAATACTGCTCATTTACTTCGCAGGTTCGTAAATCACTACTGTTACACCCTCTCCGCTGCTTTTCACGATATCCCCTTCCAGGGTGGCATTCTCACTGTAATACCTTACTTTTCCGTCTACGATGATATCATAGGGCTCATAAATCACCAGAACACGGTTCTTACCGTTCTTAATTGCAGTCGAGCGATCCACAGTGTCCCCATTCTTCGCACTGATATATTGGTCGGGAAGCTCCAGGGCTACATCCTTCGTATCCGCACTGTAATAAGCAGCGCTGACCTTATTGAAGGCTGAATAATGGGCCATTCCCGTATAGCCTAACATCATAACCGCCTTACCGTTCTTTAAGCTTAAGTCCTCGATGGTAACCGCATCGCTATCGACGGTCTGATTGTAGCTGTTGATTTCCTCCTTAACGAATTCCTCCAGCTCGCTGAGCTTGTAATAATCCTTAGCAAAGTCTTCAACGATTGCTACCTGAAGCGTGCCGTTTCTCTTCATCAACAAGGTATTGACTGTGATGTCCTCAGCCGTAATATTTATCTCTTTTTTGGAGCAACCGGTTACTGCCAGAACAGATAGCAGCAGGATTGCAGCAAAAAAATACTTTTTCATAAATGATTCCCTCCATTAGATAAGTTTGGGTTCATATCATTTTAACCTTAAAGCCATATAATTTCAACTGTTAATTAGAAAATCGTCCGAATCAGTTCCAATGCTTTGAACTCATGATCCATATAATGTTCCAGATAATGGCCAGTAATCCGCATAAGCTCCTCCAAGACCTCCTCTGATACAGTGAAGGTATATAGCTTCTCGATACTGCTGGAGACTATGTACTGCATCGTATAGAGGGTGGAGGTATTTAGGTGGGCCGCACTTTTGTCCTGTTGCCGACAGCCCTCGCAGAGAATTCCTCCTGCTGCCGCCGAGAAACGATAGCCGGTGAAGGGATTCTCCTTCCACTCTCTTGCCGCAGCTTCCTTGGGTCCTTCTGCCTCAGCTGACAAATGAGGGGGCTTTCTGCAGGAGACACATTGAAATACCTGAGGCGCCTGACCGCTGAAGACCATCAGCTTTAACTCGAATACTGCCCTGACCAGCCTAAGATCGATTGTCTTCTTGGCTACGGCCCGCAGGGTCTGGTAAAGCAGCTTCAGGATATCCTTCTCGTCGTTATTCTCCCTAGTCATATAGTCTGCAAATTCACAGAAATATAAGCCGTAATAAACACTCTCGATCTCTTCCCTAAGCTCCGCAAAGTAATTTGCTATCTCACAGGACATAATATTATAGGAGCTTCTGCCTGCATATAGGGTAAAGCTGCCGAAGGCAAAGGGCTGACTGCATGCCAATAAGGCGCTGTTGGGTCTTCGGGCGCCTTTGGCAAATGCAGATATTTTTCCGATTTCCTTCGTTAAAATGACCAACCGTTTGTCATAATCACCAACCGGCATGGCTGATAGGACCATTCCTGTCACGGTAGTTGATGCCGGCATGAAATCCACCTTCTTTATCTCTGTCCACGGCCAAAGACCGGTCGTCAATACTATCTTCCCTGGTACATGCGATGTAATTTAAGTAATCGTCAATCTTACCTGTGGCGGTAAAACTCTTCCAATAATCATAAGTCTTCATAAAATGAGCCCCCTAACCATGATGTTTATACTTCTATTTTTCCCGTCATGTATTTTTCTAAACTGGTTAGAATATCCCATCTGTATTTTATAGTTTGTACTTGACAAATAAAATAAGTATTATTTATAACTTTTTCGGCTCAAATTTCTCTAATGATTAATATAAGTCGTTATTATTGTAGCCATAATTCTTCAGCAGGAAGTCACTGTCCCGCCAGTCCTTCTTCACCTTGACCCAAAGCTTTAGATTCACATGGCAGTCCAGCAGATTCTCTATTTCCCTTCTCGCCTGTGTACCAATCCTTTTCAGCATACTGCCATTCTTACCGATGATGATCCCCTTGTGGGTCTCCCGTTCACAGACGATTGTTGCATGTATATCCATCAGGCTACTGCCTCGGCTCTCCTTCGCTGCTTCTTCCGAAATCTGTTCCTGACTTCTTTCCTTCATCTGCTCTATACTGACGGCGATACCATGGGGTATCTCATCCTCCAGCAATCGCAAGGCCTTCTCTCGGATCAGCTCAGCCACGATCTGCTTTTCCGGCTGATCTGTAATGGTATCCTCATCATAATACTGTGGTCCTTCCGGCAGGTATTGAAAGATTACGTCCGTCAGGGCCTTGGTGTTCTCTCCCTTCAGAGCCGAGACCGGAATAATCTCTGCGAATTGGCAGACATCCTTATATGCATTGATAAAGGTCAGAATTTCCTCCTTCTTCACTGTATCTATCTTATTGATGATCAGAAATACCGGAGTTTTTACCTTGTGAAGCACCTCAGCAATATGCTGCTCTCCTGCTCCGATGAAGGTAGAAGGCTCCACCAGCCAGAGGATAATGTCCACCTCCCGCAGGGTCCGTTCCGCCACATTGACCATATATTTGCCCAGCTTATTCTTGGCCTGATGGATTCCCGGGGTGTCCAGGAAGATGATCTGCCCCCGATCCTCTGTGTACACGGTCTGTATCCTGTTGCGGGTGGTCTGGGGTTTATTCGAGGTTATGGCGATTTTCTGTCCGATCAGATGGTTCATTAGGGTAGACTTTCCCACATTCGGTCTTCCGATCAGGGTGACAAACCCCGATTTATACTTGTCAGCTTTCATTCATTATCCTCCATATATTCTCTATCGAAAGCAAAGGAGCTGCCTTCTGTTCGTTGATTGATGTTCTGGCATCCGCCGGTTCATCAGCTTTTCATCAGATTCTTCACACACCGGAAGAGGCTCCGGTTTTCCTCCACCTTGGTCTCATTACCGATCACGCAGATATTCCCCTCATCCAGAACAGCCTGAATCAGATCTGCCAGCCTCCTGATATCTTCGTTGGTCACATTCCTGATCTCATCCCTCTCCCGTCTTAAATCCTCCTCAGTAATTCCGGCCAGGAAGAAGTTCAAGGAGCGTGTGCCCTTGTTCTGCGGGGTAAGGGGAGTATCCAGGGTACTGATGGTTCCGATGATATTCTTGGTCATATCCCTCTCATCTGCGGAATAGCTTCTCACATACTCGGGGATTCTCTCATAAATCCGGTTGGTCTCCTTCAGGTTGGGATCACGGTAGGAGGTGAAGTAAGCATCTCCATCCAAGCCGGAGAAGCCGCACATGCAGCCATAGGCTCCTCCCTTCACCCGTACATTATTCCAGAGGTACTCATAGCTAAGGATTACCTTCAGGACTTTCAGGGCTCCGGTATAGGAAAAGCCTGCTCTCATATAGTTACCCGCCCTAGCTACATACTGCACCTGCATCGCTGCCTTGAAGCCCTCGTTCAGGCATTCCGGCTTCAGTCCTTCCTTACCGAAGGGAGCATATAGGCTTTCGTCTGCCCTGGTCTTCAGGTCAGTCAAGAAGGGCTGAAAGGATTGGGCAAAGCTTTCATAGCCCTGCTGATCCGCTGTGATGCTGACCAGCAGCTTATCTCTGGTGAAGACCATCTGCATCAGGGTTTTCAGCTTCCCTATGATGTCCTCCTTCTTCTCGGTGAATTTAGCGGTAAGCTCCTCAAGGAATTTATAGAAGGATATGCCGGATACGGACTCCTTGAATAAACCATGGACAGAATAGTAAGAAATTGCCCTGTCCACAGCTACAGAATGACCGGAGGAGGTAAATCTCATCTGCATCCTGGATATCATCTCATTGATGATTTCTCTTAAACGCTTAGAATCGTCAAAAATCGTCCGATATAGCATCTCCTCTATCAAACGGAAAGCTTCCGGTAACTCGTCATACATCACCTTGGCTGAGAATTCAAAGGCCGGAAAGAAGCCCTTGGTGTCATTCTTAAAGGCGAAGCTCTTCACATCGGTGAAGATACCGCCGGTATGAATATTCACCTCATTGGACAGCTCCAGATAGCTGTAATTCTCTGTGTTTACATATCCCAGTACCATGGACAATAAGGACAGATAAGGAACCAGGTCAGCAGGAAGGCTGCTGACATCAAATAAGAGTCTTAGATAAGCAATCCCATTGGTAAATACCTCGTGATGGATCACGCGTACTCCCCCAAGGGAAAGTTCTTTATTATAAATGGGTTGGGGATCCTTTCCGATATCCTCCCGGGACAGCATGGGAATAGCTTCCAGCTCCTCCTTTGTGGAGGGCTCCTCCTGGTATTTTTTCAGATTGATGGTATCCAGGACAATCTGTCTGATCTGATCGGCAGACAGGCCTTCCCGGTAAGACTTAAGCTGCCTTCTTATGATCTCCTCCCGTTCTGCATTCAGGCCGGTCTTAGGACTTAAGATCAGCAGGGAGGCATGGGTGTTGTTCACCAGATAATCCATAATCAGCTGCTCATAGTGGCCGGTACCGATTTTATTCTTCAGATTTTCAAATTGGACCGTATCCTTCAGATTCAGGAAGGGCTCCTTCTCATGGTATAGCCAGCTGCTCATTACCCTAAGCCCATACATCAGTCCCTTAGGGAAGTTACCGTAATCCGCTTCCCGGTATTTAAACTCATAGTAATTGATTGCAGCCCGAAGGGACTTCTCATCCAACCCTTGTTCCGCTGTCTTCATCAGGGTATCCCGGATGATGGACAGGAAGAGATCCTTCTTCTCCGGATCCGAGTTCTTTGCCATAATGAAGAAGGTAGGCTGCAGGTATTCACTGTTATAGGTGCTTAGGATATCCCTGCCGATGCCGGCATCCAGCAGAGCCTGCTTCACCGGGGCACCGGGGGCATCCAGAAGAACATAATCCAGGACAGTAAGTGCCAGACTAAGCTCCTTGGACTTGGCATCGCTTACACACAGATTATAGCTTAAGTAGGTATTCTCCGTTAACTCCTCCCCTTCCCCCAGGGAGTAGAAGGCCTTAATTTCCCGCATACTGTCAAAGCCCTTCTGCGGCGCAATCTCGGAATTCACCTTCAGATAATCAAAATTTGAGAGGTACTCCCGGTCCATCCAGATCAGGCGCTCCTCAAAATCCATATCTCCATAGAGATAGATGTAGCTGTTGGTGGGATGGTAATAGCAACGATGGAAATCCAGGAATTCTTCATAGCTTAGCTCCGGAATCACCTCCGGATCTCCGCCGGATTCTACGCCGTAGGCCGTATCCGGAAACAGGGAGTTCATGCTCATCCTAGACAGCTGCTGCTCCGGTGAAGAGAAGGCACCCTTCATCTCATTGTATACAACACCGTTCATCTTAAGCTCCGCGGCCTCATCCTCCAGCTCGTAATGCCAGCCCTCCTGCAGAAAGATTTCCTTACGTTGGTAGATATTCGGATAGAATACCGCATCCATATAGACATGCATCAGATTCTTAAAATCCTGGTCATTCTGGCTGGCCACCGGATAAACTGTCCGGTCCGAGTAAGTCATGGCATTTAAAAAGGTATTTAAGGAGCCCTTCGCCAGCTCTATGAAGGGGTCCTTCGCAGGAAAGCTCTTCGAACCGCATAACACACTATGCTCTATGATATGGGCTACTCCGGTACTGTTCTTCGGCGGAGTCCGGAACCCGATGGAAAATACCTTATTGGTATCATCATTTGCAACCAGGGTGATTCCGGCCCCGGTCTTCTTATGCTTCAGCAGGATTCCCTGCCCATTCACATCCTTTAGCTGCTCCTCCAGTATAAGCTCATAAGAGGAAGGGATCTTTATATTCATGCTGTTACCTCCGTATTCTGGTCTTTGTATCGTTGGAATACACTTATGCACGATGTCCTTTGTTGCTGGCTTCATCCGGTCAGTCTCCTGTCATAAGTGTCCATCTCTATGGTAATCTATATGTTAAGATAAGTATGGCAATATATAGTAAGTGCTTATTCATAATAACACAATTTCTTTCATTTGTCATTTCTTACATAGGTAAAAACTATTAAGAAAATATTACAAAATATAACAAGGACGTTTGACATTTTCATGAATTTATGATAAATTTAGACTATCATTACTAATAGTGGTAATGCACAATTTTATCAAGCTTTAGGAGGCATTTTTGTATGAAAAAGGGAACAGTAAAATGGTTTAATGCTAAGAAGGGTTTTGGTTTTATCTCCGATGAGGAAGGTAACGATGTATTCGTACATTTCTCCGCACTCCAGATGGACGGTTTCAAGGTTCTTGAGGAAGGCGACAAGGTTGAGTTCGAGGTAGTTCAGGGAGAAAAGGGCCCTCAGGCAGCGAATGTAACCAAGTTATAATCACAACGACTTTCTTAATTTTTATATATATGGTTTATGGGTACATATTTTAAAAGTTATTAGGTAGTATGGGTTGTAACAAACAAGGGTGCCGCGCACAGATGTGAACGGCACCCTTTTCAATGCCGTGCTGTTTATCGTAACGTGAGGTTCTATACGAATAGAGGGTGGTATCATCCACCGGAGACACGCTTCCGCTTGATTGTAAAGTCATTAAGTCCCAACTTAATGACTTGCACCTAAACGGTACATAAGGTCATGGCAGACAAAGCACTGCCACAACCTAAGTACCGAGTGCGCCTAACAGTTTCTTTATGCATCATACCACCCGCTTTTCTTTTCAGGTATCTTGCGTAGCTGATATCCGGTTCTGACAGGAAGCATTGCAAGCGAGCCTGTGATCCGGAAGATTTTCTTCCGGATGCAATATACGGGACAAGCTTGCTTTACAAGTGAGCTTTCAATAGAAAAAGCAGCCGACCTGCGGCTGCCCTTCCAATGTAGAAAAAAGAGTTGAAGAAAAATTTATCGTTTCATTAGTGCTTGAAATGCCTCATTCCGGTGAATACCATGGCGATGCCGTACTCGTTGCATTTCTTTATGGAATCCTCATCCCGGCCTGCTCCACCCGGCTGGATGATTGCGGTGATCCCTGCCTGACTGGCTGCTTCGACACAGTCATCAAAGGGGAAGAAGGCATCGGAAGCAAGTACAGCACCCTTAGTGGCAGCCTCGCTGATCAGCTCGGCAGCATGCTCGATTGACTGCTTGGTTGCCCAGATTCTGTTCACCTGTCCCGGTCCTATTCCTACGGACTGCTTATTCTTTGCTAAGGCAATACCGTTGGATTTCACAAATTTTACTACACGCCATGCAAACAGAAGGTCCTCCATCTCCTTCTCTGAGGGAGCACGATCTGTTACCACCTTGAGATCCTCTTCCTTTAAGAGCTGGCTGTCGATGGTCTGTACAATCAGACCGCCATTTACCTTCTTTAAGTCATATGCATTCTCATCCTGTGGAAGCTCAATATCCTTCAGCTCCAGAAGACGTATATTCTTCTTCTGCTGCAGCAGCTCCAGTGCTTCCTTCTCATAGGAAGGAGCTACGACAACCTCCAGGAATATATTCTTCATCTCCTCAGCCACTGCCAAGGTAAGGGTACGATTCAAGACGACGATACCACCATAAATGGAAACCTGATCTGCTTCAAAGGCCTTCTTCCAGGCATCATAAATATTGTCAGCGCTGCCGACACCGCAGGGATTCCCATGCTTACAGGCAACGACGGTAGGTTCGGTGAATTCCTTTAGAAGCTCCAGAGCACCGTTGGTATCATTAATATTATTAAAGGACAGCTCCTTACCGTTCAACTGAACCGCATCTGTGATGGAGCCTTTCTTCTTGCCGATTTCACGGTAGAAGGCCGCTGCCTGGTGAGGATTCTCACCATATCTCATATCCTGCACCTTCTCATAGGTCATGGTTAAGGTCTCAGGAAATTCCTTATCATTTCTTTGCTTCTTCAGATAGTCAGCAATCATCGTATCATAGGAGGAGGTATGCATGAATACCTTCTGCATCAGATAGAATTTGGTGTCAAGAGATACAGCCCCGTCTGTTTTCAGCTCTGTCAATACCTTCTCATAGTCCCTCGGATCAACTACCACAGCCACATCCTGATAATTCTTGGCTGCAGACCGGAGCATGGTAGGTCCTCCGATATCGATGTTCTCCACTGCTTCCGCACGGGTTACACCCTCCTTCAGGATCGTAGCCTTGAAAGGGTAGAGATTAACAAATACAAAGTCTATCGTATCAAGCTTCAAGTCAGCCAGCTGTTTCATATGGGAAGGATTACTTCTCATTGCCAGTAAGCCTGCATGAACCGCAGGGTGCAGCGTCTTCACACGTCCATCCAGACACTCCGGGAAACCGGTCAGCTCCGAAATCTCAATCGCCGGAACACCGGCTTCCTTCAGCTTACCAAAGGTGCCTCCGGTCGAAATAATCTCCACCCCAAGGGAGACCAGTTCCTTCGCCAGCTCTACGATTCCCGTCTTATCCGATACACTGATTAATGCTCTCATGCTCTGCTCCTTTTCCAATTCATTATAATATACTGCTTCCATTTGTCATATTATACCGAATGACCTTTCTTAACACATAAAATATAACACCAACCTGCAACCGATACAATTCATATTTACTTATATTGTTTATATGGCACACTTATAGATAAAAATATAGAGTACCAAGAGCAAGCTCCGGCTCCTTTTCAAAACATTTGACGAAATCCCGGTATTGATTTACCACCCCCGCTGTGAATAGTGACAAAACATAGAGAAGGGGAGAGAGAAAGCATTGCATTCCCCGATAAAGTATACTATAATGCGATTGGAAAACTTATATCATTACGGCGCTTGGAGGTGGCTTAAGATGGTGAAACGGATTAAATTTACTGATTTTTTGATCGGAATCATATTCACCCTGCTCTTCATATCCGTTGCTGTCATTATAACGATTAACTTCAGACCTCTTTATTACCTGGATGTGAAGCTGCTGAATATTGAAGCGTCCTCCGGATATCCCAAGGAGGAGATACTGGATAATTACAATACTTTAATTGATTATTCCTCCCCCTTTTACAGCGGAAGCCTTCAATTCCCCACTCTGGAAGCCTCCGAGGCAGGCCTGCAGCATTTTAAAGAAGTAAAGGATATTTTTACCGCCTTCTATATTCTGGCTGCCGTTAGTCTGGCTGCGGCAGCAGCTATCATAGTCTATAAATATAAGAAGCGGGATATCAGTTATATGCAGGTGTCCTCCCTGACAGCGATCCTGCTGCCTACCCTGCTCGGCGCGCTGATTATGCTTAATTTTGACAAAGCCTTTGTGGTCTTTCATCAGCTGTTTTTTGATAACGATCTCTGGCTCTTTGACCCCGCCACCGATCCGGTCATCAAGATTCTTCCGGACACCTTTTTTCTTCATTGTGCCCTCCTGATCATCCTGCTGGTGATTTTGGGTAGCATAATATTATTTGTAGCGTATCATTTCCTGAAGAAACGCAGCGGCATTCGTTACCGTAAGCTGCCGGATATCAAGGTATGAGCAATTTGTATGTTTAAATAAAGGAGTAATTTATGAGAAAAACGAAAATTATTTGCACTTTGGGTCCATCCACCGATAACGATAAGGTCTTACGTGAACTGATACTGAATGGTATGGATGTAGCTCGTTTTAACTTCTCCCATGCTGACCATGAGGAGCACCTGGGAAGGTTGAAAAAGATTGAAAAGCTGCGGAAAGAGTTAAATGTTCCTGTTGCTACCCTGCTTGATACCAAGGGTCCTGAGATTCGTATCGGGAACTTTAAGGATGATAAGAAAATCCACCTGCAGGAGGGTCAGACCTTTACCCTGACGACCCGTCCCATAGAGGGTGACGATAAAGAGGTATCCATCACCTATCCCAACCTGATTTACGATATCGATCCGGGCAGCACCATCCTGATTGATGACGGACTGATTGAGATGAAGGTGCTTGAGATGACTCCCACGGATATCATCTGTAAGGTTCTTAATTCCGGTTATGTCTCCAGCAAGAAGGGTGTCAATGTTCCGGGGATCCACCTGTCCATGCCCTTTATCAGCGATAAGGACCGGGAAGATATCCTGTTCGCGATCAAGCATAATTATGATTTTATCGCAGCCTCCTTTGTAAGAACTGCCGAAGATATCCGGGATATCCGCAAGATGCTGAATAAGCACAACTCACAGACTAAGGTCATCGCAAAAATAGAAAATATGCAGGGTGTCGAAAACATAGATGAAATTATCGATGTTGCGGACGGTATTATGATTGCCCGCGGCGATATGGGTGTAGAGATGCCCTATGAGGACCTTCCCTCCATACAGAAGACCATCATCAAGAAGGTCTATAATGCAGGAAAGCAGGTAATTACAGCCACTCAGATGTTAGATTCCATGATCAAGAATCCGAGACCGACCAGGGCAGAGACCACCGATGTTGCCAATGCCATCTACGACGGCACCAGTGCCATCATGTTATCCGGTGAAACAGCTGCCGGTTCTTATCCTGTAGAGGCTCTCAAGGCTATGGTTCGGATTACCTTGCGGACCGAGGCTGATATTGATTATAAGAAGCGTTTCCGTAACCTGGATCACACCGGGGAGCCCGATATTACAGATGCCATCTCCAGAGCTACCGTTACAACGGCTCATGACCTGAATGCCAAGATGATCATTACAGTAACCACCTCCGGAAAAACAGCCAGGATGATATCCAGATATCGTCCCGAATGTATGATTATGGGCTGCTCCACAGATCCCGTCGTATGCAGACAGCTGAATATGGCCTGGGGCATTACTCCTCTTCTGATCGCCGTAGAGCATGACACCTTCGAATTATTTGATCATGCCATTGAAGCTGTTGAGAGAGCAGGTTACCTCGAAGATGGTGAGCTGGCCGTACTGACAGCGGGAGTACCCTTAGGAACCTCAGGTACCACCAATATCATTAAGGTACAGATTGCAGGAAGTAAAGCCTAGATACTGACATAATCCAGCCCTACCGGTGATATACCGAGGCTTCCGGTTATGATACCCCAATGAAAACATGATTGCTATGGTAATCATTTCATGCTAAGATATATGAGAGTAAATATTCATTAGGAAGGGGAAGGTTACACGTGAAAAAGAAGGATTATATCAAGTGGGATGAGTATTTTATGGGAATCGCCCTGCTCTCAACCGAACGCAGCAAGGATCCCAGCACCAGTGTAGGTGCTTGTATCGTCAGTGAAGATAATAAGATCCTGTCCGTAGGCTATAATGGTATGCCAATCGGCTGCTCAGATGATGAATATCCCTGGGAAAGAGAAGGCAGTCATCTGGATACGAAGTATTATTATGTATGCCATGCGGAGTTAAATGCGATACTGAACTATACCGGAACCCATATGAAGGGTGCCAAGCTGTACACCACCCTCTTCCCCTGCAATGAATGTACCAAAGCGATTATTCAGAAGGGTATCAAAGAGGTAATCTATATGTGTGACAAGTATGCACAAACCGACGCTGTAATCGCAGCGAAGCGTATGATGACCTCCGCCGGTGTCACCTTCCGTCCCTACGAAGCAATCGGGAAAGACATCACTATTTCCCTCTAGGGCAAGGCCTATCATAAAAATTAAGGCTTATATCATCGGACATGCTTTACTTCCGGTAATATAAGCCTTTTTTATGATTGGTCAGGTAAGTGCATTCTGTATGCTGTAGCTTCTAGGGAGTGGACGCCTCTTTTGTGAGTGCCTCCCTAATATCCTCCTTCAGCTTCACCCAGTCCTCCTCATGCTCCACATAATATAGGGGACACTGCTTTCCCGTAACATCATAATGGCGGATGACATCCTTCTCCTCCAGCTCGAATTCCATGCACAGAGCGGCCACAAGATCAACCAGAGAGGCATAGGTTGCATCACTGAATTCTCCGGTCTTATCCGGATGGCAGCACTCAATGGAGATGGTATCTGCATTCCGCTGATTGGAGGCATAGGCGATCTCCGTCAAGGGAATACATTGAAGTATCTCTCCCTCCAGACCTATGATGTAATGACTGCTGGCTTTGGTCGTCTTCTTCCAGGAGAGGCTTTCAAAATAGCTTCTGTTACCCGCAGCACTTGTCCCCGGATTGGCTGTGTAATGGATGACGATTCCCCTGACTCTCTTCAGCTTGGTCTGGGGTCTGGAGTATTCGTTGGGGGTAAGATATTGCTGTTGAACGATTGTACCGTTGGAAAGGGTGAGCTTAACCGCTTCCGTCTTGTTCTCCGGGAGCACCAGCCGGTACAGGAGTTTGATGACAATCGAAGCTGACAGCACAAAAATGGCAATCATTAATACAAGTGCAGTAATATTTAAGGCCAGCCTCTTTCTTCTCTTCCGCTTCAGCCATTCTTCTTTCGTTAATCGCTTTCCCACTGCTTGACCCCTCCAAAGACGAAACGTTTGACTACTAGCAATAGCTTAGTGGTTTGTCTTACATCTGTCAATCACCTGAAAGCATATTTAGAAAATCTTAAGCATTTCATAAGCCGGCGTTAAGGATTAGGGATCTGACTGTCTTGTCATAGCAGAAAGGGACTTCTATGCAACATCAGCCTCTCCCCTATTCCTCTACACTATAGTTCGGAGCTTCCTTTGTAATATGAATATCATGAGGATGGCTTTCCTTGAGGGATGCAGCTGAAATCTTAATGAACTTGCCTGTTTCCTGAAGCATCTCGATATCCTTGGCACCGCAGTAACCCATACCGGATCTTAAACCGCCGATCAGCTGGAATACGGTATCCTCTACGGTTCCCTTATAAGCGACACGGCCTTCTACGCCTTCCGGTACCAGCTTCTTGGCATCCGTCTGGAAGTAACGGTCCTTGCTGCCCTGCTCCATAGCTGAGATGGATCCCATACCGCGGTAAACCTTATACTTTCTGCCCTGGTATAATTCAAAGGAGCCGGGGCTCTCATCGCAGCCTGCAAAGATACTGCCCATCATGCAGACATTGGCACCCGCAGCCAAGGCCTTGGTTAAATCTCCGGAGTACTTGATACCACCGTCCGCAATAACCGGGATACCATAAGGCTTCGCAGCCTCATAAGCATTCATGATGGCGGTAATCTGCGGTACACCGATTCCTGCCACAATTCTGGTGGTACAGATGGAGCCGGGACCAATTCCGACCTTTACCGCATCCACACCGGCCTTTATGAGATCCAGGGTTGCCTCACCGGTTGCTACATTACCAGCGATGATCTGTACCTCAGGGTAGGAGGTCCTTACCTCTCTTACCACCCGAAGGACGTTGGCGGAATGTCCGTGGGCGGTATCGATTACAATCGCATCCACCTTGGCTGCAATCAGCGCATTCACCCGCTCCATGATATTATTCGTTATGCCGACTGCAGCGGCACAAAGAAGTCTTCCCTGCTCATCCTTTGCGGATAGGGGATATTTGATCTGCTTCTCAATATCCTTTATCGTAATGAGTCCCTTCAGATTTCCTTCGTCATCCACCAAAGGAAGCTTTTCCTTCCTGGCTGTTCCCAGAATCTTCTTCGCCTCCTCCAGAGTGATACCTTCTTTCGCGGTAATCAGTCCCTCAGAGGTCATGGACTCCTTAATTTTCTTAGAAAAATCTGTTTCGAATTTTAAGTCTCTATTTGTAATGATACCTACCAGTTTTTTACCGTTTATGGTGATTGGAACACCGGAAATCCTGTACTTGGCCATCAGCTCATTGGCATCCTGCAGGGTGTGTTCAGGAGATAAATAGAAGGGATCTGTGATAACTCCGTATTCGGAACGTTTAACCTTATCAACCTCGCCTGCCTGTTCTTCGATTGACATGTTCTTGTGAATAACACCGATTCCGCCCTGTCTGGCCATTGCAATTGCCATACGGTTCTCGGTTACTGTGTCCATGCCTGCGCTCATCAAAGGAATATTCAGCTTGATTTTCTTGGTCAGATTAGTTGACAGTTCAACTTGATTTGGCAGGACCTCTGAATAAGCCGGTACCAGCAATACATCATCAAATGTGATTCCTTCACCAATGATATGACCCATTCGATTTATACCTCTCTTTCATATTAATATGATAGTTTATTGTAATATTCTCCGAATCCGCTGTACTTCCTCCTAAAGCATTTATGGGAAGACGCTTGCTTCAGCCTGATCCGGATAAATATTTTTACAAGTATAACGAATAAAACCAGCCTTGTCAACCTATAAAACCATAAATTATTCCGCTTCTTTCGACGCTTCACGATTATTATCTCTTTTGATCCCACGGAATATGAGAAGCATAGGAAAACAGGTAAATAATCATACTTCTTACACTTCTTAATAGATCAAGGGGCATCCTTATACCTCCCTCGTACACTGTCTGCGGTCATGATCAACGCTGACTGTGTATCACGGGAAGCATAATCTGCCCCTTCCAGCTGTAATTATATCAGTATTGGGCCCTAGCCCATGTGAGATATCTCATCCATTGTCCTTAGTAAGCTGATAGCTTCCTCGGACTCTTCTGTTTGATTGCGGAGAGCATCGTCTCGTTCGGCTCAAACAGAATCTTAAGCTTCTTCTCTTCCACATTTGCTACAATGACGTAAGGCTTACTGTCCTTATTGCCGGAGGAGAAATCCTTCACCAACAGTTTCACGTAGGTATAGGTATCCAAGGCATGGGAGTTCGCAGGAGCCATGATTTCAACCTGATCGAAATCTATCCTAAGCATCGTCTTTCTCTTTGCCTTACCGATGATTTTATCAAAATCCAACTGCCCATCCACAAAGATATACTCATATTCCACATTTAGCTTGGGGAACAGGTAGAACATGCCGACAAGCAGAATTATACCTACCATGGCAAATAGCTGTCCTAAGAATATCAAGAAAATACCAAGGATGATACCAAAGATCATGAGTACCCTAAGACCCATGGTCATTGCATTCTCTTTTCTTTTTACACCTGCTTCTGCATAAAGCTGATTCATTCCAACCTCCATCTGCCCGAAGGGGCTATCATTGTTACTGTCATTACTTTAACTGCACTGCTTTCTCCTATGAATATAACCATTTATACTTCAACAGTCCAACCATGGGTATCTGAAATCCGTCCCAGCTGGATGCCCGTGATTGTGTCATACAACCTCTGGCTGATCGGCCCGATATTGCCGTCCTTTACCTGCATGATATGGTCTTGCCAGCGAAGATGTCCGACCGGAGAGATTACCGCTGCCGTTCCGGTTCCGAATACCTCTTCCAAGACACCCTTCTGATGGGCTTCAGCAATCTCGTCTATGGATATCCTTCTTTCCTCCACCGGGAAGCCCCACTCCCTGCAGAGCTCGATGACTGATGCTCTGGTTACTCCGGGCAGGATACTGCCGGTGAGCTTGGGTGTGATTACAGCTCCGTCGATCTTAAAGAAGATGTTCATGGCACCTACTTCTTCGATATATTTTCTCTCGACTCCATCCAGCCATAATACCTGAGAATAGCCCTCCTCGTGGGCCTTCATTTGGGCTCTCATGGATGCTACGTAGTTACCGCCTGCCTTAGCCTCTCCTATACCACCCTTCACTGCTCTGACATATTCGTCCTCGATCCAGATCTTAACGGGATTTAAACCTTCCGGATAATAGGGTCCTACCGGCGAAAGAATAATCATAAACAGATAGGTGTCGGAAGGCCTTACCCCAAGGAAGGGATCCGTGGCGATGATGAAGGGTCTGACATAAAGGGAGGTACCCGGTTTTGTAGGAATCCACGCTTCGTCCGTCTTAACGACCGCTTTTACTGCCTGTACAAAATCCACCACCGGCAGCTCAGGAATACATAACCTCTGATTTGTATGAATGGTCCGTTCTGCATTCTTATCCGGTCGGAATAAAAGAACTCTTCCATCATCTGTCTTATATGCCTTCAGGCCTTCAAACATTTCCTGACCATAATGGAAAACCATAGCGGACGGGTCCAGACTTACCGGCTGATACGGGACCACTCTGGCATCATGCCAGCCCTTGCCTGCAGTATAATTCATGATAAACATATGATCCGTAAATATTGTCCCGAATCTTAAAGGATCCTCTGCACTGGGCAACTCCTTCGGAGTCTTTGTTAATTCGTATCTGATGTTCAGCATACACTTCACCCTCCCAATTTTATATATCCTTTATAGTATTCTTCCTTATGAAATTTTTCAAGTATTTTTTCAGACAATTTCCTATTTTATGTATTTTATGCAAAGGCTTCGTCCATCAGGGTCGATCCTTATGAAGCTTATGCTTAAGATTACTACATAGAGTATTCTTAAACTTACTTCCTTTTCTCATACCTGCAGAAGGTATAGGTCAGATCATAGTAGGTCTGCTCATCCGATTCCCCTGTCAGAACCCAGTCCCCCAGCTGATCCAAATTGGGGAAATAGGTGTCAGCCTCATATGCATAACCGATTTTTGTGACATGAGCCAGATCACAGTAGGGAAGAAATTGTCTGTAAATACTTCCCCCGCCGATGACATAGATATCCTCACTGCGGTAATCCTTCACCGCTTCCAGGGCCTCTTCTATACTATGGACAACGACAACACCGGACACCTTATAATTTGGGTCCGAGGTAATCACCACATTCAATCTTTCCTTAAGGGGTTGTCCACCGGGAAAGCTCTCTAAGGTCTTCCTTCCCATAATGACCGCCTTATGGGTAGTCTCCAGCCGAAAGAAACGCTGGTCTGCAGGTATCCTGACCAGAAGCTTATTCCGAAAACCAATTGCCCAGTTCTTATCCACCGCTACGATTAAGTTCATTGATCTCATCCACCCTTCTGCTTCCTTTGATCCTCTGCCTGCCTGTGACTGTGGTGCAACAAAAGATTAGGAGGAAATTCATGATTATTATAACAGACAAATGAAAATAAACAAAGTATTTTATAGAGTTATATTCATAGACCATTATAGATGATTGCGTCTTATACTTGATCTCCATTGCATTTGTGTCATTTTATATAGCTCTTCTGTTGCTAATGACAGCTTCGTCACTGAGAATTTCTTTGTTTGAGGATATATATATAGGGTGTCATTATTCGTATTAAGATCTACACAATCTCCAAGCTTCCGATAATCATATTCAATATGACAGGAATAGAGCGCCTGAGGCTTCCAAGTCAATTCATAGGGAGTAGAATTATGACTTCCTGTTAGTAGAAATCCCTTCATATCATGAACCAAAGTGGCAGTACCGAAGTCAATAAAGCCTTTGGCATCCGGAAGAGAATGAACGATAACTTCACTTCGGAAATAATAGGTTCCTGCCTCAATTTCCTTTCGTACATTATCCCTTTCCCACTCGTACCAATCCGGAATATGAGAGAATTCTGTTTCTCCCTCCTCAGCTTTCAGTTCTCCCAGGGTTGACATGGTCCATTTCTTTCCGCAATAATTACACCAAAGAGTATCCCCTTTGGAATCCATCTCATATTCTGTAAGACAGTGAGGGCACTGATATAGTACCTTATGTAAGCCCTTAGCCCGGTGGGGATAGTTTATATGAATCCCCCTCTCCTTCTGCCATCTGAAATCATCATATTGAAAAGCTTGATCTAAACCTTCATTTATCTCATTTACGGTTAACTCCCGGATCTGTTCCGGAGTATATAAGAGTTTTAATTCTGCTTCTATCGGCTTCACAGCACGATCTTTGGTATTCCAGAAGGGTGAATTGACATGATGCCCATGCATAATCAGGGTAACCACCGGAACATCCATTCTCTTAACCAGCTTTCCTAAGGAGGCCGGTAATACTGCATTGGTTCCGCATAAGGAATAGCGCGCTTCTGGGTAGAGAACTACGATGTCGCCCTGCTGAACAACATGAAGCATATTTTTTACCAGCATTAAATCATTGGTAAACTTTCTTGTGCAGATACATCCCACTAATCGCATCAACCATTTCCGTTTGATAAACCCATCAATCGCCACCACATAATTTGCCCGACGAGGAAAGATCGCCGCTGTCATAACCTTAAAATCAAGAAATGAATTATGATTACATAAGAGTAGATAGGGTGGCTTAACTCCCTCCATGCCGAAACGTCTGATGATAGCTTTATGCCGAAGTGTAGCGAGTATACTTACGCCCCAAGTGATCGGACGAAGATAATGCTGCTGCCTTAGAGGCGTTAGTTTCATATCAAATCTTTTATAATCACCTATCATATTTTATACGTTTATCGATATACGATTCCTTCCTTATGGTATAAGCTGATTATATCTTAATCGACTGCAGCCGACAAGAAATATCAGTATAAGATTTCTCCATTGATTTCTCCATTTACGCATTTTTTATAGCGTTACCCTAGCATTTCACTTGACATCTTTCCGGGGAATATTCAGAAAAGACCTTACTTTCACACCCCCTTGGGTTATGTAGTAAGGTCTTATATTTTTGCCTGATGCACGGCAATCCTACCTTGCAGCTTCTCTAAACCGCTACATCAAATTTCTCGTTAAATGCATGCGTCTGATAATTGATTACACTAAAGCTATCCACGGTAAACTGATAAAAATCTTTTATATCCTTATCAAGCATCACTTTAGGGGCTTCCAGTGGTTCTCTTTCGATCAGTTCCTTCACCAATGGTATATGCCGATCATAAATATGAGCATCCGCAATAACATGGATAAATTCACCCACTTCAAATCCACTCACTTGAGCCATCATAGCAAGTAATGCGGAGTATTGAAACTCGTTGAACCCACACCCGGCAGTAAGCATATCCTGACTCCTTTGATTCAACATACCATTCAGTTTATTTCCCGTTACATTAAAGGTCATTGAATAAGCACAGGGAGCCAAGGCCATTTCGTCTAAATCATGGTGATTATACATATTGGTAATAATTCTTCTTGATGACGGATTGTTCTTTAAATCAAATAGGACTCTATCAACTTGGTCAAACAAGCCTTCTTTATATTTATGCTTCACTCCCAGCTGATAACCATAGGCTTTGCCAATAGACCCACTCTCATCTGCCCAAGCATCCCATATATGACTATTAAGGTCATTCACATTGTTTGATTTCTTTTGCCACATCCATAATATCTCATCTAAGGCGGACTTCCAAGCTGTTCTTCTTATGGTTGTCAGAGGAAATTCTTCCTGCAGGTTGTATCTATGAACAACACCAAATTTTTTTATCGTATAAGCAGGTGTACCGTCTTCCCATCTTGGTCGTACATTCAACCCCTTATCCCACACACCATTTTCTAAAATATCTTTGCATGTTGATATAAAATATTGATCCGCTAAACTCATTCTCCCCTTCTCCTCTCTGTGCAATGTTGATATTACGGTCCTTATGCTTAGTAGGTAATGCAGCTTCCTCTCAAGGGCAACCTCTGCCCCTTCAGGCTACCCTTATCCTGTTTATCTTACCTCATATGCTCCTTGTAGGCAAGAATAAATACACCCTTCCGTATCATTTTGCTCCGGTGTATACCACTATATACTTCCTTACATGCCCCGGACATAGCTGTTGCATGCAGACCCAGTAAGAGGATCCGCATGCAACTATATACTTTGTGGGAAAGCCTATGCAGTTATCTAACAAGTCCCATCTCTTCTAAGCCTTAGAGCAATACCAGCTGTTCCTCGGCAAACCTCTTGATATTGGAGGCATTGACATATTTTCTGGCAACTCCGTCCTTAATCTCAACCAGGGTCGGTGCCTGAAGGATGTTATATTCCTTTGTCAGGTCGGAGTTCTCCTCCGCATCAACGATCGTATAAGGAAGATTCTTCAAATACTCCTTGGCGATCCGGCAGTTCGGGCAGGTCTTTGTAGTAAACAGATATAAGCCGTCACTCATCAGATTATCTTCCTCCTCAAGGACATTGTCCATGCGGTTGATCATACCTACCGGCATCTCTCTGGAATTCTCGGGTTCATATAGCTTCCTGTTCTTGTACTCCTGTGCCTTACCCTCATTCCAGTTCTGTACCGGACGGTAATAGCCCGTGATACGGCTGTATACCTCTGCAGTCTCGCCGCAGTGGGGACAGGTGAACTGTTCACCGGTCAGGTAGCCGTGAGCCTTACATACGGAATAGGTCGGTGACATTGTATAATAAGGAAGCTTATAGTTCTCTGCGATGGTTCTGACCAGCTTTGCAGCTGCCTGCCAGTCCGGAAGCTTCTCACCCAGGAAGGCATGGAATACGGTACCGGAGGTATAAAGGGTCTGAAGTTCGTCCTGAATATCCAGAGCTTCAAAGATATCCTCGGTATAGCCTACAGGCAGATGGGAGCTGTTGGTATAATAAGGGGTATCTCCGGGCTTACCTGCAGTCTTAATGTCAGGATACTTCTTCCTGTCATGCTTCGCCAGACGGAAGCTGGTGGACTCAGCCGGTGTTGCCTCCAGATTATAAAGATCTCCGTACCTCTCCTGATAATCGGACAAGCGCTCTCTCATATAGTTCAGGGTCTTAATCGCAAAATTCTTCGTCTTGGTATGCGTCATATCCTCGCCCAGCCATTTTGCATTGAGACCAACCTCATTCATACCCAGCAGACCGATTGTGGAGAAATGGTTGTCAAAGGTTCCAAGGTAACGCTTGGTATAAGGATATAAGCCCTCATTTAACAGCTTGGTAATAACCCCTCTCTTTACCTTCAGGGATCTGGCTGCAATATCCATCATGCGGTCAAGGCGGGTAAAGAACTCCTCCTCGTTCTCGGACAGATATGCAATTCTGGGCATATTGATCGTAACAACACCTACAGAGCCGGTGCTCTCACCGGAACCGAAGAAGCCGCCGGTCTTCTTTCTTAATTCTCTAAGATCCAGGCGAAGTCTGCAGCACATGGAGCGGACATCACTGGGCTCCATATCGGAGTTGATGTAGTTGGAGAAATAAGGTGTGCCGTATTTCGCCGTCATCTCAAAGAGCAGACTATTGTTCTCGGTATCGGACCAGTCAAAATCCCTGGTAATGGAATAGGTGGGTATCGGATACTGGAAGCCTCTTCCGTTCGCATCCCCTTCAATCATGATCTCGATGAAGGCCTTATTCACCATATCCATCTCAGCCTTACAATCCTTGTACTTAAAATTTACTTCCCTGCCACCTACGATACAAGGGAGCTCGGCAAGGTCATTCGGTACGGTCCAGTCAAGGGTAATGTTGGAGAACGGAGCCTGAGTACCCCAGCGGCTCGGCGTATTCACACCATAGACAAAGGACTGGATGCACTGCTTCACTTCTTTATAGGACAGATTGTCAAACTTCACGAAGGGAGCAAGGTAGGTGTCAAAGGAGGAAAAGGCCTGTGCTCCTGCCCATTCGTTCTGCATAATACCCAGGAAATTTACCATCTGGTTACAGAGTGTAGAGAGATGGCTGGCGGGGGAGGAGGTAATCTTACCGGGAATACCGCCGAGTCCTTCCTTGATCAGCTGCTTCAAGGACCAGCCTGCACAGTATCCGGTCAGCATGGAAAGATCATGCAGATGAATGTCCGCATTCCGGTGAGCATTCGCGATCTCCTCGTCATAAATTTCTGACAGCCAGTAATTGGCTGTTATGGAACCTGAATTATGTAGGATCAATCCGCCGACGGAATAGGTTACCGTAGAGTTCTCCTTTACTCTCCAGTCCTCTTCCTTCACATAACTGTTAACGATCTCTTTATAGTCGAGAATCGTTGACTTCATATTACGAATCTTTTCTCTATTCTTACGGTACAGGATGTAGGCCTTAGCCACATCAGTGTATCCGGTCTGTTCCAATACATTCTCTACACTGTCCTGAATATCCTCTACGTGGATTGATTCGTCCTTGATCTTCTTCTGGAAATCGGAAGTAACCCTCAGTGAGATTAAGCTGATAATCTCCTCCGTGTAGAACTTCTCTGTAGCCATAAAGGCCTTCGTAACTGCTTCACTGATCTTCTGCAGGGCAAACTCAGCAACCTGCCCATCTCTCTTCACTACGCTAATCATATGTAACTGTCTCCCTTCCCGCTATCTCAAAGTAGAGATTTTGCTGGCATATCTTTATGTTTTCATAGTATCAGATAATAATTGGATAGTCAATACAAAAATACTAGATATATGCAAGATTTTTCAATCTTACACTATATCTAGTATTTAAATTAGTTATTAATTCCTATAAAGTTTCTAAGAAACATAGCCGATGAAGACCCAAATTACAGTCCCTGATATACGTCCTTGGGCACATAAGCCTTCACATAGATACCCTCCTGGCGATACTCCTCTTCCAGTAGCTGGCCGTATTTACGGACTGCCTGAATCTTCCCTGCCTCCTGATAGGAGAACACCTTCTCTACTAATATTTTCTGCTCCTTTAATACTGTCTCTATGATTTCCAGGAGCTTGTTAACCTCCTGACCTGTCTTAGCCGAAATCTTCACAGTATAGTCTGCTTTAAAATCCTTCATGATTTGCTCTGCTTCAACCTTATCCTGTTTGTTGAAGGCAGTAATAATTGCCTTATCCCGAATTCCCAGCTTATCCAGGGTGTCATAAACAATATGCATCTGCTTGTAGGCATCCGGGTTCGAGCTGTCCACAACATGGAGGATTATATCTGCATATTTTGCCTCCTCCAGGGTACTGCGGAAGGAGTCTACCAGATGGTGGGGCAGCTTCCTGATGAAGCCAACCGTATCTGTGAACAATACCTGCTGTCCGCTCTCCAGGGT